>NZ_JBPPGJ010000001.1:0-522921 GCF_051594765.1 Oryzibacillus soli
CAAAACTGGGGACAAATGCTGCTGCAACTGTCTGTCTTTTTCCCGGATCGGGTCGGTCAACATTTACGCTAGACAGGCCAACTCCCCCTCCCCGGGGGAGTTCCCTATAAATGAGTTTACACAAAATTCTTGACAGACCCGTTGCCCGCAAAGATGTAACCTTCACTAAGTCTTGCAATGGATTGAACGATATCCGTTCTATCTTTCCATTTTCCTGGAACGCCAATGATTATTTTATTATCGTTCATGATTAGCCCCCCGCTTCCCTTAAATCCCACCTAATATTCTTCACGAAGCCATGCAATAGTGTTAAAACGTTCTCACCTGTACAGCATTACTTATAATAAAATGCCTTCACCCAATGATACTGTCTTCCTTTTTCTGTACACCACTCTACAAAGTTCGACTTAGATGATGTTCCGAACTCTTCCCAATCATCCATTAACTTTTTGTAATATGTTATTGCATTTTCTAGGCCTTTTTTTGTTTCCACATCTTGAATATCAGATAACAAGTCACCAATCTCATCAATTATCTTTCGATCCTCTTTGATCCTTCCCAAGTATATATCTTCATTTATGTGATGGAATACGTACCATAACCAATCTAACTTTAAATCAATAACCTTTTCCAACGCTTTTTGCTCTAGTAAACCACCAAGTTCTATGGCTTTTTTTAAGTAATCCATCCGATTATAACTGTTTAGAAATAACCCAAACCATCTATACGGTCTTGCATCGTTATAACTATTCATCCAATATTCCAGAATTGGCTTCAATAGCTGTTCTTCTAGTGGATGAACGAGTACTTGATGATGATTATCTGTGATTTCAAATAAATGAAATAGCCAACAAACAAATTTCCTTTGTTCCTCTTCCTCCCACTGCTTTACTTCAGCTATAAACATATGTAAACTCTCAAAAGATTTCTTGCGCAACCCTTTGTCCTTCAGAGTACAGAATTCATGGAATCTCTGATATTGATTTGATATGGGGTCTGATAGTATTGCCTTAATTAAGTCAGTCAAGTTTCGGATCTCCTATTATTGGATTTTTGGCGTTCTGTTCTGAGTCATCATTTACCCTCAGCGGTTATTCTCCTCATTGATAATTCTTTCATACTCGTCTTTGAGTTCTTCATCTTTTAATAAACTATCCTTCACTACTTGTTCATAAAGCTCTAAATCGTAATCTTCCATGAGTGTAAATGTGTTTAGTACCGAACTCAGATCTTTATGTATATCAAAATAGTTCTTATAATCTTGTATCTGTGATGGGTTTAAGTTGTCATAAGGAACTCCAGTTGGAGAAAATTGTGCAATAACTAAACCTTGTTTTTGACCGAGGTATCTATAGAAACCAGCATGTTTTTCATGTACTTTGAACTGAGTTCTTGATATCAAAAAAATATCAAATAACTCCGCATCGTCATTACCGGAAATGGACTTATACATAAAAGAAACCTTCGATCCAGAATCATGAATATACATCTTGTCATTCCAATATGATGGAAACTCGATAGTAAATCCTATCTTTGAATTCACGTATTTAGTAGTGCCGATTCCATTATCAACAGCACTTTGACTTTGATGTATATTTGTGATTAGCAGAAAGATGAATAACAAGATCTGCGTAAAAATCACCTCTTACCTTTTGGTAGAAACCGTAGTTCTGAAAGGAGCCCAAAAAAGATCATAATCTGTATAAATGCAATAATAATGGGTAGGACCAAGCCTAATTCCAATTGATTGTCAGGGAATATATTAAATCCTCCCGGTTCCCTTCCTTGATATTTCGTAAAAACAATAAACAAACAGCCGGGAATGCAACTCAACCAATAACAAACCCGTATTAATTTCTTGTTATTAATTTTGAATACTAAAATAGCATTGATAAGAATGAGAGCCGATAGGATCGTATATACCGTTATGAACGTATTCTTTGTATCCGAGTCGAACCCTTCCACTCTAATACCAAATAACAAAATCAAGAATAAGTGAGTAAACGCAACTGCTAATGTACCTATAAGTGGCTTCAATGAACAAATCCTCTCTAAAATATAAAGTCCTCCAACACCTATCCCCTTATTTATATATTCCTCGATAGGCCTCCGGAAGCAGCTCGGCTATTTTCATCATGATCCATCTTAGCGTGTACTCCTCATATTCTTTTCTATCTTGGTCCTTTGCTCTCTTCTGAAGCTCAAATTGTTGACCGATGCGGATATGAACATCGGCAGGATGAAAGGTCTCTGCCTGCATCTCTCCATCTTGATGGATCGGCAGCAGTTGTTCCGTCCCATATAATCCAATCGGGACAAGGGGAGCTCCTGTCATTCTGGCAATAAGCAGGATGCCTTTTTTGGCTTCGGCTAAGCTGCCGGATCGGCTTCTCGTTCCCTCCGGGAAAATCAAGATGCTTTCCCCTTGTTTTACAAGCTGAATCACTTTCTCGAGACCTTCTTTATCGGCCGAATTGGGTTTAATGTTCGTCGTCTTTATTGCATGAACCCCAATGCTCGTCACAGTGTTAGTGGATAGCTTCTCCCCTGCCACGAATGTGGGATCAATCTCTTTGAGAACCTTGTCCAGAACCAAGCCATCCGCATTGCTTAAGTGGTTACATACAAAGATTGTTGGCGTCATGATGCCTTGTAGGTTTTCACTGCCTACTAGTTGGATATTGGCGTATTTATCCAGGTATCTGTCGATCATCTTTTTCGAGATGGACTTGACCCAAGAGTGGGGGAGAATCTGTAGAAGTTTGGCCGCTGTAGTGGATATCATAAGCTGAATCCTCCATTATGCTGATGGTTTTAAAGATTCGACAGTCTTCCAGATATCCCCTTTTCCGCCCATGCACTTTCTGATGTCCCCCTCCCCAACGCAAAGAAAGGCCGGACAGAAGCATCTCTGTCCAACCTTCACGATTATAACGCGCTATTCCAGAATCTGCGGCACCCGGGCCTCCACCAGACGGCGGACCTCGTCCGCTTCGCTGCAGTCGAGGGCCTCTTCGGTCAGGCCGCCTAAGGCGGCTCGGTCCAGCCGCGAGAGAAGGCGACGGGTGCGGGCGACGGCCTTGGCGCTCATGCTGAACTCGTGGAGTCCCATGGCGAGCAGCAGGGGCACGGCATGGGGCTGGCCGGCCATCTCGCCGCACATGCCCACCCACTTGCCGTGGCGCTCCGCCGCCTCCAGCACCCGGTGCACCAGCCGGAGCACGGCAGGATGCAGCGGATCGTTCAGCTCCGCCAGCGCCGGATTCATCCGGTCCGCCGCCATGACGTACTGGCACAGGTCATTGGTGCCGATACTGAAGAAGTCTACCTCGGCGGCCAGCTGGTCTGCCATCAGAGCGGCGGCCGGCACCTCGATCATGATGCCCGTCTCCACCGCGGCGTCATACGGGTGCCCCTCGGCCGTCAACTCCCGCTTCGCCTCTTCCAGCAGCTCCCGGGCCCGGCGCCATTCCCTCCGGGTCGCCACCATCGGGAACATGATCTTCACGTTCCCGTAGGCACTGGCCCGGAGGATGGCCCGAAGCTGGGTCTTGAAGAGGCCCGTCTGTTCGAGGCAGATCCGGATGGCCCGGTATCCGAGGAAAGGATTCTCCTCCTTGGCCAGCCCCAGGAGCGGCACCTCCTTGTCCCCGCCGATGTCCATCGTGCGGATGACGACGGGCGCTCCCGGCCCGAAGGCCTGGACTGCAGCCCGGTAGGCCTCCGTCTGTTCCTCCTCCGTGGGAAGGGTGTCCCTTCCCATATAGAGGAACTCTGTCCGGTAGAGGCCAATGCCCTCCGCGCCCTCCTGTGCGGCAACAGCCGCATCCTGCGGGCTGCCGATGTTGGCGGCCAGCTCCACCCGGTGCCCATCGGCCGTCAGTGTCGGTCCGCTGCGGAACTGCCTCTCCCGCTCCACCCGGGCACGCTCCTGAGCCTGCTTCTCCCGGCAGCGTTCCACGATGTCCGCATCCGGATCCACCCAGAGGCTCCCTGTGTCGCCGTCCACGATTAAGAATTGTCCGTCCCGCAGGTCCGACAGTCGTTCCCCGGCGCCGGCCACGGCAGGGATGCCCAAGGCCCGGGCCAAGATGGCGGAATGTCCGTTCCGCCCTCCTGCGGCCGTCACGAAGCCGGCTACTTCCTCCGGCTTTAGCCCAGCCGTCTCCGATGGGCTCAGCTCCTCTGCCACCAGGATGACGGGACCGGTTCCTCCGAAGCCGCAGTCCCGGTTCTCTACGGACTCTCCGCTCAGCTTGCGTCCGATCCGCCGGGCTACGTCCCGGATATCGGCGGCCCGCTCCCGGATATAGGCGTCGTCTAAGCTTTCCAGCACCGCCGCCACCTCGTCCGTGGCCTGTGTCAGAGCCTGTGCCGCACTCCGGCATTCCTCCCGGATCAGCCCTTCAGCCCGGCCGATCCATTCCTCATCCTGCAGGAACATCCGGTGCCCCTCGAAGATCTCCGCCTCTGACGGCCGCCCCTGCTGTACCAGCGCCTCGATCAGCTCAGCCAGCTCCGCTCCGGAATCCGTGACGGCTGCGGCAAGACGCTCCAGCTCCTCCGGGACCTGGTCCGGGTCCACTACGGTATCCCGCTCCACAGCTGCGCCGTCCGCAGCATGACCTGCCGGCAGCAGTCGGCGCACCGGCCCCATGGCGATGCCGGAGGAGACGCCGACCCCTTTCCATTCGCCTGTCATGCGGCTCACTCCTTCGCGGGCGAATCGATGGACGAGGCCAAGAGCGCGCCGATCACCGCTTGGGCCTCCTCCTCCTGCTCGCCGTCGGTCACGAGCGTCACCGCGTCCCCCAGCTTGGCGCCGGCAGACAGGACGGCGACGAGGCTTTTGGCGCTGCTGCGCTTGCCGTCCAGCTCCAGATAGACGCTGCAGGGATACTTGCTGGCGCATTCCACGATTTTTTTGGCCGGGCGGACATGGATGCCCAGCAGATTTTGGATCACATAAGTGTGTTGCAGCATATGGCTCTCCCTCTCTTCATGGATCTCTCTATAACCCGCTCGCGGATCACATCATCTTCTGAATCTCATCCTTCAACAACTCCGATTGGGTGCCGAAGATGACCTGTACCGCCCCTTGGCCCAGCCTCATGACACCGGCTGCTCCCAGGCTCTTCAGCACTTGATCGTTGACGGCCTTCTCATCCTTCACAACCAGGCGCAGACGGGTGATGCAGGCATCCAGCCCGTTGATGTTGCCGGCGCCTCCGATGGCGGCCAGCACTTTTTCGGCCTTGTCGGTTAAGGTGGAGCGGCCCGACGCTGCTGTTCCCGACACATCGTCGTCTTCCCGGCCCGGCGTCTTCAGGTTAAACTTCACGATGACGAAGCGGAACAGGAAATAATAGACGACCGCGAATACGAGACCGATCGGAATGAGAAGAAGCGGCTTGGTGGCCAGCGAATAGTTGATGCCGTAGTCCAGCATGCCCGCGGAGAAGCCGAAGCCATGCTGAATGCCCATGCTGGTCGTAATATAGCCGGAGATGCCGGTAAGAACCGCATGAATACCGTACAGCACAGGTGCCAGGAACATGAAGGAGAACTCCAGCGGCTCCGTGATGCCGGTCAGGAACGATACCAAGGCCGTCCCGATGAAGATGGAAGAGATCGCCTTGCGCCGCTCCGGCTTGGCCGTATGGATAATGGCCAGGGCAGCTGCCGGAAGAGCGAACATCATGATCGGGAAGAAGCCGGTCATGAACATGCCCGCCGTCGGATCGCCTGCGAAGAAGCGGGTCAGGTCGCCGTGAACCACTTTGCCGGCTGCATCGGTGTAGTCGCCGATCTGGAACCAGGCGATGGAATTCAGCACGTGGTGCAGCCCGAACGGAATCAGAAGACGGTTGCCGATCATGAAGATCATGGCTCCGATGCCGCCCAGATCCACGACCCAGCGGCCGAACTCATCGAGCACGTGCTGGATCGGACCCCAGATGATGCCGAAGACGATCCCCACCAGAACCATGGTCAAGGAGGTGATGATCGGCACGAAGCGCTTGCCGCCGAAGAAGCCGAGCCAATCGGGAAGCTTGATGTTGTGGTATTTCTTATAGAAGTACGAGGCGACCAGTCCGGCCAGAATGCCCCCGATGACCCCCATATTCAGCTTGGTATCCGCATCGACGATGCCGGAGAAGGCCACCGGAATCTTGGTCAACACGTTGGAGAGCACCAAGTAAGCGATTGCAGCCGCCAGTGCGGCAACGGCGTCGCCGGCGATGCCGATAGCCACCCCGATGGCGAAGATGAGCGGCAGGTTATCGAAGATGGCCGAGCCGCCGGCCAGCAGGAAGGGGGCGATGTACTGGTTCAGGAAGCCGCCGGCCCCGTCCCCCATATGGAAATCCTTCACATAATCAATGGCTCCGAAACGGAGCAGTATGGCCGCCGCCGGCAAAGACGCGACGGGAAGCATGAGGGCTTTGCCCAGCTTCTGCAATGCTGCCAACATGATCATCATCCTCTCGATCGTTCATATTAGGAATGGATAATTGCCTGACCGTCCATCATGTCTGTCTGAGACCCGGTCTATGCCTTCAGCTCCGCAGTCAGCAGCCGGCTCTGTCCCGCCCGGACTTGGGCGAACACCGGCTCCTCCAGGGAAGCGGATCTCTCCTCGCCGTTGGCAAGGACGACCGGTGTAATGAGCGGAAAGCCCTTCGCGCGGATGAAGTCCATGTCGAACTCAATCAGCGGCTGTCCCGCCCACACCTTGTCGCCGGTCCCGACCATTGCCCGGAAGCCCTCGCCCTTGAGCGCCACCGTGTTGATGCCGATGTGCACCAAGAGCTGCAGCCCGGATTCGTGCTCGAGAATCAGCGCGTGCTTCGTTTGGATCAGATGAGCCACGGTTCCGTCGAAGGGAGCGGTCAAGACCCCTTGCGAAGGCTCGATGGCCACACCGTCGCCCATATGCTTGCCGGCGAAGGCGTCATCCGGCACCAGCTCCAGGGGCACGGATTCCCCTGTAAGCGGGGATAGGATCTCCAGCTTCGTGTTTTTTTGCTTCAACCAATTGCCGAACATGGTTCTTCCTCCTAGCGGTTCCCACCCGGGACGTAAGTTTGAAACAAGCGGTACAGGTGAAGCGTCATATATCCGATCTCGTCGTCGGGAATCTCCATGTGGAGGTAATCGCCCATGACGCGTCCCATCTCCAGCGCCAATTCGTATTCCTTGCGGTGATCCTTGTGAATCGTGGCGAGGAACGGGTTATGAGCCACATTCCCTTGGAGCACCCGCTCTACCGCATACCTCAGATGGGTGATGAGGCGGATGTAATCCATGCTCTCCCGGGGGATGGACAGGCTCTTGCGGGTCTCGATGAGCTGGACTAGATCGTTGATCAGGCTCGTGAATTTGACCAGCTGCCCCACGGATACATTCGACACGGCGGCATGAACGTGGAAGGTCAGGAAGCCGATCTCATCCTCCGGGATCTCGACGCCGAAGGCATTGGAGATCCGGGCCGCCGCTTTCTGTGCAATGTTGTACTCCTTGGGGAAGCACATCTTCGTCTCGTACAGGAACGGATTGACGATATCCATGGCATTCTTCAACCGGTAGACTGCAAACTGAATGTGGCTCGGCAAAGCCAGATACACCTTGGGACTTACGGAAACGGCGAAATCGGCGGAAATATCGGCGATGATCTCTTCCGAGATCCGGATCACGTCCGGATCCACATCCTCCAGGAGCGATTGATAATGGCGGATCGGCATGCTCTCATCCAGACGGAACCGCTTCTCGATGCGGGGATCCTTCGCTTGGATGCGTCCGTCGCCTTTGACATTGAAGCCGATGCCCTTGCCGAGCAGCACGTATTCCTGACCCGTCGCACCGTCCTTGGCCAGGACGACATTGTTGCCGATCACCCGGTCGATCTTGAGAACGTGCTCCTTCTCCAACCTTATCCCTCCGATATTCCCCGTTTCACGAATCCAACTCAAAAGGCACACAAAAAAGAGCCCGAAAAGATCCGTATACTAGATCTTTCCCGGCTCATGCCCTCTTCAATCAAGGTAACACGCCATATGCATATGGGGTTGTGCTGGAACACTCTCATAATAGCCGATAGGTGAAACCGCTGTCAATGGGGGTCTGCCAAAAATTCTTCGGGATCCTCCCCCTCCCGACTTACCTGCGGACCGCATCCGTCCGGAACGGCGAAGCCGGCAGCCCCTCCCGGCTGTACAGATTGGCGCCCTCCGGATTGTCGGCCCAAGCGTACCGCACAGCGCGCGGCTCCGGCACCCGGTCGCTCCATACCGCCACCTCGTCACCATGAATCTCCGCCTCCGCCCAGACGAACGGTGTCCCGTCTCCGGCCACTGCAAAATGCTTGAGCTTCCCGCTGCCCCGGACCACCAGCCCTCCGCCGGCGTGGGCGAAGGAGAGCAGGAGCTTCCTTCCCTCTCGGCGCATGCCCCGAAGAAGCGGACCCATTCCGGCTTCGTCCGTAGCGTAGGCGAGGGGTCCGGCGGCTCGGGCCAACCTATGGCCGACCGTTTTTTTGTCCAGCGGATGGATGTCATTCCATTCCCCCGCGTCGATTGCGACGGCCATCCCCGTATGCGGAAGCTCCAGCGCTTGCAGCTGCGCCTCCCGCAGCTCGGCCCAATGGCTCTCCGAGGGCTCCGGCCGGGCCTCCATAAAGTTCGGCAGCTGCACGAAGAGGAAGGGGAGGTCTTCCCGGTTCCATCGTCTTCTCCATTCCCGCATAAGGGTAGTGAACAAGTCCCGATAGGATCCGGGCCGCTCGGCATTGGACTCCCCCTGGTACCAGAACACGCCCTTGACCGCCAGCTTCAGGAGAGGCGCAATCATCCCGTTATAGAGGCCCGTCGGCTTCCATTGGATAAACGTCGTCGCCGGCAGCGGCCTGCCGGCAATGGCTCCCACCCGGCAGCTCCACTCGCCGGCCAGCGGGATGGAGCGGTTCCCCGCCTCCAGCCGGAACGGCTTATCCTTCGTGAAGGCCCCCTGGCCGTTGTTGCAGATCACCCGGATGGCAATGACGTTGCGGCCTTCGCGGAGCACCTCTCCAGGAACGTCATAGATCCTCGGCGGATATTGGTAGCCGGTCGTGCCGACCAGCGTCCCGTTCACATAAGCGGCGTCGCTGTCCACGATGGTGCCCAGCCTCAGCTTGGCGGGAAGGCCGCACATCTCCGCGGGCACCTCCACGGTCTTGCGGAACCAGACGGAGCCGCAGAAGCCGGGCAGACCTTCATCGGCGAAGGCCGAGGGCAGGCTCATGGCGGACCAGCCGTCCGCCGGATGATCGGACACCTCCGATGCATACCAGGGCGGAGCCGCCGTCAAGCCTGCATCCTCCCGGTCCACCTGCCCGTACCAAGCAGCGGCGGCTTCCTCATCTCGCTGCTTCACCCGGGCAATATGAGCCGGATCCTCGAAGGGAGCCGCCTGCTGCAGCAGCTCCGGGTATGCTTGAAGCGCATCCCTGCCGATCCAGGACTCTACGGGCGACCCGCCTACGGCAGATAGGAGAATTCCGACGGGCACACCGTGCCGCTCATGCAGCTCCAAGGCGGCAAAATACGCCACGGCGGAAAAGCTCAGCACCCGCTCCGGATCTGCGGGCACCCACTCCCCCCCGTCCAGGTCATCCCTTGGTCCCCGGAAATCGTAGGTTTCCGGCACCGAAAACTGCCGGATGGCCGGGTTGGCCGAACGGGAGATGTCCTCCGCGTATTTTTCCTTGACCCGGGCCATGGGAATCTGCATGTTGGATTGCCCGGAGCATACCCAGACGTCGCCGAACAGAATGTTCCCGACGGCCGTCCTTTCTGCTCCTGCTGAGATCTCCATCGTATAAGGCCCCCCTGCTTGGCAGGGAGGCAGAACGACCTGCCACCTTCCATCCTCGCCGGCCCGTACGGAGCCGCTTGCTCCGCCAAGCTTCACCTGGACGTCCACTCCAGCCTGCGCCCATCCCCATATCGTCACCAGGGCCTCCCGCTGCAGCACCATGCCGTCGCTTAGAATCCGCGGCAGCCGAAGGGTGCGTCCGCAATCACACTCGCGCTTCTCTCTCTCCTGCATGTCCATACTCCCTCGCTTCCTCCCTTGGGGATCAGCGAAGCGCCGGTCCCAAGTGATCGTCTACCCTCCATTATGGCGCAACGATGAAGCGTTTCCAATTCCATAAATTATAGGCTTTCCCCGGGAAAGTATAGATTAATGGCCCCTCGGCGGAACACCCGGCAGCACAAAAAGCCGGCCCCGTTACAGGGCCAGCTCTTGTTGTGCGAAGGCCAGGAAGGCCTCCGCCTGCTCCCAGGATCCGAAGCCCGCCTGGGCCAGCTTGTCGCTGCCGCCGCCCTTGCCGCCATAGGCGGCCAGATGCGACTTGAAGAACGCGCCGCAGGCCGGTAAGCCCCCTCCTCCTTCGCCAGGCGCGGCAAACACCACCTTGCCGTCCGCCCGGGACGCCGCAAGCACCGGCCGTTTCCCGGCTTCCGCCAGCTTCACCGCCAGGCTCTGCAGATCCTTCAGCGGCTTGTCGTCGAACACCTTCACCAACACGCCGCCGCTCCAACTCCGCAGCAGCTCCCGGACCAGATACTCCTCATTCTGCTCCTTCAGTTGAGCCAGCTCCGCCTGCAGCGCCCGCTGCTCCTGGTCCCCCTTCTCGATCCGGTCCAGAATCTCTTCCCGGCCGGTGTTGAAGCGGGCGGCCAAGGCGCCGAGAATCCGTAAGCTGGCGTTGAACTCCCGCAGCGCCCGTTCTCCGCAGAGGAAGGTGATCCGGACGTTGCCCTTCATCTTCTCCTGCTTCATCAGCTTGATCATGCCGATTCCGCCTGTGGAGGCCACGTGGGTGCCGCCGCAGGCATTGTACTCCACGCCCTCAATCTCGACGATCCGGACGTCCTCCGTCACCTTGGGCGGCTTCACCAGTGGCAGCCGCTCCAGCTCCTCCGGCGTGACGAAATAGCTGCGGATCCGACGGTTCAGATAGATCTGCCGGTTGGCCTCCCGCTCGACCTGCTCCCACTCCTCCGGTGTAATCCCCGGCCGCTCGATGTCGATGGTTGATTCATCAGTTCCCATATGGAAGCTCACCGTCATAGCGCCGAGCAGGCTCAGGCAGACCGCCGAGAGCAGGTGCTGTCCGCTGTGCTGCTGCATATGGTCGAAGCGGCGCCGCTCATCGATCGCACATTTTACCATCCCGGAGGCTTCCGGCCGCTCCGCCACCTTGTGCAGCACTGTTTCCCCCTCGCTGACCACCTCCAGCACCGGGATCCCTTGGATCCTGCCCGTATCGCAGGGCTGGCCACCCCCATGGGGATAGAAGGCGCTCTGCTCCAGCTCCAGGTATAATCCGTCCTCCCGTTCCCACACCTGGGTGATCCGGGTTTCCCACTCCATCCGTTCGGGCGAATCGTAATACAGTCTCTCCGTCATGCGGACCTTCCTCTCTCCGTCCGGCACCGGGCAGCTCCCCGGGAACCGGCTTTAGGCCAATGTATTGCGGAGCTTCATCATCACCTTGGTACCCTTGCCCAGCTGGCTTTCCACATGGAGCCCGTATTCCTTGCCGTAATGCAGCTTGATCCGCTCATTCACATTGGCCAGTCCGATGCCGCGGCCCGTTCCCGGCTCATAGGTGATCTTCTCGAAGCGGTCGTTCAGCTTGTCCACCATCTCCCGGCTCATGCCCACCCCGTCATCCGTCAGCACAAAAAACGTGTCCGTCCCCAGATGATAGGCCGACACGCAGATCTCTCCGGACCCGCCGTGCTTCTCGTGGCCGTGGTAGATGGCGTTCTCGACGATAGGCTGCAGCACCAGCTTCAGCATGGGCAGCTGCATCAGCTCCTTCGGAACGTCCACCTTCAGGTGGAATTTGCCGCTGAACCTCATGTTCTGCAGGTACAGGTAATGCTCCAGATGCTCCAGCTCTGACTCTACCGTACCGATTTCGTGGCCCTTGGTCAAGCTGTACCGGAGCATTTGCCCCAGATTGTAGGTCATGGCGGCTACCCGGTCATCGTCGTTCAGCTCCGCCATCATCCGGATGGTCTCCAGCGTGTTGTAGATAAAGTGAGGGTTGATCTGGCTCTGCAGCGCCCTCATCTCCGCCTCCTTCTTCAGGAGGCGGCTGTCGGTCACCTCGCCGATCAGCTCCTCGATCCGTCCGATCATCTGGTTGAAGTGCTTGCCCAGAAGCCCCACCTCATCCGCGTACCGGACATGCAGCCTCACGTTCAGATTGCCGCCTTGAACCTGTTTCATGATCTTGGACATCTTGCTGAGCGGCTTCGTCAGGAAGTGGGAGATGACGATGGAGACCAGGAGCGCGAAGCCCGTAATGGCAATCGTGACCAGAATGGTCACGTTTCGGTTCAGCTTGGCCTTGGCCGTCACTTCCTTCACCGGGACGAAGGCCACCATTTTCCAATCGGACTTGGAGGAGGTCGTATAGGTGCAGATGTACGCCTGCCCGTCCAGCTCCACCTCGAAGCTGCCCTGGGCGCCGGTCATCCGGGAGGCGAACTCCCGCTTCTCCACGCTCTGCGTGATATAGGCCCGGTCGCTGTCGTAGACCACGTGGCCCTCCTGATCCAGGATCATGGACTTGCCCTTGGTGATGGCGTCCAGCTCCTGCACCGTCTTGGCCATGACCGTGACTGAGGTGTCGAATACGATGATCCCGATGGGAGTGATGGAGGCGGAGTCGCGGATCTCCCGCACGACCGAGAACACATAATCCTTCTTGCCCGAAGAATACTCCACCTCCTGTACCGGCAGCAGCACCGGAAGTCCGTCAGCCTCCTTGGCCAACTGCCGGAAGTACGGAATCTTCTCGCGGATATCCTGACGCACCCCATCCGTCTTCAGGTTGTAGTACAGCTCGTTGAAGTTATCGATGATGTAGACGTTGGAGGGCTCCTGCTTGATATTGTTGATCGAGAGGATGGAGAGCTCCACGGTCTTCAGCTTGTCGAAGCTCTGGCCGGGCTCGTTCAGCTTCACCTGCATCTCCTGCATGAAGAGGGGCAGGGCGGAGATCCGCTTGATGTCCATGATGTAGCCGTCCAGCTTGTCCAGAAGCTCCGAGGTGGTGCCCAGAGCGTAGGTTGTGGCGGTCTCCTGGAGGGAGCGGGAGTAGCTTTGGTACGAGATGGCGCCGGTCAGCGTGAGCGGCAGCGTAATCAGGAAGACAAACACCACGATCAGCTTCTTCTTCATGCTGGCATCGGCGAACTTCTGCCAGATTCGGGTCCATGTCCCCTTCATTCCGTAACGCACGCGCATCCCTCCCTTCTATGGCTGCGGATTAGGGTGCAGCGACGCCCGGATCTGCGCCCACATCTTGTTGACCTTGTCCAACACTTGATCGGAATCCCCCAGCATATATTCCTGGACCAGTGCCGGCAGCTCCAGCTGGGCCTTGTTCAGAATCTGGCTGTACACATCCGTATCCTTCACGATCTCCACATACTGCGGATGGAAGGATTCCAGCTCCTGCAGCTGGGGGAGGGTGGCTTTACGGTCCTTCAGCACCGGGATGAAGCCGGAGTACGCCTCATAATCGGATTCCTCCAGCATCCACTTCACAAAAGCCTTGGCGGCCGCGGCATGCTTCGTATTCTTGCCGACGGCATAATAGCGGTCCGGGTAGAGCGTGGCCCGCAGCACGCCGGAATTGTCCGCCGGAAACGGGAAGAAGCCGATCTCCTCCGGACGGGCCCCGTTCTCGATGACCTGGTTCACCAGCCAATTGCCCGTCAGGATCATGGCGGTCCTTCCTTCAGCCAGATCCCGCTTGGACAGCTCCCAGTTGGTATCGTTCAGATTAGGCTCCAGATACCCCAGCTGGTACAGCTTCTTCACGATGGACATGGATTGCACGTAGGGGGAATCCGGCTGGAACGGAGCATCCTTGGCCGCCAGTTCATTCTTGATGGCACCTGTGCCGGAGAGCAGGAGCGGCACGTCATTGGTCCACACCTGAAGAGGCCACCGGTCCTTGAAATTGGAGGCCAAGGGCACGGAGCCGAGCCGCTTCAGCTTGGCACAAGCCTCCAAGAAGGCGTCCAGGGTCCGGGGCGCTTCCGGGATGCCGGCACGCCGGAAGACCGTCTTGTTGTACACCACGCCGCTGACGGCCACCCCGGAGGGCATGCCGTAATTCTCGCTGCGGAAGGTCTTGAAGTCGGAGAAGACCAGCTTGTCCTTGTCCAGCCCCAACGTTCCAAGCGGCAGGAAGAACTTCGGCAGGTCCGAGGTGGGGATAGTGGGAATGAGCATCACGTCCGGCGTCTCTCCCGATGCCAGCCGGATCTTGATGTTCTTATCGTAATCCCGGAGCGCCTCGAACTGAACTGTTAAGCCCGGATACCGGGCATGGAATTGTTGGGCGTACTCCTTGTATTTGGTCTCGATCAGATCCGTCCGGTTGGTGACCACCGTCAAGGTACCGGTCCAGTCCGGATCGGCCTCCACCCGCGGGGTGGAGGGTTGGCTAGTCCTCCCGCCCGGTGAGCAGCCGGTGAGCACCGTCAGGAAGACGGTCAGGAGAGCGCCTGCCCGCAAGATGCCGGATATCATGTGTCCGCAGCTCCTCTCATGAAAGGGGTTACAACGATATGTCCCGATTATAGGCCATACCGGTCAATAGCGGCAACCCCGGGTATGAGCTACCCGGGGTGTGGGACATAAGCGGATGATAATGGAGCATCCTCGATATAGGTAATGGCCTTGCCGCTCCCGCTCTAGCGTCAGCCCTCTGCAGCCGTAGCGGTCCGCAACCGGGCGTACGCATCCCGGACCACCGGCTCCGCAGATTTGCCGTACATGCAGTAATCCCGGTTGGCTGCCGCTTCTTCCAATGGATATAAGCGAGCGGGCCAATCCCACAGCATGAAGCCCCGCAGCCAATCCGCATGCTCCGCCACCGCCCCGAACATGCTGCGGTAGTAGGCTGCCTGCTCCTCTTCGTCGGCCTGCCCGGGAAGAGACCAGTCGTTCGGCATCCGCGACGATCCGGTCCGGCTGGGGCAGCCTCCTTCCAGGAAGAGGAAGGGCTTGCCGTGTGCGCGGACGTTACGTCCGATCCGCTCCAGCTGCTCCTCCCAGGAACCCTCCGGATAGTATCCGCTGGAGCTGATGACATCCACCGCATCCCACCAGCTAACCCGGTCCTCCTGATATTTGTCGCAATTATAGGTGACCGGGCCGGAATAGACTTCCCGCACATCCTCCACCAGGCTTCTCCAGGCGTCTGCATACCGGTCCATCTGCACCATCTCGCAGCCCACACAGAAGAGCTCGCAGCCCAGCTCCTCCGCCAGCTCGGCATAATGAACCATGAATGCCCCGTAGGAGCGGAACCATTCCTTCCATGTCGGCTCTCCGGGTACATCCTGCTCGAAGAAGGAGATATGGGCCCGCCACACGCCGTTCCGGCAGTTGACCACCGGCTTCAGACAGATCTTCAGCCCATGCTTGCGGGCCATGGCGGCTGCCGCACGGATCTCCTCGTCCGTTACCGTCGGCTCTTCACGGAATCGGATTTCCGTGGCCTGCGGATGATCCTGCAGAGCCCCGAAGGCCAGCGTCACCCAATTGACGCCCAATTCCGACATCCGGGCGAAGGATTCTTCCGCCTCCGGGGTGCTCCAGGTTCCCCGCACTCCCGTCCAGCCCCAGGTCATGCCGCACACGTACTCCGTCCCCAGCACCATGCTTGCCTCTCCCATCGTTCCGCTCTCCTCCTGCTTCTTATGAATGCTGCTCCTTGTATTCCTTGGGGGTGACACCCGCCATCTTCTTAAACAGCTTATTGAAGTATACCGGGTCGGAATACCCGACCATACCGGCAATCTCATAGTTCTTCAGCTCCGGAAAATCCAGGAGAAACTGCTTCGCCTTCTCCACCCTTAGAGCAATCAGGTAGTCCGTCACGGTGGTGCCCGTCTCCTGCCGGAACAGCTTGCTCACATAGCTCGGACTCAGATCCACCCGAAGCGCCAGCTTCTCCAGATCAAAGGGCTTGTCGTATTCCTTCTCCAGAAAATACCGGATCCGCTCCACCACGTAATGCTCCTGTCCCCGTTCTACCTGTGGGGTCTCCTCCGGCGCTCTAGCCTCCTCCTTCGCATGGTACAGCTTCCAGAGCGCCTGGAAGAGATCGTACTTGTCCAACGGCTTCAGGAAATAATCCGTCACCCCGAACCGGAGGGCTTGGCGGGCATACTCGAACTCGTTGAAGCCGCTCAGCACGATGACGGCCAGCCCCGGCATCCGTTCCTTCGCCTTCTCGATGAGCTTCAGGCCGTCCATGACCGGCATCTTAATGTCGGTGATCAGCACGTCCAGCTCCCCCGGCGCCAGCTTGGACAGCTCGGTCCAGGCCTCCAGGCCGTTGGCGTAGAGCCCCGTCACCTGCACGGGCAGCTCCGATTTGCTCAGGATCTTGGCGATACCCAGCCGGATCATTTCTTCGTCGTCCACGATCATGAGGTTCACGCCGGATCACTCCTTTGAGCTCCATCATATCATATTCCCGCCCGGGCTTAGGACTTGACCGCTCCGCTGGTCACGCCGGAGAAGATATATTTCTGCAGCACCAGATAGACCACGACGGTCGGGATCATGATGATCAGGATGGCCGCGCAGATATAGTTCCACTCCGCCTGGTTGATGCCGGCGAACCGCATGATGGCCGTAGAGACGACGCCCAGCTTGGACTTGGGCATGTAGAGATAAGGGATGTACAGATCATTGTAGATATTGATGGTTTTCAGGATGACCAGCGTGGCCGTTGCCGGCGTCAAGAGCGGGAAGATGATGTTCCAGTAGATCCGGAACAGGGAGGCGCCGTCGATCATGGCGCTTTCGTCCAGCTCATATGGGATGTTCTTGATGAATTGCATGTAGATGTAGATCTGTACCACGTCGGCTCCGATGTAGAGGATGATGGGCGCGGACAGGGTGTTGAACAGGTGCAGCTTCTGGATGATGGAGAAAACGGCCACCTGGGTCGTAATCGTCGGGATGATGGTCGCCGCCAGGAAAGAGCCCAGGATGATCCCCTTGCCCCGAAAGTTGAACCTTCCGATGGCATAGGCCACCATCGTGCCGAGCAGGACGTTTCCGATCAGGGAGACGATGATGATGACGAAGGTATTGGCAAAAGCCTGGTCCATATGCGCCCGCTCGAAGACCCCCCGGAAATTCTCCCAATTGCCGAAGCTCTTCGGCAGCGTGAAGGGCCCGGAGGAGCCGAACTCCTCCTTCTTCTTGAAAGCGTTGACGAAGACCACATAAGGCGGGAATACCACCACGAAGGCGGCTGCCAGCAGGATCAGGTATTGGAGGCTGTTCAGGAAGACACTCTTTCGCTTCATGGGTTATTCCCCCTTCCGGTTGATGACTTTGCTCTGGATGCCGAGGATCACGACGGTGATCAGGAGAAGCACCACGCTCATGGCCGATGCCAGGCCGTAATTATTGAATTGGAACGCCGTCTCCACCGTCTTGAAGACGAAGGTGGTGGAGGCGCCGGCCGGACCGCCGGCCGTCAGGACGAAGGGCAGGTCGAAGACGGACAGAGCCCCGCTGATGGTCAGGAACATATTGAGCTCGATGATCTTGGTCAGATGCGGCAGGGTCAAGTACCAGAATTGCTGAACGCCGCTGGCTCCGTCGATGGTGGCCGCCTCGTACATGTCTCCGGGGATGGCCTGCAGGGCGCCGATGTAGATGACCATGTTGTATCCCATGAATCTCCAGAATCCTACCGATGCCAGAGAATAGTTGACGATATCCTTATTGCCCAGCCAGCTCATCTTCCATCCGTCCAGTCCGATGGCGTCAAGCAAGGCGTTGAGCGACCCGTTGGTGGTGTCGAAGACGAATTGGAACATAAACGCCACGGCCACCCCATTCATAATGAACGGCAGGAACAGCAGAACCCGGAAGAAATTCCGTCCTTTCAGCTTGCCATTCAGAAGAACTGCAAAAAGCAAAGCAAACATATTCTGCACCACTCCCACCAGGAAGTAGGGAATCTGGTGCAGGAAGACGCCGAAGATCTTGGGGTTGTCGAATACCTCCGCATAGTTGCTCCAGCCGATCAGCTTCTTGTCCGGGCTGATGCCGTCCCAATCCGTAAAGCTGAGATAGACGAGCTTCACCGCCGGGTAGAACGTGAATGTGCATAGGAGCGTCATGGGTACCAGCAGGAAGCCGATGACGATGATCCACTTTTGGGTCTTGTACGATAGGGGGTTGAACATGGTGCTCTCTCCTTCCTCCGGACCGTCCCCCGGCAGGGGCAAGATGGATTCCCGAGTTAAGGATTCTCCATTATGCCCCATGGGTTCAGGGATAGCCTGTTTCTCTATAACGGTTGATTCGGATCAATAACCAAGGGATTTTTTGGCATCCGCCCATTGCTTGTTGAACTTGTCGAAGATGGCCTTGCCGTCGCCCAGGACGAATTCCTGCACCAGGCCCGGAGGATCGATCTGCGCCTTGTTCTGGGTGGCGATGGCTTGGTCATTGTCCGGTACGCCCTCGAAGAAGGTCGGGTTGAAGGACTTGAACTCGGCCAGCTGCGGCAGGTCCGGCTGTTTGTCCTTCAGGACCGGGATGAAGCCGGCGAACTTGTCATAGCCGGACTCCTCGATCAACCACTTCAGGAACGCCTTGGCGGTCTCCGGGTTTTTGCTGTTCTTGTTCACGGCGTAGAACCAGTCCGGGTTCAGCGGGGAGTTGATCTTGCCGGAGTTGTCATACGGCATCGGGAAGAAGCCGATGTCCTCGGACTTGGCGCCGTTCTCGATGACCTGGTTGATAACCCAGTTTCCGAGCAGGTACATGGCGAACTTGCCGGTGGCGACGTCCTTCTTGGACTGCTCCCAGTTGGTGGAGTTGATGTCCGCCTCCAGATAGCCCTTCTGGTGCATGGTCTTCAGGATGCTGAAGGACTTGCCGAAGGCGCCGTCCAGGGTATAAGGGGTCTCCGATTTGATGCGGTCGTTGGCTACGTTGGCGTTACCGGCGATAACCGGCGGCAGGTCGTAGACCCAGGACTGCAGCGGCCACTTGTCCTTGAAGTTGGAGGCCAGCGGCACGATGCCCTTCGCCTTCAGCTTATCCATGGCGGCGTACAGCTCGTCGAGCGTCTTCGGAACGGCAGTGATGCCGGCGTCCTTGAAGGCTTTTTTGTTGTAGACGAGACCGACCGTAGAGGCGCCGGAGGCGATGCCGTACATTTTTCCTCCTGTAGCCCTGAAATCCTTGAAGTAGATCTTATCACCCAACCCCATATCATCCAGCGGAGCAAAATACTTCGGCAAATCCGAATTCGGGATCGTCGGAATGAGAACGATGTCGGGATAATCGCCGGAGGAGATGCGAACCTTCACGTTCTTGTCGTAATCGCGGATGGCTTCGAATTCCACGTCCGCGTTGGGATACTTCTCCTTGAAGCGCTTGGCGTAGTCCTTGTACTCCTTGTCGACCATATCTGTCCGGTTGGTCAGGAACGTGACCTTGCCCTTAATGTTGGCGTTAGCGCCGCCGGCTGCGGGAGCTGTGGCTGCCGCGCTGCCTGCCGGTGTAGCAGCCGGCTTGGCGGAGCCTTCGGCGCTGTCGCTGCCGTTGCCGCATGCGGCCAGGAAGGAGAGCGACATGGTGGCGGCCAGAGCCATGGGTACAATTTTCTTCATCTCGGTATTACCCCTCTCGTTATGGTTTGTGCCTGTATGATATCGCTTACAGGTCCCATTATAAGAGGTTCTTCCTGGAGGTTTAAGGAGGCTGGAATGTGATTTCTGGTCTTGTATTGTCTTCTTTGGAGGCGGTTGCAAGACAAGGCTGCGGGGAACCGTTCATATTTACGACATGAATCACATGTCATAACCGCTATTTGCTGAGAGTTATATTCTATAGGTGGCGAATTATCCTACGGTGTAAGGGGGAGTTATGGCGTTGTGAAAAAGATAACGATTGTGTTACTCGTTCTTCTGATCAGTGCTGTTTGTTTGCAGGAATCCTCCAAAGAGCTTGCACCGATAGCAGGAAGCCTGAGCAATTGCTCTACACCATCCGGTCTTTTCACAGCAAGCTTGGTCATCGACAAGAAGGATCAGAATCAGGTCCCCTACATCATGTACAACGTTGCACTATTGAATCCCCTTTATGAGATGAAGAACGTTAAGATAAGTTATCTATTACAAGAGCAAATGGCGACTCGTTTAAAGACACCAACCATCATGTATGCTCCAACCGGTGAGAAAAGGGTAATCAACCTGGATCCGGTTAAGGTCAATCGATACGAAGTATTTCTGGCTCTTCCTTTAAGCGGAGCAGCGGTCGATGAGGTATTCATGAACCAGTACAACAGAATCTCCCTTCAAGTAGACTGGACATCCGCAGACGGATTCCATCATCAGGATTGTCTGTTTGTTGAGGGCAGCCCCACTTTGGAACTTTCATCTTTTTTGAACTCTAAGCAACCGTAAGCATTTATGAGCATGCAGGAGAAGCAGCCTCTTCATCTTACATGCTCATTTTTTTTCATTCAGGAGGAATTCTGCAATTTTTGTAGAATTGTGTAAATTCGCCCTTCCTTTCTACCTGCTCTACATACCAGTCCAGGAGGAATTCCGAACTATGCCTACCAAGCCCATGCAGTATACGGCCAGATTATTACCGCTGCTGCTCATTCTCATGCTCTTCGGCGGCCTGCTTCCGTATCAAGTCGCCCATGCGGACTCCAGCATCCGCTATCAAAAGTATCCTCAAGGTACGGTCGGCATTGCCCGGCCGGTGATCGGAGTCACGTTCCGAAGCGATGTCCACGTCACAGCCAGCGATACTTTCCAGATGGTTCTGGATAACAAAAAAGTGACCGGCAAGCTGGATACCGGAACCTGGACGTATACCTACACCCCTGAAGAGAATCTGAAGCCCGGAGACCATCAGGTTAACGTGACTCTGACGGTACAGGGCTATCAGCCCATCACGATGAACTGGACCTTCAAGGTGGACGAGCGTACCGTCTCCACCCTGCCCTCCGCTCCAACCGCAGAGCAGAAGAAGGCAATAGACAACATCAACGATTACCGGAAGCTCTTCGGACTCGACCCGCTTCGTTGGAGCGCTGAGCTGACGCAAGCCGCCCAATTCCATGCCTCCTATCTGCAGAATAACCGGAAGGATGGGGACTCGGAATCCCTTCACTCGGAAACATCCGGTAAACCCGGCTTCTCCGGAACGAAGCCCTCCGAACGCGCTCTCTATGCTAATTATCTGGGTGAGGGGGTCGGCGAGGATGTCTCCTTCGGCTGGAGCAACATTACACAGGCCATCGACGTTCTGTTCGATGCCCCGTACCACCGGACTCCCTTCCTGATGCAGTCGTCCACCGAGATCGGCGTTGCCCGGGAAGGTAGCTACGTTGTCCTTGAATTCGGCCTGCGAAGCTCCCAGACGACCCAGATGACGGTATCTCCCGCTCACGGTGACCATTACGTTCCTCTGGATTTCAACGGACACGAAACACCGGACCCGCTGGCCATCCATTCCGGCAGCAGCGCGTCCTATCCGGTCGGCTACCCCCTGATGATTCACTTGTCGGGCGAGCAGATCGAGGGGATCAAGCTGGACGAGGCGACACTGACCGACGGCAGCGGTCAACCCGTTACGCTGCTGCAGAATACACCAGGCAAAGACCCTCATCTGGACCAGGCGATCATCCTGATCCCGGTTAAGCCCTTGCAGCCGGATATGCAGTATGCCGCCCATGTCAAGATTTCCTTCACCGATAGGGGACAGCCCAAGAGCATGCAGAAGGACTGGAGCTTCCATACCGAGCCGGCTCCGACCGTTGGCAAGGAAAGGCTGCATGCCGATTCGGACTTCTACGCCAAGCAAGCGACGCTGAATTGGCCCGTCTCCCATACGGTGAAATTCTCCCTTGGAGAAGCCTCCTTCACGCTGGATGATGTCAAGCTGCAGGCGAAGATGAAGCCCGTCGTCATCGACGATTCCTCCTATCTGTGGGTCCGCGACTTGGCCCGCGCGTTGGGCGCATCGGTGACCTGGGATGATGCCCGCCAGGCCGCTGTCTTCACCAAGAACGGCAAGACCATCACCTTCTTCACCGACAAGCAGGCCTATGCGGTTGGGGAGACCGTGAAAGAGACGGCCACTCCGGCCAAGCTGTATCATGAGTTGACCGTAATCCCGGTCCGGCTGCTGTCCGAAGCGCTCGGCGCCAAGGTGCAGTATGATGCGGCCACGGATTCCGTGACGATTCAATACTAATGTCCAAAAAGCCCCTTTCTCAAGGTTTTATTGAGAAGGGGCTTTTCGTATAGAGAGGGCATTGGGCCGGTTGAATAGTTAAGGCCATATGTGGCCTTCATTCTGATTGACTCGCCTTCGCGCGGCAGGCCAGCCCTTTAAGCCCGACCACCGGCTCCTACCGCGACCGCGACCGGTCCAGGGCCATCTGCTGAAGCTGGATGGCCCGGTCTATCTTCAGCTGCTTGATCTGGGCGTTGTAAGCCTCGAAGCTCTCCGGAGGCTCCATCCCCAGGATGAGCTTCAGGGACATCTCGTCCACCAGGGCGGTGACGTCGTTCATAATGGAGGAGAATTCTGCATTCTCCTTCTCCGTCATTGGAATCTGAGGCATCATGTAGCGGTCGGCATCGGTGTCCGACCAGATCCGAACCGCCTTCTTCTGTTGGGGCAGCGTATAGAACTGGTCCATGAAGCGGAGGTCCTGCACGAAGGGACCGAAGTAGCTGACCCGGGTGTACATGGCCAGCGCCTGGGCCGGAGCCAGCTTGTCGGGATGGTTCGTGATGAGCTCCGTATACTTGGGCTGCCCGTCCTCCATCCGGTAGCTGACGCCCTCCACTCCGAAGTTGAACAGCATGTGCCCCTCCGGACTGTAGCCGTAGTCCAGCAGCTGGACCGCCTCCTCCGCATGGAGGCTCTTGCGCGAGATGGCCACGCCGCCGGTGCCCTCATACGAGTAGCTGCGCTGGCCGAACTTGGGCTGCTCTCCCCGCTTCAGCACCGGATACGGAGCCGGCTCCAGCTGGGCTTTGGCGTCTCTCTCCGTCAGCAGCGGCTGCCACTTGCCGATGCCCGCTCCCGCGTTCCAGATGGTGGCCCCGCTCCGGCCCGTCACCATGCTGGAATCCAGCGTCTTCGCATCGGACGTAGCAAAGTTGCGGTCGATGAGCCCTTCGGCATACCACTGCCGGAAGGTCAGGAGGAACTGTTTGTAGCCCGCCTCCAGGGGACCGAACTTGACCTTCCCGTCCTCCTGGTAGAAGCCCTTCTTCACGCCGAAGGCCCCGACGAACCCGCCGTGCTCCACGCCGAACAGCGTATTGGGCACCCCCAAAAAAGTCAGCGGCGCCAGCACGCCCTTCCGCTCCTTAAACGCCTTCAGCACGGTGTGCCAATCTTCGATGGTCTCGGGCAGCGGAAGCCCCAGCTCATCCAGCCAGTCCTTCCGGAGGATGGGCCCCTGGTAGGTGCGCAGAAGATCGTCGCCCCGGATGAACGGGAAGACGTAGTAGCTGCCGTCGTCCGTCTTCAGCTGCTTGTCGATCTCCGGATGCTCCTTCAGATACGCCTTCAAGTGAGGCGCATGCTTGTCGATCAGATCGTTCAGCCGAAGAATATAGCCGTCGTTGATCGCCTTGACTGGTCCGCCCGGGAACCGGTTCCACTCGTATTCGATCATATCCGGCAGCTCCCCGGAGGCCAGCAGCACGTTCAGCGCCTCCTTGGCCTGGTTGGCGGGAGGCTGGATGAACTTCAGGCGGACGCCGGTCCGCTTCTGCCACTCCTGAAAGAAGGGTACCTCCTGGAAGGTGGGCTTCACGCTCCCCGCATTGCCGTTCAGCTCCGCCCAATAGGTCATGGTGACCCCACCCGGAGCTCCAGTCGAAGACTCGGAGGCACTCTGCTTGTCGTCTCCCCCGTAACACCCCGCCAGAGACAGAAGGCAAGCCGCCAGGAGGCACCGGACCCTTATGTGAATTCGCTTCATCCCCGCCGAACCCCCTCTTCGCATGAACCCGCCCGAACGACAGACGGTCACAGCATCTCCTTGAATTTGCCGGGCGTTATCCCCTCATACTTCTTGAACACCCGGATGAAGGTGGCCACCTCCGTGTATCCGACCTGCCGGGCGATGTCCGCTACGGACTCCTGCCGGTTGGCCTGCATCCGGTTCTTGGCCTGGCCGATCCGGTACTTGGCCATGTAATCCAGGAGTCCTTCGCCCGTCTGGTCCTTGAACAGCTTGGAGAGATAGCTGCCCTTCAGCTCGAAGTGCTCCCCGATGCTGTTCACGTTGAGATTGAAGTCCTGGTAATGCTCCTCGATATGGCGGATGACGCGGTCTGTCAGGTGGCGCAGCGTCTCCACCCGCTCCTTGGAGGCGTGGGACTCCGCCTTGGCCGCTGCGAAGGCGCATACCTCCTGCAGCAGGGTCTGCAGCTCCGCCTGCATCTCGGAGAGGGTGTCGCAGGCGATGATTTTTTCCATCCAGAGCGGATTGTCCCCCAGGATGCTCCCGGTCGTGTCTCCCAGCTCGTTCATCGCCTTCATCATGGTGCCCACCAGATTGAACAGCAGGCAGCGGACCAGCGTCAACGACACATAAGGCTTATGGAAATTGCGCTCCGTGATCTCATTCATCAGAGCCACCGCTTGGGGATAATGCCCGGCCTTGATCACATTGATGATCTGCTGCTCCAGCTGCAGCGGATAATAATAGCCCAGCTCCGCATCGCCGGAGATGCCGCGGATATCGTCGTAGGTGATGATCTCCTGCTTGCCGACCACCATCTTGTATTCCATGGCGTCCAGCGCCTCCTGATACGCCCGCGCCGCGCCAGGCAGCGAATCGTGAATGCCGCCGATGGATACCGTCAGATGCATATGGAACCGGAGCAGGAAGCGCTGGGCTTCGGTGCCGATCCAACGCAGATCCTCCCTCCAGCTGTCCTCGCCGCCTTCACGCAGGTTCACGAGGCACGCCGCCATGTCGTCCATCTCGGCTACATAGCCCCCATGCCCCCGCTGTACCGCCAGCTCCTCCACCACATTCGTGATGATGAACTGGATCAGCCTGCGCCGCTCGTAGAGATCGATGCCCGGCAGATTGGTGTACAGGCTCTCCGGATTCTCCACGGCGAAGAGGATCACGGCAAACTGGTCCGACACCCATTCGATCCCGAAGGAATCGAAGGCCTCTTCATAGGAGACCAGCATCTCCAGCTTTCCCTTCATCAGCCGGTTCAACAGATTCGAGCGAAGCACATGCCGGTGGCTCTTCAGCTGAAGAGCGATGCGCTCCTTCTCGCTTCGGGTGCTGGAGATGGCCTGCTCGATGAAGCTGAGCTCGTTGCCGTCGGTCCCCCCTGCCGGCGAGACGCCGTCGGCCAAGGAATTCACCAGCTGCCGGATCGGGGTGTAGTTGCGCCGCAGGAAGAACCAGGTCAGCATGCCCGCTCCGGTCAAGGCGATGAGGATGCTGATGGTGGCAAACTTGCGGACGTATTCCGCTTTCTCCCAGTAGATGCGGCTTGGAATCACCAGCACGTACTTCAGATCGGAGACGGCCGATTGGATATAAAAGAGCTCGGAGTCCCCGTTGCCGGACGGCTTCACCATAACCCGATCCCCCTCCTGGAGAGACTCCAGCAGGAGGTTGTCGCGACCGGTGACCGGCAGGTTGGACATGAGCACCTGATTGGCTTGATTCAAGAGCAGCAGTTGGCTGCCCGGGTAGAGGGATACGGCCTCCAGCGCCTTCTGGAACCGCTCCAGGTCGGCCATCACCACTACCGTCCCCGTCTCCTTGCCGTTCAGATCCTTCGGCAGCTGGGTGATGTAGGAGATGGAGGTCTGGGTCCCGCCGCCCGAATCCCCGTGGGGCAGCAGGCTGAACCCGTTGCCCGAGGAGCTCCGGATGGCATCGAGCCACTGCTCGTACCGGAGGGTCCCAGTGTTGTGGATCGTATCGAAGGCGGTTTCCTTACTTCGCACATTGCCCGGACGCAGGACGGCGTCGCCTTCGTTCCAGGTGACATAGAATTCATCCACCGAAGCGTAGGAGGTTTTATAGGTCTGGAAGTCCTTCACCAGCTGGTAAGCCAGGAACTGGGCCTCGCTGGCAGGACGGTTGGAATACATCAGGGATTGAAGCTTCCCGTTCCAGGTGATTTCCATGTTCAGGCGCTTCATCAGGTCGATCTGCATGTCGATGGAATAACGGACCTGCTTCAGGAGCGAATCGTTGGCCCGGTGAATCTCGCTCTCCAGGGCATGGCTTGACTGGAGGTATACCGCCACACTCATGATGACCGGCACGATCAGCACGGCGCTGTAGGAGATCAGCCAGGCGGTCATGATGCTTTTGCGCTTCTGCCACAGCGTACGCAAGGTCAATCGGATCTCCCCCTAAGAAAGGATGGAGCAGGCGCACGGGCAGCCTGCTTCCACTTCTCTTATTATAGCAAGGGATGCCGCCCGAGGAATGACGAAAATGGACAATCCGATGCACAAAACCTCCACTTCGGCTCCGTCAGCCCTTCAGGGAGCCCACCATAACCCCTTTGACGAAGAAGCGCTGTACGAAGGGATAGATGCAGAGCACGGGAAGGGTGGCCACGACGATGGTGGCGTATTTGATCGTCTCTGCGATCTGAAAGCGGTCGCCGGCGCTGGCGCCAGCGGACATGCTGTCCGTGGAATTGGAGATGAGGATCTCGCGGAGCACCAGCTGCAGGGGGAACAGATGCCGGGTCTTGATGAAGACCGAGGCGTAGAACCAGCCGTTCCACTTGTCTACGGCGTAATAGAGAATCATGACGGCGATGACCGGCATGGACAGCGGAATGATGATGCGGAACAGAATGACCGCATGGCTGGCCCCGTCGATCTTGGCCGATTCCTCCAGGCTTTCGGGGATACCCATGAAGGCCGTTCGCATGATGATCAGGTTGAAGGTGCTGACGGAGAAGGGAATTACCGTGGCCCAGAGGGTATCCAGCAGCCCGACGTTCTTCACCACCAGATAGAGGGGAATCAGCCCTCCATGGAAGAACATGGTGAACACGATAATCATCATGAAGCCTTTATTCCAGAGCACGTTGCGCCGGGACAGCACATAAGCGCCCAGAGCCGTCATCAGCAGATTCACGGTAACGCCTGCGGCCAGGATGAAGAGGGTGTTCCGGTAGCCGGTCATAATGCCCGGGTTGCCCATGACGCTCTTATAGGCGGCCAGGCTGAAGCCCAATGGCTTCCACAGGATGCCCTTGTAGGCCACCAGGCGGCCGGCGTCGCTTAGCGAGGCCATGGCCACGTACAGCAGGGGATACAGTGTGACAACGATCAGAGCGAGCAGGATGGCGTAGACGCCGGTGTCGAACAGCCGGTCCCAGACGCTGGTTTCTCTTTTCATACCTTCCACCTCACCATAGACTGCTCTCGTTGACTCTGCGGCTGACATAGTTCGCCGTGATCAAGAGCATCAGATTAATCACCGAATTGAACAGACCTACCGCCGAGCTGTAGCTCCACCCGAATTCCAGGAGACCCTTGCGGTAGACGAAGGAGGAGATGACGTCCGCCGTCTCGTAGGTGACCGGGTTGTAGAGCAGAATGATCTTCTCGAAGCCCACGTTGAGCAGGTTGCCCATCCGCAGAATGAGCATGATGGCGATGGTCGGCATAATACCCGGCAGCGTAATGTGGAAGATCTGCTTCCACCGGCTGGCGCCGTCCATCCGGGCCGCCTCATACTGCTCCTGGTCGATGGCCATAAGCGCCGCGATGTAGATGATGGATTCCCAGCCGACCCGCTGCCAGATCTCGGACAGAATGTAGATGGGCCGGAACAGCTCCGGCTTCTGCAGCATGGCCTGACCGTCGTAGCCGAAGAGCATGAAGAAGCGGTTGATGATGCCGTCAGCGTTGGTAAAATCCGTGATGATGCCGCAGATGACCACCATCGAGATGAAATACGGCATATAGGTGATGGTCTGGGCCACCCGCTTGAACATCTTGCTGCGCACTTCGTTGATCAGAAGCGCCAGAATAATGGGCGCCGGGAATTCGAAGATCAGCGAGAAGCAGCTGATGACCACCGTATTTTTCAGAATCCGCCAGAAGTAATAGCTGCTGAAGAAATCCTGGAAATGCTGGAATCCCACCCATTCGCTTCCCATAATACCCTTCATCGGGGAGTATTCCTTGAATGCGATCAGCGCTCCGTACATGGGCGCATAGTGGAAGATGGCGTAGTAGGCCAGGACGGGCACCATCATGAGATACAGATATTTATTCAGCTTGAAGTCGCGCACGAATCGTCTCGTGCCGGATGCGGTCCGGATGCCGCGCGTCCGCTCCAGAGGCATGGGCTCTGCCATTTCCTTCCCTCCGTTGGATCAAGATCGGAAGAGGGCGGTGCTCCGTCCTCTTCCGTCAAGGTGCGGTTCTACCGCTTGTTGTACCGGTCCAAAGCCGCCTTCTGGATCTCGATGGCGCGGTCCAGCTTCAGGGACTTCATCTTGGCCACATAAGAATCGAACTGGTCCGCAGGCTCGTTGCCCAGGATGATCTTCAAGGTCATCTCATCCACCAGCGTGTTGATGTCGTTCATGATCTTCGCCATCTCCGAGCTCTCCTCCGGAGTGGGAGTCAGCGGCGGCAGGTTGTACTTGGAGGCCTCCGTCTTCTTCCAGACGTTGACCGCGTCGCGCTGGGTCTGCAGGGCGAAGAACTGCTCCGCATAGCGCTTATCCTGTACGAACGGCCCGTTATAGCTGCCGCGCGCATATTGGGAGATCATCTGGGCCGGGGCCAGCTTATCCGGATTCTTCATCAAGAGATCCGTATACTTCGGATAGCCGTTCTCCAGATTGTAGCTGACGCCCTCCGTGCCGAAGTTGAAGAACATATGGCCGGCTTCACTGTAGCCGTAGTCCAAGAGCTTTACGGCCAGCTCCGCGTTCTTGGATTTGGCGGTGATGGCCACCATGCCGCCGGCGTCGAAGGCCGAGGACTTCTGCCCGAACTTAGGCATGTCGCCCTTCTTCAGCACCGGATAAGGAGCGGCCACCAGCACCGCCTTCGGATCCTTGGCCGCAACGAGAGGCTGCCACTTGCCGATACCGCCGCCTGCGTTCCCGATGCTGGCGCCGGTGCCGCCTCCGGCGAAGCTGCCGTCCAGCGCCTTGGTATCCACGGTGGCGATGTTCTTATCCAGCAGACCGTCGGCATACCATTGGCGGAAGAGGCCCAGATAATCCTTGAAGCCCTTCTCCGCCGGACCGAACTTGATCTGCCCGTTCTCCAGATAGAACCCGCGGTTGACGCCGTAGGCTCCCAGGAACGCGCCGTTGTAGGATTCATTGAAGAACCGCGGCTTGCTGATGAAGGACAGCGGAGCGGCCGCGCCTTTTTTCTCCTTGAAGGCCTTAAGGGTTGCCGTCCATTCGTCGATGGTCTCCGGTACGGGCAAGCCCAGGTCGTCCAGCCAGTCCTTGCGGATGATGGGCCCTTGGAACACCTGCAGGTATTCGTCCCCCCGGATGAACGGGAAGGCGTAATAGCTGCCGGAGTCGGTCTTCACCATTTTGTCGACTTCGGGATGCTCCTTCAGATACTGCTTCAGATTCGGCGCGTGCTTGTCGATCAGATCGTTCAGCTTCAGGATATACCCGTCCTTGATCGCCTTCTCCGGCCCGCCGGGGAAGTCGTTCAGGAAGTTGAATTCGATCATGTCCGGCAGGTCGCCGGAGGCCAGCATGACGTTCAGAGCTTCCTTAGCCTGCCCGGTCGGCGGAGCGACGAATTTCAGGGGCACGCCGGTTCGCTTCTGCCATTCCTGGAAGAAGGGCACCTCCGTATGCGAAGCCTTGACGCCGGTCAGGTTGCCGTTCAGCTCGCCCCAATACGTCAGGGTCTTATCCGTCTTGAGCGGATAGGTGACGGCGGCGCCTGCGGCTTGCGAGGCGGCGGGACTTGCGGCGGCCGGCTTCGCATCGTTGTCGGAGCTTGAGGAGCAGGCGGCCATACTTCCCATCATGGCGACGGCCAGGGGAAGAAGGATGAATTTTTTCATTTCCGGTACCTCCATGGTTGATAGGTTGGCGGGAGGGTTCTCCCACATCCACCATAAAGGACGCCCGTTCTCCCCCGATATGGTCAAAAAACAAAACGGCATGGTCAATTCCCGACCATGCCGTGACGATTTCGCCAAACCGATGTTGAATTGCTCCAAATCTGCGCTTCGCTCCCCGCTTCGGGGCCTGTCCTGCCGCTTACCGGCAGCCCTGCAGGGTATTGGCCAAGACCGCCGGCCCCAGCTGGTCCGTCTTGGAGCTGGACAACCGGACCTCCACCCGCGTGTAATCCGGCAGGCTGTAGGAGATGTCATGAATGTTCCCCACCCACGTGCTTCCCTTGACGAAGGACTCCACCGGCGGAGCCGGCTGCAGGACGAAGCGCCAGCTGATCTGTCCCGGCACTTGAGCGAAGCCCTCATACCGGTCGTAGTCGCCGAACGAGGATGGAGCCGGCAGCCAATCCGCATGGATGCTCACGGCCTCCCGCTCCCAGACCGGGCTGTCCGGCTTGTCCGTGTACGGCTGCTTCACATGGCTCACCAGCGCGGCCCCAACCGCGTTCGGCAGCTCCTTGACCGGCTTCAGCACCACGGCGCAAGGGGACTGGACTTTCTCACGGGGTGGCTCGGCCCCGGCATAAGCCGCGGCAGGGGTTGCCGGGAGCGTCAGCAGCAGGGAAGCCAGAGCCAGATTGATCTTGTTCATCCGCATGGCAGCACCTCCATTTGTTGGATATAGCGTTACCTGTTTCGCCATCTCTATTCGCCAAAAGGTGGTTGACAGAACCTACTGGCAGTGATACCCTTTTGCTTTACTTCCATCCTATAGCAAAGAATGTGATGACATGGAGCAGCTTACCAAGCCGCAACATAAGCCCGGCCTCTTGGAGCGGCACTTCTCCGGCGAGTCCATGCACTACCGGCAGATCATCGCCTTATTCCTCCCCATTCTGGTGGATCAGATCTTCGTGGTCGGCTTGAACCTGGTGAATACCGCCTTAGTTAGTTCCTCCGGCGTGGATGCGGTCAGCGCCGTGAACATGGTCGATTCCTTGAATATGTTCCTGATCAGCGTGTTCATTGCCATGGCCACCGGCGGTACGGTGGTCGTGGCCCAATACAAGGGCAGCGGAGACGACCGGTCGGTCTCCAAGGCCGCCGCCGCTTCCGTAGCGGCCGTGTTCCTGGCGGCGGCCGGCCTCGGGCTGGTGCTCGCCGTCCTGCACACCCCGATCCTTCAGCTCCTCTTCGGCAACGCGGACCCCGAGGTACTGGATAATGCCCGGACCTATCTGATCGGCAGCGGCATCTCCTACGCGGGCATCGGCATCGTCCAGGCCGTATGCGGCGCCCTGCGGGGCGTAGGCAAAAGCCGCGCATCCCTTATGCTCTCCCTGATCATGAACCTGACCTACGTTCTCTTGAATGTGGTCTTCATTCATTATATGGACTGGGGCGTCAACGGTCTGACCGTAGCCATCAACATCGCGAGGTATGCGGGCGCCGCCTGCGCCCTGTACTATCTCTTCCGCATGGAGACCACGCTGCGCCTGCACTTGGTTGATCTGTTCCGACTGCAATGGACGATGCTGCGCAGAATCCTCTTCATCGGCGTCCCCTTCGCAGCCGAGCAGCTGTTCTTCAACGGGGGCAAGCTGCTGACCCAGGTCTTCATCGTCAGCTTGGGCACTTACGCCCTGGCCACCAACGCCATCGGTTCCACCATCGCCGGAGTCGCTCAGATACCGGGGGTGGCGCTTTCCTTGACGCTGGTCACCGTCGTCGGCCAATGCATGGGACGGCGGGACATTGAGGATGCCCGGAAGTTCATCCGCTCCTTCCTCTGGCTGGCCTCCTCCACCTTCGTGCTGATGGCGGCCCTCCTGATTCCGCTGTTCCACCCGCTCATCAGCTTGTTCGATCCGCCGGCCGCCATCGTCGACGACCTGTACACTCTGACGCTCATCAATCTGGTCGCACAGATTCCGCTCTGGTCCATCAGCTTCATCACCCCTGCCGCGCTTCGGGCAGCGGGAGACTCGAAGTTCACGTCTCTCATGTCCATGCTGTCCATGTGGCTGTTCCGCGTCATCTTGGGCTACATTCTGGGCATCGTCCTCCCCTTCGGCATCATCGGAGTCTGGGTGGCCATGAACTGCGAATGGGGCGTCCGGGGAGCCATCTTCCTGTGGCGTTACCGGGGGGACAAGTGGTATAAGCACAAGCTGATTTGAATGCAACCTTGTGCCCTCTGCGACTCTTCATCCACGATACCGCAGTGGTAGTTGGCTTATATATCCGTTTCGTGTGATATTGGAATTTCATCTATTTTTCTCCATTAAAAGCAGCTAAAATATAAGTAAATTCCTTTAATTTCGATATATCATCCTCTATACTAATAGTAGTGAAACAAACGTCATACATCGGCGAGGGACAACATATGGGAACCGGCGATTACCGTTTAAACGTGGATGACGACCTGCTCGTTCAGATTTACCGCTCTGCCCTTCCATACCGAAGCGACCGCGATATTGCCAATTTCCTCCAGCTCCTGGAGGAAGAGATGGAGCGCAGACAGATCCATTTAATACCCACTTAAAAAGTGAAGCCGAGGGATTTCCCTCGGCTTTTTGTTCGGTGATCAGATCCGTCTCCATACGTGCTCCGGCGGGTGCTCCTGCTGGCGTTCGACCCTTGTGCCGTCCTCCAGACGCAGCCAGGTGGAGAAGGAGCGGCGTCCCTCCGTAAGACGGATCAGTCTAGCCCCCCGGTGGAAGTCCTCCTTGCCGTAGCTGCCATAGCCCGTCGCCCGGCCGTAGTGAAGGCGGATGCCGTGTAGCTCGCCCCAGAAATCGTTGATATGGTCATGTCCCGTGAAGACGCCGCATACGTCCCCCATATCCAGGAATGCGGCAAACAGACCGGAATTGACCTTGGGGCAGCCCATTCCCTCGAAGTTGTGCCCATAGCAGGTATAATAATTCCACAGCTCATGGTACTCCGGCAGCGGGATATGGAAAAAAGCCAGTCCCAAGACCGGCTCGCCATGGTTCTCCTTCATAAGCCGGGCGGACTCTTCCTTGTACCAGCCGATCTGGCTGTGGGTGATCCATTCGTAGCCGCCTGGCGAACGTTCCAGGCTCCCGCCCGAATCCAGCAGATACAGAACGGCAGAGGGCCGCTCCTGTTCCCTCGCATGAATCCGCAGCGTGTAATTGCCAAGACGGTTGTCCAGCTTGGGACCGGCCTCGGTGATGCAGCAGGGCAGCTGCTCCTGGAGCCGGATCAGCCGCTCCTTGGTGCCCCGGGGATGCTCGGCGTCATGGTTGCCGAATACGGCCGCCCAAGGAATCCCCATTTCCTCCACGGCTTGAACGGCGCTTTGGTAAGACTCCAACGGATCCCGACACGCCTCGCCGTGAATCACATCTCCCGTGAACAGGACCAGATCCGGCAGCTCCGTCTCCAGGATGCGCTTCATCAGCGCATGGGACCGCCGGTCAGGCTCTTCCCCGTTCTTCCAATGAATATCCGTAAACTGCGCGATCGTAAACGTGCCGTCCTGCCGGAAATACAAGTGTCCCATTCTGCTCTCTCTCCCTGATCTTTTGACCCATATTATACAGGGTATTCCCAAAAATTCCATAGCGCCCCACATACACAGCGCCTGCAGGCACAACAAAAAAAACGGCACAGCGATTGGAATGGAATCGCTGCACCGTTTGGTGTCTGGTCTTATACGCCGGAATAAGCGGAGAAGCCGCCGTCTACCGGCAGCACGACGCCGGTAATAAAGCCGGCCGCCTGCTTGCTCAGGAGGAACAGCAGGGCACCGATCAGCTCGTTGGATTCTCCGAAGCGGCCCATGGGGGTGCTGTTCAGAATTTTCTCGGTCCGGGCCGTCGGATTGCCATCGGCATCGAACAACAGGCTCCGGTTCTGATTGGTAACGAAGAAGCCTGGAGCGATGGCGTTCACGCGGATGCCCTCTTTGGCAAAATGAACGGCCAGCCACTGGGTGAAGTTGCTGATCGCCGCCTTGGCTCCGGAGTAAGCAGGAATCTTCGTCAGCGGTGTGAAAGCGTTCATGGAGGAGATGTTCAGGATGCTGGTATCATCCTTCCCCAGCATATCTGCCGCGAAAACCTGGGACGGCAGCAGCGTTCCCATGAAGTTGATATCGAAGACGAACTCCACGCCGGATTTATCCAGGTTGAAGAAGGTCGTAATGTCTTCCCGCTCCTCATCACCCGGCTCGTAATACTCCTTGGTGGTGGTGGCGCGCGGATTGTTGCCGCCGGCTCCGTTGATCAGGATGTCGCAGGTGCCCAGGTCCCGGCGCACCTCTTCCCGCACCTTCAGGAGGCTTTCTTTGTCCAGCACGTCACAGCCATATGCCTTGGCTGTATAGCCCTTGGCCACCAGGGCCTCGGTGCATTGGGAAGCCGCCTCATAGTTGCGATCCAGGAGGGCGACCTTGGCGCCGCACTCTGCCAGGACGCGGGCGAATTCGCTGCACAGTACGCCGCCGGCACCGGTGATGACGATCACTTTATCTTTAAGATCGAAGGCGATCACTTGGACTCAACCGCCTCTCTCGCGCCGGTCTTAACCAGCGTTTCCCAAATGCCCGTCAGATACGAGGCTCCCAGCGCGCGGTCAAACAATCCGTAGCCCGCACGGCCGGTCTCTCCCCAGATCATCCGGCCGTGGTCGGGCCGCAGATAGCCGTCGAAGCCGTTCTCGGCCAGAGGCTTCAGCACCTTGACGATGTCGAGCGATCCGCAAGGGGAGAAGTGGGCGGATTCCTCGAAGCTGCCGTCCTCCAGGATCTTCACGTTGCGCACATGCATGAAGTGGATGCGCCCCATCCTGCTGTACTTCTCGAGCATGCCGTAGATGTCATTGTCCTTGGTGCAGCCGAGGGATCCGGTGCAGAAGGTCAAGCCGTTGTACTTGCTGTCCACCAGCTTCAGGAAGCGGTCCAGTGCCGCCTCTCCGGTAATAATGCGGGGCAGGCCGAAGATGTTCCACGGCGGATCGTCCGGGTGGATGGCCATCTTGACGTCGCATTCCTCGGCGACGGGAATGATTTTCTCCAGGAAATATTGAAGGTTGGACCACAGATCCTCCTGAGTCAGCTGGGCGTATTCGTCGAACAGCTTCTTCAGATCCTCCTTCTTGTAGCTGCTGTCCCAGCCGGGAAGGCTGAGTTCGCCGGTAAGCGGGTCCATCTTCTCCAGCTGGTCCTTGTAGTACACCAGGGCGGTGGAGCCGTCCGGCAGCAGCTTGTCGAGCTGAGTGCGCGTCCAGTCGAAGACCGGCATGAAGTTGTAGCAGATGACCTTCACGCCCGCCTCGGCCAGCCGGCGGATATTCTCTTGGTAATTCGCGATGTAGACCTCGCGTGCAGGCTTGCCCAGCTTAATGTCTTCGTGAACGGGCACGCTCTCGATCACATCGAATACAATGCCGTGGTCCTCCACCTGCTTCTTGGTTGCAGCAATGCTCTCCCGGCTCCATACTTCGCCCACGGGCACATCATATACGGCCGTCACGATGCTGTACAGGTTGGGAATCTGGCGGATCTTGTCCAAGGTTACCGGGTCGTCTTGACCATACCATCGAAAGGAAAGCTTCATACTTCAGGTATTCTCCTTCTGTCATCGGATTGGAAGTTCGGTTCCTGCGTCAATGCTTGTGAAAACTTGCACGAACTCATAGGTCTATCATACAATAATAAATAACAATATGAATTGGGATTATTGCTCTCGATATTGCGAATCTTGCTCTTCCCATCGGGCTATTCCAGAAAGGACCTCTCCCATGACGGATCTGATCCATCCCTTCAGCGAACGGCAGAAGATGAACGCCCCGGATTACGAGGTGCATCATTACCGGGACTCCTACCTGCGGGAGGTGGCCCTCCACCATCACGACTTCTACGAGATCTACTTCTTCCTGTCCGGGAACGTGAAGTATATCATCGAGAGCCAGAATTACCAGCTTCAGCCCTGGGACATCCTGCTGATCTCCCCCATGGAGCTGCACCAGCCTATGATCGTACCCGAGAAGAAGCCCTACGAGCGGATCGTGATCTGGCTCAGCAAGGAGTATATGGATTCCCTCCGGACGGCTCAGACCGACCTGACCCAATGCTTCAACGTCCGGGCGCCGGGGCATACTAATCTCCTCCGCCCCGATCCCCAGAGCCGGCAGTATATCGAGCCCAAGCTGCAGGAGCTCCTGGAGGAGCATTACAGCGATGCCTACGGCGGAGACATCATCGCCTCCAGCATGATCCCCCTTCTTCTGACCGTCCTGAACCGCCTGGCCCAGCGCCAGTCCCAGCGCTATGAGCTGGAGGACCGCTCCAGTCCCATGATCGCAGGCGTCCTGCGCTACATCAACGACAACTACCGGAGCACCATCACCCTGGATGAACTGGCCGCCCAATTTTTCGTCAGCAAGTATCATCTGTCCCGGGAGTTCCGCCGTCTGGTGGGCACCTCCGTCTACCGGTATATCATCCAGAAGCGTCTTGTCATCGCCAAGCAGATGATGGCGGGCGGCCACCACCCGACCAGCCTCTACGAGAAGTGCGGCTTCAGCGATTACAGCAACTTCTACCGCTCGTTCAAGGCCGAATACGGCATCTCTCCCAAGGAGTTCGCCCAGCAAGCATCCGTCTTCGATCCCCGGCAAAAAGAAAACGGCTGACCGGATTCCGGCCAACCGTCGATGCTTCAACCCTTCAGATTCCATTCGAATGCTTGATTCCGATCGCAGACCAGGACCCCGTCCGCCACATCAAGCCGCGCCGCTTGAATGGAGGACCGCCGGTCCGCATAGGAGGATAAGGATCCCATCTGTCCGGGGACACGCTCCGGATGTGTGAAGTAGAAGATGACGGCGTACCCGTCCTGCACCACCACATCCGCATGAAGGCCGATGGTTCCATCGTCCGGCCGTGTGCCCGGCTGGTCCAGGATCATTCCGTTGCGCTCCCAGGCCACTCCGTCGTTGGAGCGGTATACGCCCTGTCCCCTCCACTCGTCCACGATCATCCAATAGTAGCCCTGCAGCTCGAACACGTTGGGCCCTTCATGCGGCCGGTCTGTAAGGACCGGACCCGCCACCTCCCAATGATACAGGTCCGTGCTATCCGCGGCATAGGTGTGCGAGCCGTTGGCCTCGTCCTTGTACCACATCCGGAACCGTCCGTCCGGCAGCCGGTGGATACAGGCGTCAATGACCCTGTCCGAGCTGAGCTCCAAGACGGACCGGTACGTCCAGTTCAGCAGGTCCGGGCTGGTGTAATGCACGATGCGCCGGGCATGCCCCGGCCAATCCACGGGCACTCCGCGGATATAGCTAACGTACATGTGATACGTCTGCGTCTCTTCGTGGAAGACGATCTCCGGAGCCCAGAACGTATTGCGGCCCCACTCGATCTCCAGTCCGGCCAGGGTTCCCCGGTACAGCCAATTTCGGCCGTCCGGGGAGGTGGCCACCCCCAGGTCCGTGCCGTGTACCCATGCGACCTTAGGCCCTTCGGCCGTAGCACGGCGGTTGGTGTACACCATCCACCATTCCTTCGCCACATGGTTCCAGATCACGGTCGGGTCCGCCGCCCCGTCATACACGGGATCCCGGAACAAGGGGGCAGAGGGAATGAAAATGTCCGACATCTGGTTCAACTCCTTGATTTATCTATTGAAACATAACGAGCGGATGAGCGCGAAGAACGGCGGCAAGCAGTTCATACACAACGATTCCCGCCGTCACCCATACGAAGCTCTTGGCGGAGACGCGATCCCGCTCGGCAGGAAGCTGCGTCAGCCCTGCCTGTCCGCTGTGAAGCCGGGCGGCCGTATCGCGGGTAACCACGTAGCTTCCGGCCAGAAGGTCATGGACGGCTCTGCGCTGTCCCTGGAAGGAGGCCGTTCCGCAATCGATCCACAGAAGCAGCAGCAGCACCTTCTTCGACGCTTGGAAGATCAGGCTGTTGCCCAGATAATCGTGGATCTTCAGGGCCGCAAGACCATCCCCGAACGGCTCCGCAAGGACGAAGATCATGAGCCCCGACAACAGCAAGTACCAGAGGTTTCGAGCCGCAGCCTGCGGTACGGATAAATATCGGCCATCCTCCCGGACGATTCTTGATTTTCCCAACAGCTTGCCGGGTGTGCCTCCGAACCATACCGTCATGCTGACGAGAAGGCCGTACAGCACGGCCCAATAGAGAACGAAAGGAAGGATTGACCGGACCCGGGATGAGACATTCAAGGAAACCTCATACAGAACAAATGCCGGAATCATGAGGATCAAGAGATCGAGGACATACATCTTCACCCTGGTCCCAAATCCCACGAAGGCCCCCACTGTCTGTGCCTGTGCCTCTACTTGTGCCTGTGCCTCTGGCTGGCGCTCATCCATCATCCCCATGCCGATCAACTCCGTAACGGAAGTTTAGGGTCCGTTCCAATACGGACCATTTCATCCATTATACGGGATTCCTGCAAATCCTGCTGTTACAAAATAGACCGCTCCTCGAAATACTCCTTCAGCCTCGCCGCCAGATCATCGTCGGACAGCGGGTTGCGATGGGTGTTCTCCAGGTAGATATGCTTCTCCGTCTCCGGCATCAGGTACTCCTTGTACCACAGGAAAAAGTCAGGGCTGTCCCCATGCATCCGGAGCCATCTCCGGAGGGTGTCCACATTCTCGATCGTGGACGCGATGTTGGTCAGCCAATCGGCCCTGTAGAAGCCCGCCCACTTGCCGTGCTCGGCGGCTGCCAATGCCTGCTGCCCCTCCCGGTAGCTCCACAGGGCTTGGGATGCACGGACGAAGGCTTGGGGGTAACGCCCTTCCCGGTACGCCCGGTAAGCTTGGCACAGCCGGTACAGGCCATCGCTTCCGGAACGGTGCAGGGTGCCGTGGAAGAGAAGATGGTCGGCGGCCCGCTGCCGAAGACCAGGCTCCAGCTGCCGGATCACCCGCTCACAACGGGACGTCCACTCCTCCCAGCGCTCCGCCCCTTCCCTGGCCTTCCCTTCGAACCATTCCACCTGTCCGGCGAACGGCCGCTCGCCTGCGGCCCAGATCAATCCCCGGGCAGAAGTATCCCCTTCTCCTCTCAGCCAGTGGCCGATGATCCGGCGCGCCGGGTGGTGATAGAACTCATCGCCCGCCCAATCGTCTATATTCGGACCGTAGGAGATGGCCGCCGCCGGATAAGTCCGGTACAGCTCCAGCAGCTCAGACAGCCCGGACGCCTCCGCACCGGCAGGTCCCTCGGCTCTGTAATACCGGTCCACAAAGTCGGACAGGTGAAGTTCGCTGTCCGTCGTTCCTTCCATCCACAGCCGATGGATCAGATCCAGCGGGTACACATGCTGCCGGATATTGCCGCAGTTCACCAGCAGATACTCGGAGGCGCCCGACCGGAACGCTTGCTCCAGCTCACTGCGGATGAAGTCCGCCGGGCCGGGGAACATGGCCAGATGGTTGGACGCCTGCAGGTCATGGAAGGTCACATGGTAGTACACGCCGTGCTTCCCCGCATCCTCGGACCGGGGCAGGGAGGGTACCCGGTGATTGATGCTGCCGTGTCTCCGGGACACCATCTTGCCATACCCATTGTCCGCCCAGACCTTGATGATCTCTTCCGGCAGATCGAGATAGCCTCCTTTGTACAGCTCCGCAATCTCGCCGTACAAGGCCACGCAGCAGACCGGCTCCTTCACCTCTTCCCCGATCATCTCATACTGCCGCCGGACGACCCGGCTGATCATGGCCCCCCGCTTCTCCGGCGTATCGAAGGACGGATCGTTCTCCCAGAACGGCTTATCCCCTTGTCCCCGGAAGGACAGGACCCAGACGATGCGGCGATCCTTCTGCTTCTCGATGGCCTCCCGCCACAGGGCCTCGAAGAGCTCCGGCTCCTGCTGGTAGCTGGCCATCCGGTCGGGGTACGCCCGCAGGAACATCTCGGCCCCCAGCGGCTCCGCATGGTGATGGGTGACCCACAGCCCCATCTCAGACGCCAGATCCGCGTGGATGCCGTGCTTCGGCAGGTCCGTGCCGGGAATGACCATATTCCCTCCGCATCGGAGCAGGGTCTCGAACACCGGCTCCCAGATCTCACGGGAGGGCGGATATGCCTCCTTCCAGCCGATCAGGCACACTTCATCGTTGACGAACCAGCCCCGATAGCGAACCGCCGGTGCAGGCGCGTCGTACTCTGCGACCGGGATGACAAGCTCTCTGCGCGGTTCAGGGGCTTGGTCCATCCAGAACCAGAAGGGCTCCACGCCCAGCATTCGCCTGCTGAACTCCAAGATGCCGTAGACCAGCCCGAGATCATCCGACCCGATGATCTCCAACCGGCGGCCTCCATCGCTCTTCACCGGAAACCGGAACCCGAACGCCTCCGGTCTGGGATCCAAGCCGTCCTCCTTCCCGGCATATCGGATCACCAGATCCGCTCGATCCGGAGCCGCCGCTAGCTCCCATTCCTGCTCCAGCACCTGGAGCCAGTCTCTCTTAAGCATGCGGATGGCATGCGCCACCGGGGTTCCGGAGCCGCCCGGAAGGCTGACCCGGCTGCTTCCGTTCAGCACCAGCTGGAGATCTTGCGGATTAGACATGCTGTTCCCATCCTTTTAATTGAGAATTAGACACTCTTCCCCCTATCGTATCCTGTTCGCTTCCACAAGGGGAATCAAGAATTCCGGCCTGCTTGGATAATAATCAGTGTAAGTTGGCCGCTACCGCTTGACAGGTACGCAGAGCTCGCACCAGCCATGGCTCACCAAATCTCCCCTATATCTCTCCAGGATCGGCCGGAAGTCAAGCTGAAGCCCCAAACGGTGCAAGGTCGGCATAAGGGACGCCCATGCTTCTTGAACCGCTTCCGCCGTATGCGGGATGGGCAACACCATATATTCTCCGCCTCCCAGCTTCCCTTCGTGAAGCGACTCATCCAGGGGCTCATCCTTCTGCAGGACCAAGCAGGCGTCATACCTGCACGCCTCGGGCGGTGTGGTTCCGGGAGGATCCTGGGGAACGCCGAATAAGACCGCTGACTCCGTAAGCAAGCCTCTTCCCCGCGCCCATTCCTTCATGGCCTCCATCACCTCGCCGTTAGCGGGTCCATAGGGCCCGGTTCGCCTCATATAGACGATTCGGTATTCGGGGAATACCTCCATTCGAATATCCATCCAACCTCTTCCTCTCTTCTGGAATGCCTTACTGCTTCGTATGCTAACATGCTATAAAATGGAAAACACCCCCTAATTTTAAAATTTTGGGTAAGAAAAACGATCTCTTGCATATGACGTAACGTCATCCCTTACATTTGTACTGCAGCACATATACAAGAGGGGAATGGTTACTGATGGCTACTCGCAAAAAAATAATGGTGATATTCGGCACACGCCCAGAGGCTACAAAAATGGGTCCGGTCGTGCAAGAATTACAACGGCATCCGGATTATTTCGAAACCAAGCTCATCGTCACTGGCCAGCATAGGGAGCAGCTGTACCAAGCTCTATCTCATTTTGACTTGGTTCCAGACCTCGACCTGAGCCTCATGAAAGAGAATCAAACCCTTGCTTATATCACCTCTTCGGCGGTAAGCGGATTAGATCAGGTGATCCGTGAGGAGAACCCGGATCTCATACTCGTTCATGGAGATACTCAAACGGCTGTCTGTGCGGGAATGGTTGCCTACTTTCACCAAATACCCGTCGGCCATATTGAGGCGGGATTACGCTCCCACCATAAGTACTCTCCTTGGCCTGAAGAGATCAATAGAAGAATCATTGACGTGGTAGCTGATTTTCTGTTCGTGCCTACATTCGTCAGCAGAGATAACCTGTTAAGAGAAGGTTTCCCTTCGAAGGACATTTATGTGACAGGACAAACTGCCGTTGATGCGGCGCTAATGACCCATCGACCGGATTATGTATTTCATGAAGCAAAGTTAAATGACATACTAGAACAACAGAAGGACCGCCGAATCCTGACCATAACCGCCCACCGGAAAGAAAACTATGGACATCCCATGACCCGAATGTTCCGTTCCATACGGCGTATTGCAGATGAGCACCCGGATGTATCCGTGATTTTCCCGGTTCATCTGAGTCCGATCGTTCGGGAGACCGCCTTTCAAGTCCTTCATGGACATGAGAGAATCCATTTGCTTGATCCGATCGATTATCCTGATATGATTAACTTGTTGTCACGTTCCTATCTCGTATTGAGCGATTCCGGAGGTCTTCAGGAGGAAGCGGTCGTATTTCATAAACCCCTGATCTTGATGCGTGATGACACGGAACGGCCTGAAGCCGTTTCTGCGAATTCCGTCGTGCTTGCCGGTACCGAGGAAGAAGCGATCCATGCGGTCGCAGCCAGACTTCTTACGGACGAAGCCTATTATGCTTCGATGTCCCACACCCGCAATCCCTTTGGAGACGGGCTGGCCTCGAAACGAATCGTACAGATTATTTCCCATCATTTTGGATGGGAGTCCGAGCTTCCCGAGGAATTTCTAATATCTGAGAAATGAAGGGTCAGTGGAGGTTTATCATGGAGCAGCGTGGGGAATGGATGACCGCGGGACAGTTTGCCGCCAAGGCGGGTGTAACCAAACGCACGGTGCAATTTTACGATAAGGTGGGACTGTTGAATCCCAGTTATCGAACCGAATCGGGACACCGGTGTTACACCAAGCTGGACCTGGCCCGACTACAAAGGATATTGACGCTAAAGTATATTGGCCTGACCATTGACGAGATCAGAGGAATCATTCATCGAGACGGGTATGAAGAGGATTTTAAGGAATCCTTGAGAATTCAGAGTACGATTATCGGGCAGAAGATGGAGCATCTCCGCCTCGTCCAAAAAACGGTAAAGGAAACCCTCTCGCTCCTGGAAAGCTTGGAGCAGGTTGAGCATGAACGGCCGGGCCCCACGGAAAGGTACGATGAAAGCAATCCGGCTTGGGAGCTGTTCGCTTCCATCATCCGGGTTGTGAATCAAGAATACGAGAGCGCGTTCAACTTGCAAACGAGAATCCGAATGCACGATCGCTTCAGCGTCAATCCGTACAAATGGCACCATTGGCTATTCGATCAATTGATGATCCCGGAGCAGAGTGTCATCCTCGAGTTGGGCTGCGGCGACGGAACCCTATGGCAGCGGAATGCGGACCGGATTCCGGATGGCTGGGACGTTACATTGACGGATCTATCCGAAGGGATATTGAATGACGCCAAGCAAGGGCTGAAGCCGTACCTGTCCCCTGACAGGCTTCGCTTTATGTCTGCAGACGCCCATTCCATCCCGTTTCCGGATGCAAGCTTTGATGCCGTCTTAGCCAATCATATGCTCTACCATGTAAGCGAACGCCACCAAGCCTTGAAGGAAATCAGACGTGTTCTGAAGCCCGGAGGCAAGCTGTTCGCATCCACAATGGGGAGCCGCCACATGATCGAAGTCAAGGGCTTCCTAAGTAAATTGAACCCCCATTATGAGCATGGACGCCAGGATTTCGCCTGCGAATTCGGATTGGAGAATGGGCAAGACCAACTAGAAGCAGCAGGTTTCACAGAGATCCGGTTATTGCGTTATGAGGATGCCTTGAGAGTAACCGATGCCAAGCCGCTCCTGGATTACATACGAACCACTCCCGAGGGGCGAGAAAATTTTACCGACAGCCGCTTGTCCAAGCTTGAGACCATGCTGAACGAATCGATCAGACAGGATGGGACGATTCCGATTACGAAGGATGTCGGTTTGTTTGTTGCCGTTCGCCAATAGCCAAAATAAAAGAGGGTGTCCAAAGTAATCTTTGGAACACCCAGAGCCCCTTATCCCTTCACCGAGCCGACAAGCGCCCCTTTGGCGAAGTATTTTTGCATGAACGGGTAAACCAGGAGAATGGGAACCGTGGAGATGACGATGACCGCCATCTTGATGGTCTGCTCCGGCGGCTTGACGAAGTCCTCCCCCAGTCCGCTGGAGTCTCCCTGGAATTGGCTTGCCACGATGACGATCTGGCGGAGCAGCACCTGGATCGGCCATTTGTGCGTGTCGTTGATGTAGAGAATGGCGTTGAAGAAGGTGTTCCAATAGTTCACCGCATAGAAGAGCGAGATGGTGGCGATGGCGGGGGCCGATAACGGAATGACGATACGGAACAGAACCCCGAGGTCGTTGCAGCCGTCCATCCGTGCGGATTCCTCGATTCCCTCCGGCAGGTTCAGGAAGAAGGTCCGCATGATGATCAGATTGAAGGCGTTGACCGCCGTCGGCAGGATCAGGGACAGGTAGGAATCGATCAGCCCCAGATTCTTGACGATCAGGAAGGTGGGGATCAGGCCGCCGTTAAACAGCAGCGTGAACACCACCAGGAACATGATGACCTTCCTCCCGTCCATGTCTCTCCGGGTCAGGCCGTAAGCCATGAGGCAGGTCAGCACCATGCTGGTCAAGGTGCCGATGACGGTCACCCCGACGGATACGGTCATGGCCCGGAAGATCGTGTCCGTGGACATGACGTACCGGTAGGCGGAGAGGGTGAACTCGGCCGGGATCAGGATGAAGGGCTTCCTTGCCAGCTCCTCCGCCGTGGTGAAGGAAGCCATTAGGACGTGGAACAGCGGCAGGAATACGACGACCGCGATGACGGTGAGCAGCAGCACGTTGCACAGATCGAAGATCCGGCTGCCCCAATTTTTCTCATGAAACATGGAGGTTCCTTCCTTCCGCTTACGATTAATAGACTCCCTCTTCCCCGGCCTTCTTGGCCAACCGGTTGGCGGTGACCACCAGGAAGAGCGCAACGAAGGATTTGAAAAAACCGACGGCGGCGCTGAAGCTGAACTGCCCCTGCTTGACGCCGATGGTGTATACGTAGGTGTCCAGAATCTCGGCAACCTGCCGGTTCATGGAGTTCAAGAGCAGGTACACGTGCTCGAAGCTGATGTCCAGCACATTGCCGATGCGCAGGATCAGGAGGACCACGATGACGCTCCGGATCGAGGGCAGGGTGATGTGCCAGATCTGCCGGAACCGACCGGCTCCGTCCATCCGGGCCGCTTCATACAAGCCGGGGTCGATGGAGGCGATGGCCGCCAGGTATACGATGGTTCCCCAGCCAGCCTCCTTCCATACCACTTGGGCGATATACACCGGATAGAACCAGTTCGGGTTCATCATGAAGTTCACCTTGGTATGTCCCATATAGACCAAAAGCTGATTAATAATCCCCCCGTCCAAGGTCAGCATGACGAAGGAGATCGAGGCGACAATGACCCAGGACAGGAAGTGCGGAATATAGATGATGGTCTGGACCGCTCTCTTGAATCGGGCGCTGGCCGCCTCGTTCAGCATGACCGCCAGCAGGATGGGCACCGGGAAGAAGAAGAGAATGTTATACACGAACAGCTCCAGGGTGTTGACGAAGACATGCCAGAATTCCGGATCCCCGAAGAGGCGGTTGAAATGCTTCAGCCCCACCCATTCACTGCCCAGGATGCCCTTGTAGGACAGGTAATCCTGGAAGGCAATGACCAAGCCGTACATGGGGATATAGCGGAACACGATAAAATAAACCAGCCCCGGCAGAACCATCAGATACATATACCGGTTGCGGACGAACCGTTTCCACGCGGGGCTTGCGGTCCAAGCCGGGCGGCGGACCGCCCGTTCGGGATGAATCACCGTTTGGTTCATCGCCCGTCTTCTCCTCCTCGCCGGCATCAGCGTGCCGGCTTCTTGTATTGTTGGTTGAATTCGTCGATGATGGCGGCTCCGCCGTCATTTTTCCATTTTTGGACGGCGTCGTTGAAGCCCTTCTCGTCGATATTGCCCAGGATGAACTTGTAGGTGGCGTCCTTGATGATCTCCTGCAGCCTGCCGCCCTTCTCATTAAAGGTCTTGGAATTCAGGGAGTAGGTCGGATCCGATACGGCGAAGGACACGGCCTCCAGCTCCAGCTTGGCGGCCTTCTCCCGGGCTTCGGTAGCGTACAGAGCCGGCTTCACGTTGGTGGTATCCGCCAGCGCCATGGTGGTATAGGCCCGCTGCTCCTTGTCCTTGATCTTGGCGTCGGTCGTGACGACGACCTTGCCGTCTTTCAAGGTGTAATGGTCTCCCTCCACCCCGTAACGCATCATGGTGGCCAGCTCCGGGGACCACAGCTTGTCGAAGAAGGACAGAATCCGCTTCAGCTCTGCTTCCGACTTCACGGCCGACTTCGGGAACAGCACCATGGTACCGAAGCCGGGCAGCGCCCACGTCGACGGCTTGGCATTCGCCGGGCTGGTGATCCGGTTGATCACGTCGAACCGGGCTTCCTTCACGTTCGGCAGCGTCCGTTCGATCATCGACTCCACATCCGGCATAGAGCCGATATACATGCCCGATCTTCCCGTATACATGAGATTCTGCTGGTCGGTCTTGCTCGTGATGGGGAAGTCCTGATTAATGAGCCCCTCCTGGTGCAGCTTCTTCAGGAATTTCATGGTCGTCAAATACCCCTCCGACGTAAACTCCGGGGCCAGCTTGCCGTCCTTCTCGAACCAGCCGTTGGGCGTTCCGAAGTAGGAGGACAAGGTCTTGAAGGAGCCGTAAACCAGGTCGCTCCGGTCCGCCAGCGGGATGGTCTTGCCGGCCCCTCCCAGATCGGCCTCCTTGAATTTCTTCAGCATATTGTACAGGTCATCGGTGGTCTTGGGCTCAGGCAGCCCCAGCTTATCCGCCCAATCCTTGCGGTAGATGATGCCCTGCCGGGCCAAGGGACGCTCCTGGTACAGCGAGTAGACCTTCCCGTCTACCGAGATGTTGCGCAGCGTCTCCGGATTCAGCTTGCTTAGATACGGGTAGTCCTTCAGATAAGGCCCGATCTCCCAGAAGATGCCGTTCTTCATCGTCTCCCGTAGCGGAGCGAAGGAGGCGTTGTTCTTCAGATAGGCTGCCTGCGGCAGCGCGCCGGTGGCCAGGGCGGCCTGGAACTTCTCGTCGTAGCTGCCGTCGGGCACCCATTGAATCTCCAGCTGGGTATTGGTCTTCTCCTCGATGAGCTTCTCGATCTTATCCGCCGGCACCTCCGGCGTGCTCAGGTTGGCCATAACGGTCAGCTTGAGCGGCGCCTCCTGCGCCGAACCGCTTCCCCCTTCGCCCTCCTCCTTGCCGCATGCGGCTAGAAGCGATCCCGCCAGTGCGACGGATAATCCCGCCGCTCCCCACCTTGTCCAGCGTATCCCGCGGTCCATGTGTCCGTTCTTGATTCCGTTCCCCATCTCTCTTCCTCCTTCTGAATCCTGCCGGCTTCCCCGGCGGCTTAGGATCAGCATAGATCGTGCAGACTGTAATCGAAATAAACAGTTGCTCGTATTCCGGCATCCGCAGCCGATGCAGGAGCAACCTGAGATAAGGTTCATGCCGATTATGAAGAGGGCGTTCGGAAGCAAGGGATAATCATGGACCGGGCGGTGATGATCCCTATCCCAGTTCCTTCCTGTTAGGCGGCTCCGCCCATTGAAGCCCAACCTTCCCATTGCTACAATAAACAATCATCCACCATCCCGTCGGGAGGCATTCGAATGTTCCGGACCAGCTATTTAACCAAGCTTACGCTATTCGGATGTATGCTCTGCACCCTGCCTGTCATTCTGCTGGGGATCCTCTCGTATGCCCAGGCGCGGCAGGAGATCCAGAAGCAGGTGGAGCGCGGCCAAGTCCAGCTCTTGATCCAGATGAAGTCCAATGTAGACCAGACGCTGCAGACCATCTACCATTCCTTCAATCAGCTGGCGCTCTCCACTATCATGCAGAAGGTATTCGAGGAGCCGATGACGGCTCATAATTTCCTGCTGTATAACGACCTCCGCCGGGAAATTCTGAACACCCAGTCCAATTACAACAAGCTGGACGACATCGTGCTCGTGAACTTCGACGACAACTGGATCATCAAGAATACGGGCTTCACCGATCTGGATTCCTACTCCCACCTCCCCGAGCTTCAGAGCCTGATGGCCCTTCCGGATCGAAGCTCCTGGGTGCTGAATCCCACCTCCTGGTTCTATATGGACGGAACGCCTGCGTCCCGGTGCCCCTATACGGTCAGTCTGGTCCGCAAGCAGCCCGAACGGAGCTTGGCGAAGAAGGGCCAGCTGTACGCCAATATCTCCGCCTGCACCATCAGCAAGCTGTTGAATTTCACCCCGTCCGATGCTGAAAGCGTCATCATTCTGGATGAGCATAACCGCATCATCTACCATTCCGATGCCTCCAAGATCGGCCGTGATGCCGGTGAAGCCGGCTATATCCCCGATCCGTCGCAGCTCACCGAGATGTCCGGACGGTATAAGGTCAGCGTCGGCGGGCGGAGCTACAGCGCCAATTATATGAAGTCCGACTTTAACCGGTGGACCTATATCTCCGTGCTCTCCATCAGCAGCCTGACCCGGGACTCGAAGAAGATCGGCAACTATACGCTCGTCATCTGCCTCGCCCTGGCCGGGGTCTTCCTCCTCATCGCCTGGCGCACCTCCCGGCAGATGTACCATCCGGTCCGTCGGCTGCTGAAGCAGTCGGAGGGACAGGAGCCGCCGCGGAGCGGCAAGGATCCCCGGGAGTTCGAGCTGATCGGCGCCCGGCTGCACGAACTGTCCCGGTCCAAGGATAAGCTGGAGCGGGAGACGCTCCAGTATGTGCAGCAGGCCCGGAGTTTTTTCCTCGTGAAGCTGTATCAGGGAAGGATGCGCCGCAGCGAGATGATGGAGAAGATGGAGATGTTCGGGTTCACCGACCAGCTGGCCGGCTGGAAGAAGATGACGGTGCTGACGGTCCAGATCGACACGCTGGAGAACACCGCCTACGGCAAGGAGGACCGGGACCTGCTCCTGTTCGCCGTTCATAATATGGTGGAGGAGATCATTCCCGCCGCGTACCGGCTGCCTCCCGTCGTCGTGGAGATTACCCTGGTGGTGCTGCTGGGCTGGAAAAGCGATGGTGGAGGTCCGATTCAGGAACGGCTCTACGAATGGACGGAGACGATCCAGCAGCAGGTCCACCGACTGCTGGGCCTTGCGGTCAGCATCGGCATCAGCCTTCCCTTCGAGGACCCGAAGCTGGCCTCCCGCGCCTACCAGGAAGGGCTGGAGGCGCTCCGGCACCGGATGCACCTGGGGGAACGGGTGATCATCCCGTACTCGGCCGTCAACCAAGGACGGCACCAGGTGCACCTGGACTATCCCCACTTGACCGAGAGCGAGCTGTTCGATGCCATCGTGCTGGCGGATGAGGTCCGGGCGCGGCTTCTGCTGAAGCAATTTGTAACGAACGTCTTCAAGCATGATCTCGGCCCGAAGGAGTACCAGGTGCTCATGGTCCGGCTTCTCAACAATCTGATGGTCCGGATGCAGGAATCGGGCATTCCCCTGAACCGTCTCCAGGCCGGCGGCACCTCCCTGTACGAGGAGCTCGGCACCCTGCAGATGACCGCGGAGATCGAGAGCTGGTTCTGGTCCAGCGTCATCTCCGGTCTAATCGCCCTCTACCGGGAGCGGCAGGACTCCCAGTACCGGAGCATCTCCGAGGAGGTCATCACCTTGATCCATGCGAGGTACGATACGGACCTGACGATCGAGCAATGCGCCTCGGAGCTGCATTACAACGCCAACTACCTAAGCGGCGTCTTCCGGAAGGAGACGAACCTGACCTTCAGCGAATACCTGATCCTCTACCGCTTCCAGCAGGCCAAGATCTGGCTGAAGGAAACGTCCATGCCCGTCAAGGAGATCTCGGATAAGCTCCGGTATCTGAACCCCCAGAGCTTCATCCGCTCCTTCAAGCGGCAGGAAGGCATAACCCCGGGCCAATACCGGGAGCAGTTCAAGCGGCTGGTGTGAAATAGTAAGAGCCCAAGAATCTGGACGGACAGTACCGTCCAGATTCTTGGGCTTTTGGTTATTCTGGGATTCGCAGGCGTCTTCTCAGCGAAGAAGCCAGGTCTTGATCTCATAGGGCCGGATCTCGCATCGGATCGGCCCGGTCTGCGCTTCGCCGGCCGGCCGCTCCATCAGGTCCGTCTCCTGCCACTCCGTGACGGGGAAACCGGCCTCCAGCCGGAGCTCGCCGCGCATCCCGGCGTACTCGTGTGCCCGGACGATGATGCCGCTGCCGTCCTCCGCCCGCTTGACCGCATCGATCATGACGTTCGGGACGGACGGACGAAGGAGGGAGAAATCCTTATTCTCTCGGCGTGCAGAGGAGCGCCGGATGTACGTGAGAGGGTTGTTCAGCGCCCATGCCTCTTGGACGGTGCCCCCCTCGTACCAATCCCCGGCATGGGGCAAGAGGGCATACGTAAACCGATGCTCCCCTTGGTCGGCCTTGGGGTCCGGAACCATAGCGGACTTGATCAGCGTCAGCCGCATGACATGGTCCTTGATGCCGTAGCCGTACTTGCAGTCGTTCAGCAGACTGACGCCATAGTTCCGCTCCGACAGGTCCGCCCATTGGTGTCCGACCGTCTCGAAGCGGGCATAATCCCAGCTCGTATTCCAGTGGGTGGGCCGCTTGACGTTGCCGAATTGAATGTCGTACGTGGCCTCTGTGGAACGAACCGCCACGGGGAAGGCCGCCTTCAGCAGCTGGCGCCGCTCCCGCCAGTCCACCCGGGTCTCGAAGTCGATCCGCCGGCTGTGGGCATAGAGCATCAGCTTCTGTACGAGAACGGAGCCGCCGTAGACCCAAGTGAACTCCACCGCCGCCCGCAGGGGGCCGCTCTCGAGCAGGCGGATCTGACGGCAGTCGGTGACCGTCTTCCGCTTCTGCGTATAGTAGATATCGATGTCCCATGCCTCGTGCCGGCTCTTGGGCTTATCCTCGAACACCTGGAGCTCGTTGCCGAATGCTCCGGGGCTCAACACCTCGCGCCGATGCTCCAAATCATAGATCCGGGTCAGCCGGCCGCTTCCGTCCCACTCCAGCCGGTAATACGGCGACTCGAGGTAGGCCGGCCCGCTGTGGAAGAGCGGTGCTGCGACTGGCAGGTCCGAGGGCAGATCCAAGCTCGGATCCGCCGGGTGCAGAGAACGGCTTCCCATCGGCGGCAGGCCGCTTACCTGGAGAAGCCAGCCTTCCTCCGTCCGCTGCGCATGGCACGGCTCACCCGACGGACCAACCCAGGGCGTCCCTCCCGGAGCAGCCGCGTCCGCCGGAATCTCCACCAGGTCCGTCCGTTCCCAGGAGGAGCCGTTCAGGACGGTGATCCCTTCCGTGTCCGGCTCGCCGTCCGCTGTCAACCGTACGGCTGCCGCTTCCCAGACGGACCGTCCCAGCCGCTCCGCCTCCGCGTATTCCTTCTTGCTGTCCTCATAGACGGGGGCGATGGAGGAGCCCGGTATGATATCGTGGAACTGGTTGCGGAGGATGATCCTCCAGCCCTCCTGCAGCGCCTCGTCCGGCATCCCGCTGACGCCGTCCTTCACCCTCGAGAGGACATCCAGCCATTCCGTCTCCCGGAAGAGAAGCTCCAGCTTCCGGTTCATTCTTTTGCTATAAGCCTGGCTGGTGTAGGTGCCCCGGTGGAGCTCCAGGTACAGCTCTCCGTCCCAGGTGTGGACGTACTCTTCGGTTGTGGCCACCGTCTCCTCCAGCTCCCGGAAATATTCGTCCGCTCGCCCCGTCTCCACCTTCGGCAGACCCGGGATCCGGTCCAGACGGCGCCGCATCTCCAGCATCTCCCGGTTCACCCCGCCGCCCCCGTCGCCGTAGCCGTAGGCCAGCAGCAGCTTGCGGTTCAGGCTCTTGTTCCGGTAGGCCTCCCAGATCCCCTTGACGGAGAAGGGAGTTACACCCCCGTTGTAGGTGTAGAAGAACGCGCCCTCCCCTGCCCCCGGTTCCGGCGTCGTCACAAAGTGGGTCAGGATCTCCGAGCCGTCGATGCCCCGCCAATAGAACGTGTCTGCCGGCATGCGGTTGTATTGGTTCCAGCTGATCTTGGTCGTCATGAAGGCGGTAATGCCCGACTTCTTAAGGATCTGTGGCAGCGCCCAGCTGTAGCCGAACACATCCGGCAGCCAGAGGTAGGTGCAGTCCGTCCCGAACTCGCTCTTCAGGAACCGGGTGCCGTACAGCAGCTGCCGAACCAGCGATTCCCCCGAGCTCAGATTGCAGTCCGCCTCCAGCCACATGGCGCCGCCGGCCTCCCAGCGTCCCTCCCGGACCCGCCCGATTATTTCCCGGTAAATATCGGGGTAATCCTTTTTGATATAGGCATACAGCTGCGGCTGGGTCTGGAGAAAAATATAGTCCGGATACTGTTCCATCAACCGGAGCACCGTGGAAAAGGACCGTGCGGCCTTCTCCCGCGTGTGGGCCAGGCGCCACAGCCATGCGACGTCGATATGCGTATGGCCGATGCATCGGACCACCACCTCGGCTGCCTTGCGCTGCTTGCCAAGCTCCGAGCTCAGGTAGGTCCGCGCCTCCGCTACGGAAGCGTAGAATTCCTCGGAGCCCGGGTTGGCCCAATTCAGCCTCAGGAAGGCCTTATCCGCCATCGACAGGAGAGTATGCTTCTCCGGCTGGTTGTCCGACAGCTCGCCCGCCGTTTCAACCACGGCCTTGGCTGTGAAGTATAGATCGTCCGCCGCCTCGTCCAGGAGGCAGAGCCGGGCCGTCTGCAGCACATGCCGCAGGGGAGCCGGAGTCGGATCATAACCGCCGAGTCCGGACCATAGGCGGAAGACCAGCTCCAGCGTGTGTCCCGCGTACCGGCCGTCGAAGAAGACCTCCTGGTGATTGCTGTCCACTCCCTGGTACGGCTGTCCGTCTACGAAGAGCAGCGACTCGAAGCCGCTGTTGTTGCCGCCTCCGGTCTGGCCAAAATCGAACAAGCCGACGATCCGGCGGCCCTCCCACTCCGCAGGAACCGGTACGGAGGCCGCCAGCCAGGCATATTGGTCATAACCCGACCATGCCTCCCCCCGCTTCAGGATTGTCCATTCTCCGGTTCCCTGATCCGGGGGATAAGCCCCAATTCGACCCTCTTCATCCGGCCGGAACCGGAGCTCCCCGATCTCCAAGGCCTCCCGGTAGCGGTAAGGCGCCAATTCGCCCAGCTGCTTCTGGAGCTTCTCATAGGTCCAAAACATCTTGTCCCTCCCGTCTCCTCCCCGGCAACGTCCCCTCCGGACAGAGAAGTTTCGAAGTATCGTGTCCATTCCATCTACACTATACATCCAACCGGTGGGGGAATAAAGGCGACGGCGGCAACCACAACCGCCGTGAGACTTGATCCCTTGTTCCGCGTTGACGCATCCCAGCAGCCAGCACACTCTGCACAGAAACTGTAAGGGTTGTGAGAAACGCTATTCGGCGGCTTGAAGGCAGATTCGCCTTCTAACGGTTGCTGCAGCGCTTATTAGTGCAAGATGGGCGCTCAGACTTGCCCGAGCCGGCGAATAACGCTTCCCAGAACCGTTAGCGCACCATTCGAGCCCCGAAGAGCCAAATAACTACGCTCAGAACCGTTAGCATCCACCGGCTGCACGCAAGCACGAAGGCCACCTCTGCCCATCAGCGCCAAACTGCCTATACGCGAAGGTCGGGCATGCGCCATCCTGCTGACCGCCAGGATCCACAGCAGCAGCGGGATCGCCTCTGCATCGGCAGCCGCCACAAAAAATAAACGCAGCCGCCAGGGCGGTCTGCGTTTACTTCACGCGCAGCGCATAATCGCACGCGCGGTCTTCCACACCTAGACCTGCGGCACTTCCGGCAGGTAGGCACCTTCCTCCGTCAACCGCCGCCGGAGCGCCGCCGTATCCACCGAGCGGACTTCGCCGCCGAGGGTCCGGGCTGCCATAGCCGCCGCCATCCCTGCCGCTTCCCCCATGGCCAGGCAGACGGGCATGACCCGGACACTGCCCTGGACCTGGCGCTCGCAGGAGATGGACCGGCCGGCGACCAGCACGTTCCGGAGCGTTCGAGGCACCAGACACCGGTAAGGCACGCCGTGGGATTCTCCCGGTCCGTAATGCTGCACCGGCGGCTTCTTCACCTCTTCCTGCTTCTCCTCCGCTTCGCTGCGGTGGATGTCGATGAAGTAGCTGTTGCGGCAGATCTCATCCGGGAAGCTCCGGCGCTCTACGTAATCCTCTACGGTCAGCACGTAATCCCCCCGGATCCGGCGCGTCTCCCGGATTCCCATCAGGGTTCCGGTCACGGCCACATAGGCATTGCCGAAGGCAGCGGGCTGATACTCAGCCAGGGCGTCGCGGTAAGCGTGGGCCATCCTCCGTCCTTGGATCAGCGCTTCCGATACGGAGTACGGGTCGGTATTGTCCACCTTCCACAGGTGGCCGGCGTTGAAGCCTACGGTTCGCGGAGCCGTCAGGTTGTTGCAGGCATGGTAATCGGGAATGTGGGGGTACTTGCCGGACCGGACGATCTCATAGATAGGACTTCCCGCATTCTCTCCGTGCAGATTCGGTCCGTGCCGGTACGCGTATTCGTCCACATTGCCCAGGCTGAAGCAGTGGGTGGCCGGCATCAGGTCTCCGCCGTCGTCTCCCTTGTCATACTCGGCCCCGGCCCAGACCGCCATGTCCGCGTCTCCCGTACAATCGACGAAGACCTTGGCCGACAACGCCTGAAGCCCTCCCTTGTTGGCCACGAGAAGCGTCTGCACGCGGCCTGCCCCATCCGTCTCCACCGATGCCAGCACCGTGTTGAACAGCACCGTAGCTCCGGCTTCCACCACCAGATCGTCGTACACCCGCTTCAGCTTCTCCGGATCGATGGGCACCCAATCCATGGCGTCTCCGGGCACATGAGGCATGGCGCGCTTCAGCGCTTCGAATACCTTCAGGGCCATGCCTCGGTAGATGATCTTCTCCTTATCGGAGAAGGGGCACCAAGCCGGCACCAGGCCGGAGGTTCCCATCCCCCCGAGGCTGCCCGTCGCCTCGAGGAGCAAGGTCCGGGCCCCCTCCCTGGCGGCCGCTGCGGCTGCCGTACAGCCTGCCGGGCCTCCACCCGCCACGATGACGTCCCACCGGTCGTCCAGGGGAACGGCCTTCGGGCCGATAACATATTCTCTTACTTCTTCTTGCTCGCGTACCATTCGTTCACTTCCTTCATGCTTTCTTCCCCGCCGGCCACTGTATGCGGCTTCCCGTTCGGCTTCCTGGTTTACCGGGAATGCTTATATTCGCTGGGGCTGGTTCCCACTACCTTCTTGAACACCTTGGAGAAATAGGCCCGGTCCGAATATCCCAGGGTATACGCCACGTTCTCGACGGTTTCCTCGGGGTCGTCCAAGAGGCGCTTGGCCATCTTCATCTTATATTGGTGCACGTACTCGGTAAAATTGATCCCCGTCTTCTTCTTGAACAAGCGGGAGAAATAGCTCGAGTTCAATCGCAGATGGTTGGCGGCGTCAATGGAGGTGACGGTCTCATGAATATGATCCTCGATGAACCGGTTGATATGCGCCAGGCTCGCATCCTGGGCCACAGGCTCGGTCGAGAGCGTCTGCTTCAAGCCCTTCTTCAGCTCCCCCTTCAGAACACCAACCGCCTCCTCCAGCCGGACGGTCCGCTGCAGGGTGCCGAACAGGGTCTGCGCCGGCTGGAAGTGAAACTCTCCGGCCAAGTACCGGACCAGCTCCTCGCAAGCCCCCAGCAGGGATGGCGGCTGGTACCGCTTGTGCTTGGCCTTCGCCCGGATGCCGTCCACCGCCAGATCCAGGAAGACGGGGTTCCCGTCCTCGAAGGCCTTGGCCGCCATCGCCCGCTCCTTCTTGAATTCCTCGGGTTCCGGCAGGGGCGGGGCCTCCTGCGCCGGAGCCGGAAGGCGGCCGTTGTCGGAATAGAACCACATCTCCTTGATCCGGTGAAGCTTCTTATATAAGGTGCCGATGCCTCCCAGACCGACCCACTCCGCCGTCTGGACCGGATACAAGCCGATCTTCAGGAACTGCCTGGTCTTCTCCATCAGCCTTTCCGTGAAGGTGAAGTACCGGGTGCTGTCCGCCTTCGTCCCGGCCCGGTCGTGGCAGACCAGATACAGGTCGTCCTTATACAGGAAGGGGGTGATATGGCCGTCTTGAACCGCCAGCTCCAGGGCGATGTTGTACACGGCGTACAAGAGCAGAGGCAGGTCCGCCAAGTCGTAGGCTTCCGCCACCGCCCCGGTATCGGGATGGACCATCTGCAGCATGAAGAGCTGCTCCCCGGTCCAGCGGATACCCAACCGCTCGCCGAACTGCAGGGTCTCCCTCTGGCTGCCGCCCTTCAGCACCTGCTCGAAAAACTGCTGCTTCAGCACATCCTTGTTCCGCTCGATATCGCTCCGGTATGCGATCTTCTCCAGGGATTCCTCCCTGCCGCGGACCCACTTCAGGGACTTGCCTACCGCCTCCGAGAGCATTCGCTCCGTCAGCTCATCCTTGATCAGGTAATCATCCGCATCCAGCTGGAATGCCTTCTTCAGGTAGGAGGCTTCCTCGTAGCAGGTCAGGAAGATGATCCGGACTTCCGGATGGATCTTTCGCATCCGCTGAGCCAGCTCGATCCCGTCCATGACGGGCAGCCCGATGTCCGTAATGACCAGATCCGGCTTCGTCCGCCGGAACAGGTCCAGCGCCAGCTCGCTGGAGAAGGTCTCGCCCGCGATCTCCAAGCCGTGACTGCTCCAGTCAAGCATCCCGCCGATATAATCCAGCATGGGAACATCATCATCGACCAGCATCACTTTATACATGGCGCTCCTCCTCCTTGTTGTCATCCTGCAGCGGGATTCGAAGCACGAAGACGCAGCCCGCAGTCTTTCCATGGCGGGCCAGGAGCTCCGCCCCCGGTCCATAGCTCAGCTTCAGCCTCCGTGCGATATTCACAAGCCCCACGCCGCGGTTGGATGCGAATTCCCCCGCCTCCCTGTGCCGGAGCTTGCCGTTTAACTCCGCCAGCTTCCCGTCGGTCATGCCTCTGCCATTATCCTCGATGGCAATCGTCAACACGTCGTCCTCGATCCTGGCCTGCAGCTCTACCCGCGCATCCTCCGGATGAAGGGCAAAGCCATGAATGACCGCGTTCTCCACAATCGGCTGCAGCAGAAGCCGCGGAATCCGGAAGCCGGCCAGCTCCTCCGGAACCGAAAGACGGAATTCCACCTGGAATTGGCTGCGGATCTGCATGACCTGCAGGTAATCGTCCAGGAGCTTGCATTCCTCCGCCAGGCTGGCCGGCTCATGGCTTCGCACATAAGCCCGGAGCAGCGAGATCAAGGCTTCCATCATCGGGCTGTGCACCTTGTCGCCGGACATGATCAGCTTCACCTTGATGGAGTTCAAGGTATTGAGCAGGAAGTGGGGGCGGATCTGGGAGAACAGCGCCTCCAGCTCCAGCACCCGCTTCTCCTCCTGCTCCTGCTCCACCTGCTCGATGAGCCGGTTGATGTCGTCCAGCGTCTTGTTGAAGGCGGTGGCCAGCAGCGCCATCTCATCCTTCCCCGTCACGGGCAGCCGGACGGAACGGTTGCCCCGGACATATTCCTTCGCCGTCTCGCGCATACGGAGCACGGGGGTATGAATGCTTTTGGCCAGGTACATGGAGAAGAGAAGGAAGACGAGGAAGAAACCCCCGATGGTATAGGCGGAAACCGCGAATTCCTTGGTAATCTGTCCGGCCACCTGGGACCGCGGCGTCTCGTAGACCAGCCTCCAGCCCACCTTCGGAATGACCGTCTCCGAACGGATCATCCCGTCCGGTTCCGGAGCCGGTCCCTCCCGGTTGCTCAGAAGCTTCGTACCCTCCGGATCATAGAGGCTCAGGACGCCGCCGCCGGGAATGCCGAACAGCTTGTCGAAGTAGGATTGGGGAATCCCGATGAACATGGTGGCCAGATGCTCGTTGTTGACGGGATCCTTAATCACCCGGGCCGCATAATAGAATGAGCCCTTCTCCGGATCCTTCACATAGAACCACTGCAGCGTGATGTCATTGCGGATATCGACCCGGGCCGCCTGCCGGAAAGCGGCATCCTTCACCTCGGAGAAGACAGGCTGTTCCAGATTCCCCGCAATGAGCTGGTACGACGGGTTCAGCAGGAAGAGCCGCATCTCCGCATCCGTGGTCTGGATCATAAGGATGCTGGAGAGGTAGTTGATTCTTCCGTAATGATAGTAATTCTCGTAGTTGCTGAATGACTGGGATTCGCTCAGCACCCGCAGACTGTCCATCAGCTGGGAGTCCTTGGTGTTGGAGAAGTAAACCGACGAGAAGGAGATGCTGTCGATAAGCTGGCTCAGCTGATCCGAGATCAGGTCCAGCACGTTGGCGTTGGAGCCTTCGATGCTCTGCATCACATTCTTCTGAATGGATTGATAGGAATTGAAGGTCACCACCGCGAACGGCAGCAGGATGAGCAGCAGGAAGGACAGCTGTATGCGCTTGTATAACGAGATCTGACTCATCCAGTTCTTGAACATCCGCGGGTCCCCTTCTTCCTGTCCCATGATCCTCTCATTATACGGGGAACAAAGAGAGAGAAAAAGAGGGTGCTCCCTCTTCTTCTCTCTGGATGAGGCGCTATTACTTCTGGTTCTTCTTGATGATCTTGTTGCTCTCGTCGGTCATGATCTTCTGGGCTTCCTCGAAGGAAACGCCTTCCAAAATGTACTTCGTGAACGCATTCTCCACGACCGTCTTCAGATCGGCGCCATAGGATACGGAGACGCTCGTCGGCAGCATCTTCACCTTCGGATCGAACAAGGTCTTGGACAGGGATTCCACGTCGATCAGCTTGGAATATTCACCGAAGTACTCGTTCAGGACCTTCTTGCCGTCAATCTTCTTCCAGCCCGGGATGTCCTTCAGGTAGCTGGCGCCTTCGGTGGACATCCAGCGGATGAACTTGAAGGAGGCTTCCTTCTGCTTGGAGGTGGCTCCGATGGACAGGTAGCTGCCGGAGATGTTGGTCAGTCCCATCTCGGCGTCCTTCGAGGAGCGAGGCATGGGCGCATAGACCATCTGGAAGTCGTGCGGGAACTTATCCAACAGGGTGCCGGCACGGATGATAAAGCTTCCGACCGGTATCATGCTGGCCTTGCCGGCGAAGAACGGCTGCAGCACATGGTTCTTGGCGGCCAGGATATCGGCATACGGCTGAACGGACTTGTCCGTCTTCTCCATGGTCCGGCGAAGCTCGAAGAAGTACTTGAAGCTCGGGTGGTCGAAGTTCGGGGTGCCGTCTTCCTTCAGCTGCGGATGGGGCAGCTCGTTATAGGCGATCATATTGGGGTATTCGCCCCAGTTGTGGAAGTAGGTGCCGTAGTGGTCCTTGGTGGTCAGCTTCTTGGCGTACTCCCGGAAGTCGTCCCAGGTCCAGCCCATCTCGGGGAGCTTCAGGCCCGCTTCGGCCAGATGATTCTTGTTGAAGGCGACCAGCATCTGGTTGGAGGTGGCAATCATGCCATAAGTTTTCCCGTTGATAGACGGGTTTATGACATATTCGTCCTTGGGGTTCAAGCTGTTCTTCGTATAGTAGGCATCCAGAGGCTCCACAACGCCGCGGGCCGCTCTGGCGATCAGATGATCCATGTTGCCCGTATGGAAGACGTCCACCGTCTCGCCGGAAGCCATCAGCACGTCCAGCTTGTTCATGAATTCGACGGTGTCGTTGTTCTGAACCAGTCCGACGTATTCGACCTGAACGTCCTTCTGTGCCTTGTTGAAGGCATCGACCGCTTGCACGAACGGCTCCTCGGGCTTGTTGGCCTTGAAGGTATAGAATTTGATCTTCACCGGTTCACCGGATTTCACCGCGGTGCCGGACGCCGATGCGGCCGGGCTGGCGGATGGGGCGCTCTCTTCCTTGCTCCCTCCGCAGGCGGCGGTGAGAGAGGCGGTCAGAGCCAGGGTCAAGGCCAAGGTCAATCCTTTTTTCATATTGCTTCCCCCTCGAACTTATTGTGGTTTACACTTCCCATTATAGTCACGGTGCGGATGAGACCCTGTGTAGTCCATTGCCTTCGGTGCGTGTAGTTTTTTGACTTTATGTGTCATCCTTTTACCCCGCCCAGGGAGATGCCCTTGATCACGTGTCGCTGCAGCACCAGGAACAGAATCAGAAGCGGCAGGATGGCCGATAAGGAAGCCATCATCATGACGGAGATATTGGTCGCGAACTCTTCCTTGAAGTACTGCATGCCCAGAGGGATGGGGAACAGCTTCTTGGTGTACAGGAAGATCAGCGGAGTCTGGTAATCGTTCCACGACCAGATGAACTTGATGATGGCCACGGTGGCCAGAATGGGCTTGGACAAGGGCAGGATGATCTGCCAGAAGGTCCGGAAGTACCCTGCGCCGTCCAGCTCCGCCGCCTCCAGGAAGTCGTTATGAATCCCCATCATAAACTGGCGGATCAAGAAGGTAAAGTAGATGGAGAACATCAAGAGGAAGTAGATGGCGCTGTGGGTATCGTACAGGCCCATGTACTTGATCATCAGGTAGCGGGGCACCAGTGTCGCCTGCTCCGGAATCATCATGAACGACAGCAGCAGGCCGAACAGCCAGTTCTTGCCGCTGAACCGGAGCTTGGCGAAGGCGAAGCCCGCCATGGAGGAGAACAGGATGGTGGCCGCCGTGACCACCACGGAGATTTTGATCGAGTTCAGATAGAACTCGTAGAACGGCACCTTGCCCAGCCAGACCTCCTTGAAATTCTTCACGAAATTCCATTTCTCGGGAATCCATTGGATCGGATACGTCCACACCTCATTCTCCGGCTTGGAGGCGGAGGACAGCATCCAGATCAACGGAACGAGGAAGAAGAGGGATAGGGCGCCGAAGACCAGCGTATTGGCCAGCTTGCCCCAGTCGTATTTGCGCGTCATGGTGTGCGCCTCCTTCTATTAGTAATGAACCTTGCGGCTTTGGAAATAGGAGGTGACGGAAGAGACCACCACGATGATCAGGAACAAGACCCAGGACATGGCTGCGGCATAGCCCATATTGAACTTCTGGAAGCCTTCCTCGTAGATCTGGTAGACCAGCACGGTGCTGGCGTAATTGGGTCCGCCGCCTGTCAGGAACTTGATGATGTCGAACACCTTGAAGGACGAGATGATGCTTGTAATCGTCAGGAAGAAGGTAGTCGGTCCCAGCAGGGGCATCGTAATATGCCGGAATTGCTGGATGGCGGTGGCTCCGTCGATGCTGGCCGATTCGTAGAGCTCGTCCGGAATATTGGACAGGCCCGCGATGAAGATGACGATCTGGTAGCCCAGCAGCTGCCACACGTAGATGATCATGATGGCCACCAGCGAGTAGGTCGTGTCCACCAGCCACTTAGGCGGACTATCCACGCCGATCTGCATCAGGAGCTGGTTCAGCGGCCCTTGGGACGGATGGAACAAGGCGGACCAGACGGCGGCTACGGCCACGGTCGAGCACACGTACGGGATGAAGAAGGCAATCTTGAAGTACTCCTTAAAATGGATCCGCGCCTGAATGATTGCCGCCATCAAGAGGGACAAGCCGATGCCGAGCGGCACCGTCACAGCGGTGAAGATGAAGTTGTTCTTCAAGGCCTTCAGGAACTTGTCATCGTGGAACAGCTCGACGAAATTGTCCAGGCCGATGAAGTGGATAGCCTTCAGCCCGCCGACCAGATTCCACTCGGTGAAGCTCAGGAACAGGCTGAACGCCAGGGGAACGACAGACAGCAGCAGCATTCCGATGACCTCGGGGGCTACGAAGATCCAGCCTGCCAGCTGCTCCCGCCGCCGCTTGTTCCAATAGATCCGTTTGGTCCTTTTGGTGATCGCCGCCGCGGTTGCTTGCGTTGCCAGGGACGGTTTCATTCTCATCTCTCCTCTGCACCATGCTTATGCTCCTATTGTAGGGCCCGGACGCCGGGTTGACGGGGTAGAATTCGTAGGGCGGGATGTGTAATATTTTGACCTTCCGGTGTGACGGACGAACGGTTCGACCGGCATTCAGCCTTTTTTCAGGAACTCTTCAGCCCCCCTTCAATTCGCTCTGCCATAATAAGGTCCATACGAAGAGGGGGATGAACATGAATACGAAGAGGAAAAATGTCGTGAAGCTGGTGCTCGATATGGCGATGGGCGTTACGTTCGCCCTGCTGTTCAATAAAAGGGTCCTGGGCGGGCTGGCCTTCCACGAGATCGCCGGAATCGCCATCGGCTTCGCCATCCTGATGCACATTCTTCTGAATTACCGGTTCGTGCAGAAAATCACCATGCGCCTGTTCGATAATAAACTGCCCGGCAAAACCCGGCTCAGCTACTTTTTGAACCTGCTGCTCCTGATCTGCATGGGCTTCGTCATGATAAGCGGCCTGCTTATCTCCAAGGTGGTGCTGCCCGGCTTCCGATATGGCAATGAGAATTGGTTCAAGCTGACGCATATGGGCGTCTCGTACCTGACCCTCGTCCTGATCGGCGTCCACATCGGCCTGCACTGGCATTGGGTCATGAGCATGTTCCAGCGGCTGCTGCATCTGAAGATGCCCAAGCTTGCCGCCCGATTCGTCATGATTGCCCTGGCCGTGCTGGTCCTGGGTTACGGAAGCTACCAGATGTACGACAACCAGTTCCTGAACAAGCTCCAGATGGTCCAAAATGTGTTCCAGGTCTCTTCCGTCCCTGCCGGTCATGCAGGAATGGAGGGTGGGCGTCCCCAGGGTATGAGAGGCCAAGAGGGGGGTCAGCAACCAGGAGGCCAAGCGTCCGGTGCTTCAGCCAACGGCGCAGGGGGCCGACCGGCCGGCAAACCGGGAGGCGCACCGGGTGGAGCACCGAGTGGAGCACCGGGCAGAGGCATGGCGAGCCCCAGCTTCTACTCCGTGATTCTCACCTACTTCGGCATCATGGCCGTATTCGCCGGAATCACCTATTACCTGGATAAGCTGATCAGCATCCGCCGCAAGCGCATCCGTCAGGCGGCCGCTTAAACGGAAAGAGAAAGAAACCCGGCCTGGGATACAGGCCGGGTTTCTTGCTGCTATCGTTCAGTGGCTAGGCGCTTAAGACTCGAACCGGAACCAGCCGAAGTCGAAGCTGGAGCCCGGCAGGAAGATGAAGGTCACCGTCTGGATCCCCGTCACCCGCTCCAGCTCGAAGGTCCGCTCCGCATACTCGCCGGTGCCGGCGAACTCCACCAGCTGGTTGCTCTCTCCCTCCGGACCGGCGAAGCGGACATGGATGGTGTTCTTATCCAGGGGAGTTCTGCCGCAAACGGTCAGCCGCGACGCGCCAGCGGCTCCGAAATCCATCTGTTCGAACACGAGGGACACGTTGTTCCCGATCCCCTCCACCCGCTTGCCGGCTATAGAGTAGGTATCGCCGTAGATCCGGTCGCAATCCCCTGCCTCGTTGCGCTCATAGGCCCGGTTGGCGGGCTGGAAGGAGAAGCCCTTGATGTGGACCTTCTGCCGTAGAACGAAGCAGATCGAGGTAATGCCGGTCAGCCGCTTCGACAGGCGGTAGGTCTCCTCCTGGTAGACGTTCCAGATGGACGGCTTCTGATAGATGACGTCCGCGAGCAGCGTGCTGCCCGCCTCCTCCGGCATCCCTTCCCAGATCTGCAGGGCATACGCTTCGCCGGATAAAGCGAAGATGGGGAGAGTAATGGTATCCGACCCATACGGGCCGAAGTCGATCCCGTGGAAGCCCACCTGGGTTTCCCCGTCCCTGCTGGTGGCGACGCCACGCTCATTGCCGTTGGAAACCTCGCCCCGGCTGTAATCATAGAGTCCTCCCGAGATGAAGCCGTACGGATTCAGATACGCGGTGCCTAGACCAGCGGCCTTGAATTCCAGCTGGGAGATCAGCTTGGTCTTGTCCGTGCCGTTGCGGCTGGTGCAGCGGAGGCGGAATTCTCCGTCTCCCAGCGCCGTCAGCTTGGCCGTTAAGCCCTCCGCTTCCACCTTGGCAATGTTGGAGGGAATGCCCGCATCGTCCGTCACGCTCCACTCCACCTCACGGTAGGACGTGTTCTCCGGATACAGCCGGACGCGGACTGTCATCTCCTTCCGGCCCTCCTCGAAGAGCTGTCCCTCCTCGCTTACGATCTCCAGCTTCCGCAAGGGAACCTCATCGAGGGTCCCCGTCACGGACGGCAGCTCCCGGTTAGCCGTGTGGGCGGATAGGCCCTCCACACGGGCGACCTCTGCCGGAACGGATTCGAACTCGGCCACGCCGCTCTCCAAGCCATGGGAGATGACCTCCACCCGGATCGGGCCTGGGGTCAGCGACGCCCCGATCACCGCCATGAGCTTGCCGCTGAACAGCCTGCGGCTGAAGCCTTTGTACGGATCGTAATCCGTGCTGTCTCCGTTATCGAGACCGAGCAGACGCCCTGCGCCGGTCACTTGAACATGAACCCGGTTGTTCGCATTCTCCACCGGATTCCCCGACTCATCCTCCATTGTAATCTCCACGAAGATCAGGTCCGTCCCATCCGCCTGCAAGCGGTCCTTATCCGGATTCAGCCGGATTCTCCGGGCGTCACCGAAGGATCTCCGGATATCCGTCGCGATGACCCGGCCCTCCTCGTCGTACGCGATGGCCTTCAGCTCCCCGGCCTCGTAAGGAAGCCGCCACCAGCCCACCAGCTCCGTGCCGCGCTCATGGTCGATGTCGCAGACTCCGATGGTCCGGCCGTTCAGCTGCAGCTCAACCCGGGGTGCGTTGGTGGCTGCCCGGACATCGATGAGCTGGCCCGGATTGAAGTCCCAATACGGGAACAGATGCACCATGGGGCGGGTGCGGTAATCCGTCCAGGCCGATTGGTAGATGTAGTACGAATCCTTGGGGAAGGTGGCCGTATCGATCTGGCCGAAGTAGGAATTCTTCGTATGATAGGGCGTCGGCTCTCCGATATAGTCGAACCCGGTCCACAGAAATTGGCCGAGGGAGAACGGGGTGTCCCGCTCCGCCAGAATGCAGGCCTCCGCCGATCTGGCTCCCCAGCTGGTGGTGCTGTTCCCCAGGGCAGAGCACTGCTCATCGTCATCGGCCAGGATGGAGCGCCGGAAGGGGAAGTGGTAGACGCCCCGGCTCTGAACCACGGAGGCCGTCTCGCTACCGTAGATGATCCAGTCCGGATGCTCCTCGTGGTGCTTCCCGTAATACTTCTCCGCGTAGTTGTAGCCCGCCACCTTGACGATGTCCGCACACCGCTGGGCGTTCTCCCAGGGCATGTAGTTGGAGCCGATGGTGACCCTGGCGTTCCCCTTCGGATCGTAAGCCTGCACCGCCTCCATGAGCATCCGGGTGACCTCCTGGCCCCTCTCGTCCGCATGGGTGTCGTAGATCTCATTGCCGATGCTCCACATCAAGAGGCTCGGGTGGTTCCGATCCCGCAGGACCCAGCTCCGCACGTCGGCCAAGGCCCAGTCCTTGAAGAACCGGGCGTAGTCATAAGGGGTCTTGGCCCGCTCCCACATATCGAAGGCCTCCGATACGACCAGCAGTCCCATCTCATCCGCCAGGTCCATCAGCTCCGGGGCCGGCATATTGTGGGCGGTCCGGATGGCATTGACCCCCATCTCCTTCAGCAGCTTGAATCTTCTTCTTAAGGCGACCGGGTTGAAGGCGGCGCCCAAGGCGCCCAGATCGTGATGCTCGCATACCCCGTTCAGCTTCAGCTTCTTGCCGTTCAGCCGCAATCCCGTCCCGGGGGCCATCTCGACCGTGCGGAAGCCCAGCGGAGCGGAAACGGTTTCGATCGTTTCCTGATCGTTGCCCTCCTTCACCAGCCGGGTGACCAGCCGGTAGAGGTGCGGCTCGTCGGGACTCCAGAGCTGCGGGTTGGCCACCTGGAGCGTTTGCCGGTTCGCCAATCCGGGCCCATCCGCCGCATACACGCGCTGCGAGGAGACCGCTATCGTCTCCTCCCCTTGCTGAATCGAATGAATCACCCGCACGTCCTCGTGAACGCTCAGTCCGGCATCCACCTCCACCTGCCAGGTATCCCCTTCCTGCCGGGTGGAGATATAGATCCCGTCCGAGGTGATATGGGTCCTGTCCCGAAGCTTCAGCCACACGCTGCGGTAGATGCCCGCTCCGGAGTACCAGCGGCTGTTCGGGCTCTGATGGATGACTTTAACCAGAATTTCATTGTCTCCGGCGGCCAGGAGGCCGGTGATCTCGTGTTCGAAGGAGGAATAGCCGTACTTCCATTCCCCGGCTTTTTGCCCGTTCACGTACAGGGTCGAATCCATGTAAACGCCGTCAAAACGCAGCAGCACCTGCCGTCCGTCCGGAGTGTAAGCGAAGGACTTGCGGTACCATCCGATGCTGTTCTCATACAGCTGAAGCGTATCGTAGATGAGCCAGTCATGGGGGAGATCCACCGGCTCGAAGCTCAGGCCGTCGCAGGATACGGCATCCAGTCCGCTCTTGGCAAACGCCCAGCCCTCGTTGAAAAGAATGTTCTGATTCATGTCCGAATGCCCCGTTTCTTCGCAATGGGTTACACGAACAGCATTACACAATCTTCGCGGTCCGGTCACCCGAAAAAGCTTAGACGTTTCCCTAGAAACTATAGAAGTTGAACCGGCTCCGGTTCAGCCCTTCACCGCCCCGGCCGTCAAGCCGCTGACGATGTACTTCTGGGCGAACAGGTAGAGGATGAGCACCGGAAGAGAGGTCAGGGTCAGATCCGCGAAGACCAGATTCCAGTCCCGGCTGAACCGGCCATAGAAGTTGTAGACCGACAGCGGCATGGTCCAGTTGGTGCTGTCCGTCAGGAAGTAGATCGGAATGGTGATGTCGTTCCAGACCGACATGAACACCATGATCGCTACCGTGGCGTTGACGGGCACGATCAGGGGGAAGATGACCTTCAGGAAGATGTCGAAGAGATGGGCCCCCTCCAAAAAAGCCACCTCATCCAAGGCCTGTGGGATGGACTTCATGAAGCCGGCGTACAGGAAGACGCTGAACGCGCTGTTCAGAGCAGCATAGATCAGGATCGCGCTGGTGATCGTTCCGTACAGGCCCAGGAACTGCACCACCCGGATGGTGGTGATGATGGAGACCGGCGCGATGAGCCCCATGAAGAAGAACAGGTAGATCAGGTTGGATAGCTTCGTGTCCCGCCGCACGATGACGAAGGCCGCCATCGAGGTGGTCAGAATGTTCAAGAGCGCCGATACGCCGGAGATCAGGACCCCGTTCCAGAAGGCACGGAGCAGGCCTCCCTGCTCCACCACCTGACGGTAGTTGGAGAACATCCACCGCTTGGGCAGCGCCAGCGAGAAATCCAGCACCTCCGCACTGGTCTTGAAGGAGCCGAGCAGCATGATCAGCATCGGCCCGATGATGGTGCAGGCCAGCAGGATCAAGAGGGCTTCCACGAACCGGGCCCTCCAATCGGTCTTGCGCCACACGGCCATTATTCCTGCACCTCCCTTCGGCGCATATAGAGCAGGAGCGGAATGGCGATCAGCGTCACCGTGACGAAGAGCAGCGTGTTCACGGCCGTCCCCAGCCCCCAATTGCCTTCCCCGAAGGCCCGGAGAATGATGGTTCCGATGACCTGGGAGGAGTTCCCCGGTCCTCCGGCCGTGAGCACGAACACCTCCGAGAATACCTTCAGTCCGCCGATCAAGGTCAGCATGACATTGATGTTGATGGCCGGCAGTAGGAGCGGCAGCGTAATATGGATGAAGCCCTTCCATCCGCCTGCGCCGTCGATCCGCGCCGCTTCGTAATAATCCCTCGGGATCGATTGGAGACCCGCCAGATAGATGGCCATCTGGAAGCCGGTATGCTGCCAGATCGACAGCGCGCTGATGGTCAGCATGATGATGGAGGGATCGGTGAGCCACGCCTGCTGGAGGAAACCGAGTCCCATGGTATCCAGAATCCGGTTGATCAGGCCCTCCGAGCGGAGCATGGGCGTGAACAAGAGGCTAACCACCAGCACACTGATGATGGACGGCGAGTAGAAAATGGCCCTGAGCCAGTTTCTGGTCTTCAGATTCATATTCAAGGCCACGGCCAGGAGGATGGCCAGGAGGTTTTTGCCTATTACCGTTACGACGGCGAAGATCACCGTATTCTTGATGGCCAGGAGCAGCACCTCATCCGTAAAGATCCGCTCGAAATTGTACAGGCCGTTGAAGGAGAGCTCCTCCGTGTCCAGGCGCCAGTCCGTGAAGGAGTAGAACAGCCCGATGACCGCAGGCAGCACGTAGAAGACGGCGTACAAGAGGAGGGCGGGCAGGATGAGATAATAGGAATACAGTCGTTTGGATATTCTCATCGTATTCCTCGGGCCTTAGAAGCCCGCCGCCTTCTTATCCTTCATGAGCTGGGCGTACTTCTTATCCCATGCCGCATAGACGTCCTTCGGCGTCTTGCCGCCTGCGAACATATCCTGGTACCCCTTCCACAGCTCCGAGATATCGATGGACAGATAGGCATCCATCGTGGTGGCGGTCTTGTTGGTCTTGATATAGGTGTCTACGATCTGCTGCTTGAAGGGCGGCAGCTCCGGCGTCTCGATATCCTTGAAGTTGGAGATCCACTTGTTGGCGGTGACGATCTTCTGCCCGACTTCCTTGGAGGTCAGGTAATCCAGGAATTTCTTGGCCGCCGCCAGATTCTTCGCCTTCTTGGGCACGAACAGCTGGCCGCCGAGGGGACTGATTCCCAGATCCGCATTGTCCGCGTAAGGAATGGCCGTCAAGCCCAGGTGCACGTTCGGATCCTTCTGGTAGGCGTCGTTGATAAGCCAGTCGCCCATGGCCATCATGGCGACTTCCTTCTTCAGGAACTTGTTCACGGCCATATCGTAGCTGTCGCTCAGCACGTCCTTATTTGTATACCCCTTCTTGAACAGGTCCAGCTGCTGCTGGGTGATGGACTCCAGATAGGGTACCTCGGTCCACTTGCGCTTATTGGCGTTCAGATCGTCCCATAGCTTCGGGTCGTTCTTCTTGGCGTAGTCCGCGATGGCAGCCGCCGTCCAGATGTTGGTGGACCAGGAATCCTTGAAGGGCATGAAGATCGGCGTAATTCCGGCAGCCTTGATCTTCTCGCAGGCGGCCAGCAGCTCGTTGAAATTACGGGGAACCGACAGCCCAAGCTCCTTGAAGATATCCTGGTTGTAGACCAACCCCTGCTGGCCCGCATCCTGGTTCAGGTGGAAGCCGTAAATATGTCCCTTGGAGGACAGCACGTCCTTGTTGGACAGCCGGGAAACCCAGGCTTCGTTATCCAGCGGCTCGAAGTTCTTCTCCAGGTTCCATTCCCTCTCGGCGCTGACGAGGTTGGCCAGGATCACATCCGGCACTTCTCCGACGGCCAGCTTGGTCTGCATGATGGTGGAGATCTGCTCGGACGGAAGCATCTGGATGTTCACATGAATATTCGTCGCTTTCTCAAACTCCGCCAGCAGATCCTTGTTGGCGAAGGCGGCGTTCTCGGAGCTCTTGCCCAAGGCGAATTCGATGGTGACCTTGGAGGCTTGGGAGGACGGCGCCTTCTCCGTTCCCGCCGGGGACGCCGACGGGCCGCTGCCCGATGAACTGCATCCGGCTACGGCAGCCGCCGTCGTGAGCGCAACCGTTCCGTACACGATCTTTTTCCATAATGTCTTCAATGGAATCCCTCCGTTTATTCATCGTCCCGTTGCAACCGGCTACACTTCCGATTATAGGGAACGCTTCCAGGGAAGTACATGTTCGTGGTTGACAGTTGCCGTGTATAATTCTGAACCGAACGGTCCTTGTGACGGGACGAAACCGGATGCTATAGTAAGGGTATTCCTGATTCTTCCAAAAGAAAGGAGGCGGGTACGGATGAATCCCATGCTGGGCAAGAAGCCGCTGCAGATCAATCTTCAGACCAAGCTGTTCGCCACCTTCTTCGTTCTCCTGATCATCCTTCTCGCCAGCTTCCTGATCTATGTGAATGTAGGGGTGCTGAAGCCGCTTAAGGAGCGGACCATACGCGATACCCTGCTGACCGCCGCCAAGGTGGCCAACCAGCTGGACGGCTATGTGACGATGCAGAACCAGCTGTCCCAGCGCATCCTGTCCAATCGGGATATTTTCACCTTCCTGGATGAATCCGCTTCCAAGCCCGGCGCCTCCTCCACCGCCTTCGAAGACCTGAACCGGAAGCGAATCCTTAGCGATATCATGTTCCGTGCCGTCGGCCCCAGTCTCAATATCCACGACATCGTCATCTACAGTCTGCAGGGGCAGGAGCTGGCCTCTTATATCGGGTTTGGGGATATGCCGTCCCTCTCACCGGTGCTCGCCGACGAATCATCGCGCCGGAAGCTGGAGAACAGCACCTACCTCCTCTATACCGATGAAGTTTCGCCCGTCTCCTTCATTCGCTCCATCGTCGATGTGAACGGTACCCTCTACGGCTACCTGTCGATTCAGCTCGTTCAGCGGGACATCCAGACCTTGATCGACGTGGGGAACATCGGCAGCGTCTATGTGACCGATGCGGCCGGAAGCGTGATCTTCCGGTCCTCGGATCGGACCGACGGGCTCCCCTTCCGCATCGGGGAGGATGTCTCCTCCGCCAATGGCATCTATAAGGCCCCGCCGGATCACTACATCGCTTATCAGACGACCTCGTCGGCTGGATGGATGGTCTACGTGGTCACGCCCGGCAAGTCCATCCTGGGCTCCGTGAATTCCGTCAAGAACATCGCCATCGTACTGATCGTAGCATTGACGCTCTTCTCCTTCCTCTACATCTATTTCACCTCCAAAAGCCTGGTGCTGCCCATCAAGAAGCTCCGCAGCGCCATCCTCCGGATGAACTACAGCAACTTGAGCATGAAGATGGACAGCCGCCTGTACAACAACGAGCTGCTGCTCCTGAACGAAGCTTTCCACGAGCTGTTCGACCGTCTCCAGGAATCCCTGGAACGGGAAAAGCTGGCCGTGCACAAGGAGGCTATGGCCCGGCATTCCGCCCTGCAGGCGCAGATCGCCCCACACTTCATCCACAATGTGCTCTATCTGATCAGCATCGCCGCCCAGGAGGGCAAGCAGCAGACGGTCAGCGACATGTGCAAGCACCTCTCCGAAAATCTGCGGTACGTCGTCTCCTCTCCCTATGAGCACGTGACCCTGCTGGATGAGATCGGGCATACGCGCCGGTATCTGGCTCTGATCCAACAGCAGTATGAGGACGATCTTCGGTGGGAGCTGGATATCGATCCCACAGTGGAGTCGGTGCTTCTGCCCCGGCTGGTCATCCAGCCGTTCGTGGAGAACTGCATCGAGCACGCCTTCGATCGCACCGGCCCTCCATGGATCATCCAGGTGAAGGCCAAGCTGTACAACGGGCTGTGGGCGGTGGAGATCACGGACAACGGGTGCGGATTCGAGGAACGGAAGATCAAGGAGATTCTGACCAACGTGGAGACGCTGGATCCGGCTGCCCCGGAGGGAGAACGTGCGGCGGTGGCCATCGGAAACATGGGCATCGTCAATACGGTCAACCGTCTGAAGCTGATGTACCGGAACCGGCTATTCTTCAATCTGTACAACAATACCGGAAGCCAAGGGGCGACGATCCAGATCATCGCCTCCATGACCCGGGATTTCTATTAGCTGAAGGGGGTGTTGCGGATGTATCAAGCGCTTATCGCGGAGGACAGCAAGCCGATCCAGCGGAATATCCGGGCGCTTGTGGAAGCCTCCGGACTGCCGGTGGAGGTGGCGGCCACCGCTTCCAACGGGGAGGAGGCGCTGGAGCTGTTGGGCGGCCAGGCCATCGACATCCTGCTGACGGATATCCGGATGCCGAGGATGGACGGACTTACCTTGATCGAGCAGGCCAAGAAGCTGAACCCCCGCCTGAAGGCGGTTCTCATCAGCGGCTACAACGATTTCGAGTACACGCGGAAGGCTCTGAACCTGCAGGTGAACGATTATTTGCTGAAGCCGGTAGAGCCCAGCCAGCTGTCGGAGGTGATGGAACGGATCATCGGTCTGCTTCGGGAGGAACAGTCCGGCGGAGAGTATGTGCTGGACGGAATCGTGGAGCTGGAGTCGGATACACCTCCTGGGCCGGACTTCTTCGAGCAGCCCAAGCTGCTGTGGGTTGCGTACTGGCCCCCTTTTCCGCCTCTAGCCGTGCCGGAAGCGGGGGGCTCCGCCTTGATGCTTCGATCCGTCTTGGGGGACGTATTTGCCGGGAATCCTTATTGGGTGTTCCCTGCACGGGATATTTCCCACACCTTGATCCTTGCCCATGCTTCGTACGTACCGGACCGCAGCGGCACTCCGGAGACGGCCAAAAGGATTCACGCCCGGCTCTTGACGCTCCACCCCTCCGTTTCTCTAGCTTATCACCCTGCGCCCGTAGAGGCGGCAAGGCTGCACGAGCGGTACCGTGATCTTTCCTTGCTACTGGTGGAGTCGGGACCGCTTTTTGTACCGGCGCTGATGGATGGCAGTCTCCCTCCCCGCGACAGCCGTGCCTCCCCGCCGGGGGAAACGTCCGACCGGCTGGCGGAGCCCTATTCGGCCATGATTCACCGGCTTCAGAAGGAGCGGTTTCTTCTTCAGCTGAATGAACAGCTGAATAAGTGGCGGCGGAGCGCCGTGACCGCCGCAGAGCTGGAGCGCTTCGTCTACCGGCTGGCGGAGGCCTTCGAGTCCATGGCGTTGGCCCACATGGGCCGCAAGGATTGGGATGTCCGGGAGGAGGTTCGGCTACTGTTCGGGCATGCAGGGGCCGGACAGACCGGGTCCGGGTCCGGGCAGAGCGGGTCCGGGTCCGGGCAGACCGGCTATGAGGAGTTCTGCACCCGGCTTCTGCGTCTGTTCGGGGAGTGCTTCGATTTCGTGCAGAACGCCAACAAGAAGAGCGGCACCGAGCTGTTCGAGAAGATCGACGAGCATCTGCGGACCAACCTGTACGCCCAAGTGACCATGGGCGATCTGTCCGCCCGGTTCCATGTGAGCTCCTCGTACATCAGCCGCGTGGTGAAGCGGTATTCCCAGAGTACGTTCGTCAGCTATTACCTGGAGCTGAAGATCCGGGAAGCCCGTAGGCTGATGGAGGCCCGTCCCGAGATGAAGATCAAGGAGATCTCGGATGCCCTGTGCTTCCACGATCAGCATTACTTCTCGAAGGTGTTCAAGGAATACGCAGGCTACAGCCCGACGGAATACAAGGCCGCGCTAGCCGTCACGGACCGGTAAGGCAGGGGCCGCGGGGCGGCGGGGCGTGAGGCGGCGGGACGGCGGGCTGGCAGGGCGCGGGGCGCCGGGACGGAGGGACGGCAAGGCGCGGGGCGGCAAGGCGCTTCAAGGCCATCCATGGCCTTTATTCCAGCGCGGCTAGCTTCTCCGCGGATTGAAGGCCACCGGTGGCCTTGATTTCCTCCCGGCGCCGAGTTGTTGGCCGACGGGGCGCTTCAAGGCCATCCATGGCCTTTATTTCGGCGCGTCTAGCATCTCCGCGGATTAAAGGCCATCCATGGCCTTTAACTTTTTATCCGCTTCCATCGTATTACGTAAAAGCCCCCAACACCGCGTAGTTCGCGAATTGGGGGCTTTGGGGTGAATATGGGGTTATTACGGGATGTAGTAGCCGAGGTCACCGAAGGTGTCCACCGGATACTCCGTCCACTGGCTGCTGTCCGGTGATGAGGAGCCCTGCTGAATGCCGCTGTGCCGCGCCATGGTTTTTGCCTTCTTGTAGAGGATGCTGTCGATGATCTGACCGTCATACTTCAGCTTGACCGACACGTCTGACGGCCCATTCTCCGGATCGATACCAAAGGTGACCCGGAGGAAGGAGGAGGGAATGTCATTATCATCCATATACATGAACATATTATCGAGAACGGCCAGTACACTCCCAGCCCCAAGCGTATGAACAGAGCTAGAAGACAGGTTGATTTCGGTACTTCCCACCACCAGCTTCAGCTTCGATAAGTCCACTGCAGAACCTGAAGGGTTAAAGATCTCCAGAGCTAAATCCGCGCTCCCCCAGAAGGTTTCGGAGATAAATAATCCGGGTGCCGCCGGCTGATTCACTTGTACCGTGAAGTTGGTATTCACCGTTCCGCCTTTACCGTCATCCGCGATAACCGTTATGGTCGTCATACCGGCTGTAACGGGAGTGATTAACAGATCATTACCCATGATCATAACGGTCGCAATGCCGTTATCCGTGGAGTTGGCGTTGATGCTCAGCATATCATTGTCGGCATCCGAGAAGATTCCGGTCAGGCTTATCGGAGAGGTCGAGTCGCCCAGGGTGTAGTTCTGGTTGGAGATTGTGCTCGAGACTGTCGGCGCTTGGTTCGGCGGCGTCACGGCGCTGATCGTCACCGTGAAGGCGTCCGATTGAGTGCCTCCGTTGCCGTCGTTGGCCGTCACGGTCACTGTGGTGGTGCCTGCGTTTACCGGCGTGATCGTCAGCGTTGCACCGGTAACGCTAACGGTCGCCACGCCTGGCGTAGACGACAGCGCGCTCAAGGTCAGTGCATCCCCGTCTGCGTCCGTGAACACATTGCTCAGGTCCACGGTGAACGGCGCGTCAGCCGCGGTAGCCGTCCGGTCCGTTATAGCGTTGGCAACCACTGGCGCTTGGTTCACGGCGCTGATCGTCACCGAGAAGGCGTCCGATTGAGTGCCTCCGTTGCCGTCATCAGCCGTCACGGTCACCGTTGTAGTGCCCGCGTTCACCGGCGTAATCGTCAGCGTTGCACCGGTGACGCTGGCGGTCGCTACACCCGGCGTAGACGACACCGCGCCTAAGGTCAGCGCATCCCCGTCCGCGTCCGTGAACACGTTGCTCAGATCCACGGTGAACGGCGCGTCAGCTGTGGTAGCCGTCCGGTCCGTTATGGCGTTGGTAACTACCGGCGCTTGGTTCAGCGGGATTACAGCGCTGATCGTCACCGTGAAGCTGTCGCTCTTCGTTCCTCCACGACCGTCGTCAGCCGTCACGGTCACTGTGGTGTTGCCTGCGTTTACCGGAGTAATCGTCAGCGTTGCACCGGTGATGCTAGCAGTCGCTACACCCGGCGTAGACGACAGCACGCTCAAGGTCAGCGCATCCCCGTCCGCGTCCGTGAACACGTTGCTCAGATCCACGGTGAACGGCGCGTCAGCTGCGGTAGCTGTCCGGTCCGTTATGGCGTTGGCAACTACCGGCGCTTGGTTCAGCGGCATTACAGCGCTGATCGTCACCGTGAAGCTGTCACTCTTCGTCCCTCCGTTGCCGTCATCAGCCGTCACGGTCACCGTTGTAGTGCCCGCGTTCACCGGCGTAATCGTCAGCGTTGCACCGGTGACGCTGGCGGTCGCTACGCCCGGCGTAGACGACACCGCGCCTAAGGTCAGCGCATCCCCGTCCGCGTCCGTGAACACGTTGCTCAGATCCACGGTGAACGGCGCGTCAGCTGCGGTAGCCGTCCGGTCCGTTATGGCGTTGGCAACTACCGGCGCTTGGTTCAGCGGCATTACAGCGCTGATCGTCACCGTGAAGCTGTCGCTCTTCGTCCCTCCACGGCCGTCGTCAGCCGTCACGGTCACCGTCGTGGTGCCTGCGTTCACCGGCGTAACCGTCAGCGTCGTACCGGTAACGCTGACACCTGCCACGCCCGGCGTAGACGACAACACGCTCAAGGTCAGCGCATCGCCATTCGCGTCCGTGAACACGTTGCTCAGATCCACGGTGAACGGCGCGTCAGCTGCGGTAGCCGTCCGGTCCGTTATGGCGTTAGCAACCACCGGCGCTTGGTTGGCTTGAGATTCCGATCCACTGGACGCAACCGGTGCCGGTGCGGGAGCCGAAGTGATCGGCGTCTGAACCGGGCCGCCTTTTTCCGTGACGATGGTCTTGATCGGCTGCTGCAGCTGGCTCAGATTCGGGATGACGTCGGCGGGCTTCACATTCTCAGGGAGCACCAGCTTGTCGATCTTGATCCCTTGCCCCAATTCCACCTTCGCGGTAGGCTTCGTGATGGAGATCTCGCCGAGACTTGCGCCGCCCTTCAAGGTAACGGGCTTGGAGCCGTCAATTTCCACCTTGCCGATGGGAGCGTCGATGGTGACGTGGCCGGCCTGTTCACCCAGAACCACCTTGGTCACCTGGCCACCCTGCAGGGCAACATGGTCGGCGTCGATACGGAGGGAGGCCTCCTTGGGCATGCCGGTCGTATCCAGCGTGACAGGCGCCCCGTCCTTTCCGCCCCGGACGATCTCCACACCGGACAAGTCCTTGACACTTCGGACGGCGGACTTAAACTTCAGCACCGCCCCCTGCAGGGCCTGGACGTTGGAGCCATTCAGCAGCAAGGCCTTCAGGGGCTCCGTTACCAGCATCGGGGTGTCGTTAATCGTGATGACGTCGCCCTCCACCTTGGTCACAACCGCTCTCTGCTCCTTCTCTGGAAAAATATCAATCAGGAACTGCGCGATATCCTGACGCTGAACCTGTGTAGCCGGACGGAAGCTGGAGTCCGCCGAATCCATCAGTCCCAGCCGGACCGCCGTCTGCACCGCGTTCTCCGCCCAGCCGCTCACCTTTTCCAGATCCGTCAGCTGGACGGTATGGCCGCCCTTGGTATTCTGCCCGTGGACGGCACGCACGAAGACGGCCGCGAGCTCTTCACGGGAGATCGGGTCGCCGGGACGGAATCCGTTATCCCCGCTCATGAGACCTGCTGTTTTGACCGCTTCTATGTACTTGGTACCCCAATGATCCTGCGGAACATCGGAAAAGCTGGAAGCTCTCGGGTTTGCCACGTCCAGATTCAGCGCCTTGGCCAACAGAACCGCCAACTGCGCACGGGACAGTTGATCCTGCGGCCGGAACTCATCATCCGAGAACCCGTTGATCAGGCCGAGCCGAACCGCCTCTTGAATCGCCTTTTGCTTATCCGGATCTACCTGTCCGATATCATTGAAGCGGATCGGTCCCTGCGCCGTAGCGGTATCGGTCGGTGTCTCCGCTTGCACGGGCTCAGGCCGCATGGCGGCAGTCAAGACCAGACTCGCCAGCAACCAGACTTTCCAATTTACCTTCATCCTGCTCACTGCCCCTGACAAATTAGATTTGTAATACGTGACTTTTGACCCTAATTTATTTCGACATACAAATACAAAATTCCTTCTTAAATAAGAATGATTATCTTATTAGTTTAAAAAGTCCGCCCTCCTTCAGGAGAGCGGACCCTTCCCCCTTACGGGGTATGGCGGGACAAATCCTGATACCCGGCCGGCCTTATCTCCCATTCCCCGTTCGGATGGTACGTAAGGGAGCCCTTGGCAATGCCGGGCTTCCGGATCAGCGTGCCCGAGACCGGAAGCGGATAGGGATTGCCGGAGGATGGCGTCCAGGCTTTGTCGCCGATGACATCCACCACTTGACCGCCCTTCACCAACTCAAAGGCACAGATGACATACCCGTCGTTGCCGTCTGCGGTCATCTCCAGCTCATCCTGATAGTACTGAACAGGCGTAATATCCATCAGGTCGTAGAAGGTGTAGTTGATCACGATGCCTGTGGTCCCCGGATAGACCAGACCGACGACGGCATAGGACTTCTGCGGGATATCCCGGTTCTTCATTACTTCCAGCTGGCTGGTCTTGGTGTTGTACCGGTATCCGACCACCTGGTAGTCCGTCGAGTTTTCACTCTTATTGTAGATTTCCAGAGCGATTCTGCCATCGCTTCCCCGGGTGTACTCGGAGAAGAAGGCGCCGGCCCCCTGCTGAGCCTCCACCGTAACCTCCACGTATGCGGCGGTATGATCAGCTGCCACAACCCAATACCTGGAGGTTCCCAGGGAGCCTGGGAAGACCCTGAAGATCTTGCCGTTCATGGCCTGGACTCCGTCTTGGGTCATGGCCCCCTGCTCCTGCCGGTATACGGTAAACGCGCTCTGTGCCGGGAAATAGGCCGACAGATCGTAAGACACATCGGATACGCCAAGCTTCGTGACGATCTGGCGGGAATGCACCACCTGGGCGGTCAGGACGGAAATGTCCGCGCTGACGCTGCCTCCCCGACCATCGGCAGCCGTCACCGTTACGGTGCTTCCGCCTGCAGCGGAGCCCGGTGCCAGCGTCAATTGGTCCCCTTGGATCGTAGCCGCAACCTTACCGCTGTCCGCCGCCGTAACCGAATACGTCAGGGAATCGCCGTCCGCATCCGCGAACAAGCCCGACAGAGAGAAGCGGTTGGGAGCGACGGAGCCGCCGATCACCTGAAGCGGGATACTGCCGGCGACGGTGGGCGCTTGGTTCGAGGAAGCCGTTACGGTAAAGGTCATTCCCGCAGAGGCGGCAATGCCGTCACTAGCCGTAACCGTGATTACGCTGGTGCCGTCCGTGATCCCTGTCAAGGTCAGGGTATGGCCGGATATGCTCACCGCCGCCACGCCCTCCGAAGCGGAAACCGCCGTATAGGTCAGCCCATCGTGATTCGCATCCGCGAAAGCTCCCGACAGCTCAACCGCTTGCGTACCTCCTACGGTGACGGTTTGATCCGGAATGGCGACAGCCGCCTGAGGAGCCTGGTTAAGCTCCACCGTAAGACGGAAGGTCCGCTCCAGCGAGCCTCCATACCCGTCCGCGGCCGTTACGGTGACGTTGACTGATCCGGTCGCTGCCGGAACCGCCTTGAGCTGCTGTCCGTTAACGGCAGCCGCAGCGATAGTCGGATCGGAGGAGACAGCCGTGAACGTTAGCGAGTCCCCGTCATCATCGCGGAACAAGCTGAGGATATTCAGGTCCTGTTCACCCTTCTCCAGCACAACCGTGAGGTCGGCAAGGGTACCCGAGGAGGGGTTCCGGTTGATCCGAACCTTGAACTGCTGCTCTCCCTTACCCCCTCTGCCATCCTCGGCCGTGACCCGGATCCCGGCTGAACCGCCTGCTACCGGATGGACCGTGAGCATCGTTCCGTTCAAGCTGACCGATGCCAGTCCTGGATCAAGACTCACAGCTCCCAGGGTGATAGCATCTCCGTCCGCATCCACGAAAGCCTGGCTCACATCAACGGACAGGTCCCCTTGTCCCAGCGTTATGCCCTGGTCCGCAAGGGCTTGGTCCGCTGCCGGAGCGCGGTTGACCGACAAGGCGAAGCTTAGGCTTGCGGAGCCACCGCGGCCGTCATGGGCCGTCAATTCCACCGCCGTCAGCCCCGGAGCCAGCCCCGTGAGCTTCAGCAGATTGCCTTCCATCACCGCCAAGCCTCTGCTGCCGTCGTTTCCGTCAGGAATCTTCGCTTCGATGGTGACCGGGTCGCCATCCGGATCCCGGAAGAGACCGGTCAGATCCATAGGAGAGTCAACAGCTCCGATGGTCACCGTATGGTCCGCCAAGGTACCCGTTGCCTCCGGCGAACGGTTCACCGTTACCCGGAGCGTTCCGGTGTAGGCTCCGCCACGGCCATCCTCCACTAACAACGTCAACTGGACGGTTCCGGCGCCAACCGGTTGGAGGACCAGACTCGTTCCGGTCAGGGTAGCGGAAGCTATATCCGCTGCATTCGGGCCGAGGGTGAAGACGATCGGATCCCCATCCGGATCCTTGAAGTAATCCATAAGCTCCACGTTCCGCTCCGGCCCATTCAGCTGAATCGTCTGATCCGGCACCGCCTTCATCCGGGGAGGCTCATTCACCGTGAGGGTGAACGGAATGGCCGCCTTGCCGCCTTTTCCATCCGTCGCGGTAATGGTGATCGTCGCCGTTCCTCCGGTCCGCGGAGTAAGAATGAACTCATTGCCGCTGCGAGCAAGGTCCGCCAAGGCGGGATTGCCAATCACAGCATCCAGAACCAGCGTGTCTTGATCTGCATCCGTGAACAGACCGTCCGTCGGAATCCGGACCGGCGCATCGCCAACGGTAACCATCCGGTCTGCCAGCACCGCCGACGTCTCCGGAGCACGGTTCACTAGAACGGATAACGAAGCGGCCGCTTCACCGCCGCGGCCATCCTTGGCCTTGACCGTCATACCCGCCGTTCCGGGAGAGATTCCCGTAAAGGTCAACCGGGCGCCTTCGGCTGCCGCTTGAAGCAGCTGCGTATCCGGTGTGCTCCACTCGAAGCTTAGCCCATCCCCGTCCAAGTCCCGGAAGAAGTCGGTGAGGGTCAGCACGACCGGGTCCCCGCCGATGGTTACGGTCTGCTGTCCGAAGGCCGTGCTGCTCTCCGGTGCCCGGTTGACGGTCATCCGGAAGCCGGTGGATGCTTCCCCGCCACGGCCGTCCAGCGCTGTCACGGTAATGGCCGTGCTGCCAGCCCCCGCAGGGGTAAGCGTCAGCACGGAGCCTGCTAAGGAAGCCGCCGCGACGGAAGGATCCTGAACCTCTGCCCGGAAGGTCAGGAGGTCGTGGTCCTCATCCCGGAAGGAGTTCTGCAGATCCAGCGTGAGCGGTCCGGTCCCCAGCGTGACCAGTTGGTCCGGAACGGAAGCGACAGCCGGCGCCCGGTTGATGGTGAAGCGGAACGAGGTCTCACGTACGCCGCCTTTTCCATCCTTGGCCTTCACGGTGATGACAGACATTCCTGCCGATTTCGGGACCAGGCTGAGCCTGCTGCCGAGAACCGATGTGTCCGCAAGTGCGGTGTTCTGGGAGGCGGCCTCATAGGTTAGAGCGTCCCCATCCGGGTCGGAGAATACGTTCATCAGCTCCACGATCTCATCCGGACGGCCGATGGTGCCCACCGTATCGTGCAGCGGATTCTGGAGCTCAGGCGGACGGTTGACCAGTACCGGAAGCGTTCCGGTCACCGACCCGCCCCTTCCGTCCGAAGCAGTGACCGATACCGTGAGCGTGCCTTCCTTCACCGGACTAAGCAGCAGGCTGCCGCCGGAAATGGATGCCCCCGCCAATCCGGGATCCGAAGCGACGGCGGTGTAGGTCAACACATCCGGGTCCGCATCGCTGAAGAACGCGGCCAGATTCACGCTCACCGGGTCCGCCCCCAGCGTCACTACCGTCTGATCGATATTGGGCTTGACGGTGGGTGCCGTATTGACATAGACCGTAAATCTCGAAGCGCCGGACAAGCTTCCGTCCGAGGCCGACAGCTGAATCACACTGGAGCCGGCAGCTACCGGAGTGATGATCAGCTGCTTGCCCTCCAGCTTCACGGTGGCCACCGTTCTCGTCCGGGAATTGGGGGTTATCGTAAGCGTATCCCCATCCGGATCCAGGAAGACGCCCGAGATATCGATGGTCACCGGACCGCCGGTGAGCTGGATCGTCTGGTTCGGAATGGCCGCCACCTGAACGGGAGAAGAGTTCAGCGGTGCCGTGGACACCCCGTTGATCTGGCTAATCTGCGTCTGCGTGCTGCTGTAATTCGGAATCACGTTGCTGGCGGATACACCGGCCGGCAGCGTCAGGTTATCGATCTTGGCGCTTGTGCCGACGGTCAGGCTGGCGGAGGGGGAGACAACGGTCAGGGTTCCCACCGTTCCTTGATTGTTCAAGGTCACCGGCGCTGTCGAATCCAGCTTCAGCACGCCGATGTTTCCCGTTCCGGTCAGCACGGTCGGATCCGTGCCGGCAATAACCAGCGTCCCCACAGCGGCGCTCAGATCCACCTGCTTGGCACCATCCTTCAAGGTTACCTGCCCGATGGTGGCATCGGCTGAGCCAACGATCATCGAGCTGCTGGAGATCAGCATGGCATCAACGGAGGTTGTGCCCAACGATTCGACGCGGACGTTCTCCTTGTTCACCTCCACCTGTCCCAGCTGGGAGTTCGAGAAGACCACCGTATGGGAATCCCCGCCATTCACAACGGTTTTCCCCGCCACCGTCACGTCATCCATCCAAAAATCATTCTCGACTCTCTTCGTAATCTCGAGATCGCCCAATACGTCCAGACGCTTCACCGAAGTGTAGTCTCCGGCGATTCGAAGAGACCCGTCCAAGACGGTGCCCTGGCCGTCCAGCATCAGATTGCGGGAAAACTCCGGCTCCCCTTCGGCCGGAGCCTTTCCCCCGGCGGTGATCGTCAGCTCCTTGACGGCAAGCAGCTGCCCGTCCCTTGCCTCAAAGCGGATACGGGCTCCCTTCAGGATGTCCCGGTTGCTCTCGGCGAAGATCCCTTGGAGCGGCTTCGCCACCGTATAAGAAATGCCGTTGATCCGGACATGCCCGGCTGTAACGGCCTGGAGCTCTAGATCAGGGGAATAGCCCGCTGCATACGCACGCAGGAGCACCTCGGCGACATCCTTTCTCTCCACGGGAAGAAGGGGATGGAATAGATCCGGCGCGTCGAACAATCCGCGCACCAGCGCTTGCTCCACATAGCCACCGGCCCACCCGGAGATCTCCGCCCGGTCCGCAACCAGCAGCCGGTTGGGCTCGGCTGGCGGCCGGTCCTTCGAGGCCCGGATCAGAATGGCGGCCAGCTCCTCCCGGTTCACGGGGTCCAGTGGGCGGAAGGTGTTCCCCGTATCTCCGGTCATGAGGCCTGCCTTGCGCACCGCCTCGATGTAGGGAGCACTCCAGGACTCCGGGCTGACATCCCTAAAGTTGGATTCGTTCGGCTCCTTCGGAAGATGCAAAGCGGTGGTCAGGAGCTTGGCCAGCTCCTGGCGGGATAACGAATCCGCGGGGCGGAACCGTCCATCGGTGTCACCATTGATCCAGCCCAGCTCCACAGCTTGCCGGATGGCGGACTGGTATGCGGGATCCAAGCCTTCAATATCGCTGAACCGCACGACGGTGTTGGCCGGGTCCGCAAGGGCACCGCCAGCCTTGGCCGCTGTTCCGTGGGGTGTGACCGCAGCTGTCAGCACCATGGTGGCGACGAGCCATTTGGGTAAATTCTGCTTCAAGAACCATTCCTCCTGACCATGTATGGGGAGCATATTGGTATTGTGGGTTGGGGAACTCGCCCCGATATCGATACGGGTACGAATGCCTATATTCTTCGTCATCTTTCGACATAATTCCTCTAATCTAATAATCAATTCTATTTAAAATTTATTAAAAAGAAGAGGGCGCCCTATGTTAGGCGTCCCCTCTCGCGATCCACTATTCCTTCGACTCCAGCTTGCCGAACCAATCCTCGCTCAGCCACCTCTTCAGGGTCTCCATTCTTTCCCGCCCCAGGTGCTCCGCAATCCGCTGCTCCAGCTTCCTCTTGGAATCCTCCAGCTTCTCGCAGCAAGCAAGGCCTTTCGGAGTAAGAACGATAGGCTTGTCCCGCACGTTCCCTCCGGAATGCTCCGTCTCCACCAATTCCAGCTCCAGCAGACCCTGAACGCACTTATGGGTTCCTTGGCGCGAGATATGAATGCTCCGTCCCAGCTCCGATACGGTCAACTTACCCTGCAGGCGCAGGACCGTCAGGATATGGGCTTCCGTTTTACTAATCCCTTGTCCGTCCGTTTCATGAAGCTTCGCCCGAAGCTCCATATGCTTATCGCTGATCTGGTCGATCAAGCTTAACGGCGACAGCTTATCCTCCATACGTATCCACATCCTTGGTTGTTGACTCGCTCTATTTTGTCAACCAAGTTGACAAAGTGCGGTCCGTTACCTTATTATAAGTCAAAACCCAATAGGATAGAAATGGAGCGTACGATGGGCAAAAATAAGAAAGAATCGTTTGTCTTTACGACGATCATGTGCTTTTTGATGGTGCTGGTGATGAGTTTCTACAATATTGCGCTGTTCGGCGGCTTCTCGGATACCTTCATCCGACAGTTTATGACGGGGTTCTTCCCCGCCTTGGCGGCCGCTCTGCTCCTTGACCTGTTCGTGGTGGGGAAGGCAGCCAAGGGGCTGGCCCACCGGCTGCTCCGTCCTTCGGATCCGCTGATCAAGAAGATCCTTCTGATCTCCTTCTTCATGGTATGCGGCATGGCGGCCTGTATGTCTCTCTTCGGAACGGTAGCCCATTACGGCTTCGCCCCCGAGAGCTTGCGCCACTACCCCCGGACGTTCGGATTGAACTTCATCTTTGCACTCCCGCTGCAATTTCTCGTGGTGGGTCCCGTAACCCGGCTGCTGTTTACCCGGATCTATCCGGCTCCCGTGAAGAGCGCCGCCTGATGTACCAAGACGCTTCCCTGCCCGCTTCCAGCGTGGTATGGGAAGCGTCTTGGGTTCTGCTCGCCCGTTCCAGCTCTTTCACCGGCCAAACGGATAAAATCTCTTGATGTTTCCGGCAAACCGGATATAATTTATATTGATAGTTTGTTTATTAAACTAACTATATAACAAGGAGCTGTTTACCGTGACCCCTCCCGTGAAACCGAAAGAGCCGTTAGTCACCCACATTTATACTGCCGATCCTTCCGCCCATGTTTTTGAAGGCAAGATTTACATTTATCCTTCCCACGATGTGGACGAGGTTCTGGAGAGCAACGACAACGGCGACCAATATGCCATGGAGGACTATCATATCCTCTCCCTGGACAGCTTCGATTCGCCCTGCGTCGACCATGGCGTGGCGCTGCACCTGAAGGACATCCCGTGGGCCTCGAAGCAGCTCTGGGCTCCGGACGCCGCGTACAAGAACGGCACCTACTATCTGTTCTTCCCCGCCCGCGACCACGACGGCATCTTCCGCATCGGCGTTGCGACCAGCTCTTCCCCCTCCGGTCCCTTCAAGCCGGAGCCGAACTATATCCCCGGCAGCTTCAGCATCGATCCTGCCGTTCTGGTCGATGACGACGGCCAATCGTATATATACTTCGGGGGACTGTGGGGCGGCCAGCTGGAGAAATGGCAGACCGGCTCCTTCGTCGCAGATGCCGAGGGTCCCGATGCTGCGGCACCCGCTCTCGGCCCCCGCGTCGCTCTCTTGAGCGACGACATGCTCACGTTCGCCGAGACGCCGAAGGAGATCCTCATCGTCGATGAAGAAGGCAACCCGCTCCTGGCCGGAGACGAGGACCGGCGATACTTCGAAGGTCCGTGGGTCCACAAGTATAACGGACTTTATTATCTCTCCTATTCTACCGGCTCCACCCATTGCCTGGTCTATGCCGTCAGCCCGAATCCACAGGGTCCCTTCGTGTTCAAGGGAACGATCCTGACTCCGGTCATCGGCTGGACCACCCACCATTCCATCGTGCAGGTCGGCGAGAAGTGGTACCTCTTCTACCACGACAGCTCGTTGTCCGGCGGGGTGGATAATCAGCGGTGTGTGAAATACACCGAGCTCCATTACAACGAGGATGGCACCATCATCACCATCGATCCCTATAAGGATTAAGACGCCCCCTCAGGTCTGGGAAGCGGGCTGAGATCCTTCCGTCCTGAGAGATGACGAACTGGGGATTTTCACACAAAAGAGGCTGTCCCATATGAGGATGTGTCGTTGGATGCAAGTCGAGCGGGCCCGGTTTTCCGGGCTTCTCTGCAAGCTAAGACGACACTTCTCGTATGCTGGACAGCCTCTTTGTGTTCCTGAATGCTCCTCCTACTCCTTCAGCACATCCAGACTGGACAGCCGCCGGCCGTCGAAGTCGAACAGCGTCAGGTTGGACCAGCCGTTGCTGTGGCCTACGGACCACTCCGGCTTGGAGGGAATCCAGGCGGGCTCCCACCAGTACCAGCCTGCTCCTCTGCCGTCCGGTACCTCCCGCAGGATGGAGAGGAAGTCCCGAAGATAAGCCGCCTGACCCTCCACCGTGGCCGGATAGCCCTCATGCAGCTGCTCCTCGCCGGAGACGATGAAGGCGAATCCTTCCCGGGGTGTAAGCGTCCAAGGATAAGCAGTTTCCACCACGACAAGATCTTTCCCGTAGCGCTCGGCCAGGTCGTTCAGATTTTCTCGCAGCGCTTCCAGATCCCCGTGCCACCAGGAATAATACGACAGCCCGATGGTGTCGTAGTGAACGCCCAGCTCCCAGAACCGGTCCAGAAACTTCCGGCTCCCCTTGTTATCGCCGCCCCGGTCAATGTGGATCATGATGCGGATGCAAGAATCTGCCTCCCGGACCGCCTGGATCCCGCTCGTCACCAGAACCGCCAGCCGCTCCCACTGTTCATCCGTATCCCATTCGCCGTCGACCCTGCCGTCATCCCACAGCAGGCCCGGCGTGATCTCGTTGCCGATCTGGACCTCGTCGGGCAGGGTGCCCTGGTCCCGAAGCGCTGTCAGCACCTCCGCCGTATAGGCATGTACCGCATGGACCAGCTCGGGGAAGGCGAGCTCCGCCCATGCCCGGGGCTTGGTCTGCTTCGCCGGATCCGCCCAACCGTCCGAGTAGTGGAAGTCCAGCAGGAAGCGAAGGCCCTGCTCCTTGATCCGCCTGGCCATCCGGAGCGTCCGCTCCAGATTGCAGTAGCCTCCCGGCGGGTCATTCCAGATCCGCAGGCGGACCGCCTGGACGCCGCTCTGCTTCAGAATGGCCAGACAATCGGCCGGCCCCTCTCCATCGCGGAATATGCCCCCTTCGCTCTCGATCTCATCCAGAAACGAGACGTCCATCCCATGGATCACCGCTTTTGCCATATGAAAATCTCTCCTGTCCGTCTATTCTTTGACCGATCCCAGCACCAGGCCCTTGACAAAATACTTCTGCAGGAACGGGTACACCATCAGCACCGGAACCGCTCCGATGAAGATCTGGGCTGCATTGACCGTCTTCTGCGAGATCAATTCCATCTGCTTCGGATCAATGCTCATGGAGCTCATGTCATGTCCGATGATGATGGTCTGGAGGAAGGTCGCCAGCGGATAGTCCTCCTTGTTGTTGATGTAGAGAAGCCCGTCGAACCAGGAGTTCCAATGGAACACCACGCTGAACAGCGCCAAGGTGGCGATGGCCGGAAGCGACACGGGCAGGTAGATGCGGAACAGCGTCTTGAAGTGGCCGGCCCCGTCGATCAGCGCCGCCTCCTCCAGCTCCTTCGGCACCCCCCGGAAGAAGTTCATCAGGAGCACCGTCAGGTACACGTTGACCGCCCCCGGCAGCACCAGCACCCAGAAATGGTTCATGAGATGCAGCTTCTGGATGACCATGTAGAACGGCACCAAGCCTCCGTTGAAGATCATGGTGAAGACGAAGATCCAGGAGTATACGTTGCGCATCCGGAAGACCTGGGTCTCCTTCGACAGCGGGTAGGCCGCCAGGAAAGCCAGCAGCAGGGTCAGCGCCGTTCCCAGCACCGTCCGTTCCACCGACACCCACATGGAATGCAGGAACAGCGGTGTCTCCAGCGTGGTCTTGTACGCCTCTAATGACAGGTCCACCGGCCAGAGGCCGACCAGGTTCCCGTCCGCCGCTGACTTGGCGCTGAAGGAGACCGCCAGCACATGGACCAGAGGGATGACGCACAGGATGGACAGCACCAGCAGGAGCGCCGTATTGATGGCATTGAAGATCCGGTATGGGACGGTTTTGTAATACATGCTTCTTCCCCCTTCTTAGAAAATCCGGTAGTTGGCCCATTTATAAGCCAGCCGGTAGGATGTCAGGATCAGGATCAGGCTGATGACGGATTTGAACAGCCCGATGGCGGTACCGAAGCCCATCTCTCCGCTGATGATGGCCGTCCGGTACACGAAGGTATCGATGATATCGCCTTTCTCATAGACCGTCGGGTTGTACAGGTTGAAGATCTGATCGAAGCCCGCGTTCAGGATGTTGCCCAGAGCCAGCGTACCGACGACGACGGTGATGGGAATCAGCGCGGGAACGGTGATGTGCAGCGTCTGCTTCCACCGGTTGGCGCCGTCCACCTCCGCCGCTTCGTACAGGGACGGATTCACGTTGGACAGCGCCGCCAGGAAGACGATGGCCCCGAAGCCGAACTCCTTCCAGATGTCGCTTAGGATGACGGTGAAGCGGAACCAATTGCCATCCATCAGGAAGGGGATGGGCTCGATGCCGAAGGCGGAGCCGAGCATCCGGTTGACGAAGCCTCCGTCCGTGGACAGAATGTCCAGCAGGATCCCCCCCAGGATGACCCAGGACAGGAAGTGGGGCAGATACACCAGCGTCTGGATCGACCGCTTCAAGCCGTTCCGCCGGATTTCATTCAACAGGATGGCGAAGAGGAACGGAGCCGCCAGGTTGAACAGAATCTTGAAGACGGCGATGAACAGCGTGTTCCAGATGACCTCCATGCTGTCCTGCCGGTCGAACAGGTACCGGAAGTTGTCCAAGCCCACCCACTCCGAGCCGGTGAAGCCGAGCCAGGGCTTGTAATTCTGGAAGGCCATGATGATCCCCGCCATAGGCACGTAGCTGAAGACGAGGAGGAAGATCAGCGATGGCAGGAGCATCAGATGGAAGGGCCATGATTTCAGTTTCATATGGGAATCCCCGCTTTCTCCGTTGGTTATAGCCTGATTATAGCAAGGCCCCTCCGCGCCGCAGTAGACACCAAACCCAACATAAATGGCATTATTTTAGCTACTTTCCATCGTGACTGTGTCCCCCCCAAAAAATCAAAAGCCGCCCGGTTTGGGCGGCCTGGTCATACGATAATCTAGAGCTTATTTCTGAGAAGCCTTATTGATCTCGGTGAACCAATCGTTGACTTCCTTGGTGATCTGGTCACCGCCGGAGGACTTCCAGGTCTTCACGAAATCATCGAAGGCATCGGCATTTTTCTTGCCGTATACGATCTCGTTCAGCATCTGCATCTCGATCTTCTGGAGATAATCCTGCTTGGACTTCATGGTCTCAGTGGTCGGACCGGTATACAGATTCTTAAGCGAGATGCTGGGCTGCGACATGAGCACCTTAGCGGCTGCCGGCGTCTCCTTGCCGTAGTTGTTCTTGACTTCCTTCTCCAGACGGGTGGCGGCTTCCTTGCCGTCGGCCAGGTTCATCAGCGCCTTCATCTGGGCGTCCGGGATCCGGGCGCCGTCGCGAACCAGCAGGTAGCGGACCGCGTTGACCGTGCCGCCGGGAATGCTGTCTCCATAGACCGGCTTGCCTGCGGCGTCCAGATCATAGTCATAGCCCTTGAACAAGCCCAGATCGAACGGACCGCCCGGCTTCGGATCGGCCAGATATTCGAACATGTAGTTCTGGTACGTGAAGAGAATCTCCGGGTTCTTCATCTTCTTGTTGATCAGCACCACCCCGTTGGTGAAGTCGGTGCCGTGGCGCCCCGCCTTGCCGTCCGGACCCGCCGGAATCGGATAGGGCTTCCACACCGCTTGGGGCACATTCTTGGCAGTATCCTGGAGCGGCCAGCCGCTCATCCAGTACGGTCCGGCCATGATGCCCGCCTTGCCTGCAACCGCAGGCTCCGCCGTCTTGTTCTCATCCCAGAGGGCGGCTTCCTTCGGAATGTAGCCCTTGTTGTACCATTCGGTCAGCTTCGTCAGACCCTGCTTCATCGCTGGTTGAATGGAGCCGTACTCCAGCTTGCCGTCCGCCGACTTGTTCCACTGCTGCGGAACCGTGCCGTAGGCGCCGAAGATCCAGGAGATGCTGGACATCCAGGTATTGGTCTTCTCCTTGAAGCCGACGCTGAGCGGAATGACCTGATCCGGCTTCAGTCCGTCCGGATTCTGGTTCTTGAAGGCGTCCATGATCTTCTCCAGATCCGCCATCGTCTTCGGCCCTTGAAGCTTCAGCTTATCCAGCCAGTCCTGCCGGATCCACAGCAGATGGTCGTGGTTGTACGCATAATCGAGGACGGGGATGCCCATCTTCTTGCCGTTGCGGATATATGGATTCCATACGCTGGAGTCCACCGCCATGGCCTTCTTCCAGGTGTCGGAGGCATACTTGTCGAACAGCGGCCCGACCTCCTGGAACATGCCGGAATCGATCAGATCCTGGGCCAGCTTGGCGTCTCCCACCGTAATGACGTCGGGCATCTCCTGGTTGGAGGACATGGCCAGCCGGAGCTTGGTGGCGAAGGCATTGTTGGTATCGGTGACGGACCAGAGGGACTTGATCTCAATCCCCAAGGAATCCTTGGCCCAGCGGGTGGCCACGTTGTTCTCGATGGTCTCGTTGTTCTTGAACTTCAGCGCCGGATCCACGCCCCACACGGTGGTGATGGTAACCGGCGGATCGTACTTGGTCTTCGCTCCGCCGCTTGCGGCGGCTGAAGCGGCGGGTGTGCCCGCTGCCGGTGATGGAGAGGCGGCGTCCTCTTTTTTGCTGCTGCAGCCGGTGAATGAGGCCAGAACCATGGCGGCGCCCAACATGGCGGCCAAGCCTTTTTGCGTTGATCCTTTCATCGTGCTCCCCCTTTGTGGCGATACGTTCTTTGCATCTTCAGTATAAAGGGACCCGCTTCCGGAACATATGACAGGATCATAAGATTTCTGCACCTTTGCCAACCTCTTCTTCACCGAAGATTTACTGGTCCCGGAATTCGTTGGGGGTCATGCCGGTGTATTTCTTGAACATCTTGCTGAAATACTGCGGATTCTGGTACCCCAGCTCGGTGGTGATCTCATAGATCTTCTTGTTCGTGTGGCGCAGGAGGTAGAGCGCCTTGTCCATCTTCATGCGGATGATGTAGTCCCCCAGGCTCTCCCCCGTCTCGGCCTTGTAGATCTTGGACAGGTAGACGGGATGAAGGAAGACGCGGTCGGCGATGGTCTTGACGGACAGATCCTGCCCCAGCTCCACGGCCACCATCTTCTGCACCTGCTTCACGATATAGCTCTTCGTGTGCAGATCGCTGACCGACACGTCCTCCTGAAGCGTATCCAGCATCCGGAACGTCCAGGCCCGGACCTGCTCCAGGGAATGCATCATGTTGGGGTTCAGGATGGGATCGAAACCGGAGGCGTCCAGCTGGGCCATGGACAGTCCTCTTTTGTGGGCGATATAGATGATAGCGTTGCTCACGGACAAAAAGATGCCGTACAGCTGCTCCATCGTGTACCGCTTGGCTTCCAGATCGCCGAACACCTCGCCTACCTTGCTCCGGGCCGCCTCCCACTGGAGGGATTCCAGCAGATGCAGCAGGGTCGGCGGCTTGTAGAGAATCTCCGCCGAGGGGACCAGCATCTCCCTCGTATCCCGGTCGTTCAGAAATTGAACGCTTCCCGCCTCATCCTGCGCCGAGAGGAAGACGGCGTTCAGTCCGGTCCTATAAGCGCCGGAGATGCCGTCTGGGAAGGAGAACCAATCGGTGATGACCACCGACAGCTCCCCCTTCAGATAATTGCTCACATTCCGGCGAAACTCCTTCACCAAGGCGGTGAGCGCGGATTTCCTCGCCTGCTCCGAGTCCGGAAGGCCGGCGGCAGCGGGTTTGGGAGAGAGCAGAACCAGGAGACAGCTGTGCGGCGCCTTGCAGGACCAGGCATGGAAGGTCCCGCCGAACACCTCCTCGGCAATGTTGCCCACCGCATATTCCATCAAGGGAACCGAGCCGGAATCCAGGGAGGTGAAGCTGCGCCCGAGCCGGATCAGAAGCAGCACCGCATGCTCGTCCATGACGGGCGGAAGCTCATATTCCGACAGCTTGTCCCGGAGCCTGCCCGGAGACAGCCGCCGTCCCAGCACCAGCTCGTGCATCAGATTGGCCCGCAGCACGCTGAAGTCGGACTTGCGGTGATAGAGCAGCTGGTTGTACCGCTCCGCCTGCTCCCACTCGTCCTTCAGAGACCCGATGGCATTCGTGACGGAGGTCACGAACTCGCCGTCGTCCACCGGCTTCAGGATATAGTCCGACACCTGGAGCTGGATCGCTTTCTTGGCGTATTCGAAGTCGGAATGTCCGGTCAGTACCAGACAGCGGACATGAGGCCACCGGGCGGAGACCTCCCGGATCAGCGCCAGGCCGTCCATCTCCGGCATCCGGATATCCGTCACGAGGATATCCACGGACTGCTCCTCCAGAATCGACAGAGCATCCCGGGCGGAAGCCGCCTGATGCACGCAAGCCACGCCGATCTCCGTCCAGGGGATCGTCTCAGCCAAAGATTCGGTTACATACGTCTCGTCGTCTACCAGCAGAATCTCAATCATCCCGGTTCTCCCTTCTCCTCTTGGGGCAAGGTCACCCTCCATTGCAGTACCGCTTTGAAGCCTCCCCATTCCGAGGAGCCGAAGCTTAATCCGGACTCGCTGCCGTACCGGAGCTTCATCCGCTGATGCACGTTCCAGAGGCCGCAGCCCATCTGCTCGTCCATGGGATGCCCCAGCTTCTGCTCCAGCACCGGAAGCTCCAGGCCGTTCACGCCGTTTCCGTCGTCCTCCACCGTCAAAGAAGCCCATCCGTCGCCGTATTCGCCCCGGATTCGGATCCGTCCCGCGTCCGCGCGCTTCTCGATGCCGTGGAGGACCGCATTTTCCACCAGCGGCTGGAGGACCAGCGGCGGTATCATCCATTTGGTCATCCGCAGGGGAATGTCGATCTCGAATTGAAGACGGTTCATCCGCATCCTCTGGATCTCCAGATAGTGGGTGACGAAGACCACCTCTTCCGACAGGGTCACCATCTCCTTTTCCTGCCGGGTCGTATAGCGGTAATAGTGGGACAGGCTCTGGGACATGGCCACCACCGCCTGCACATTCCTAAGCTTCGCCATGCTCGAGATGAAGGAGAAGCAGTTATAGAAGAAGTGGGGGTTGATCTGGGACTGAAGCTGCTTCAGCTTCGCCTCCCGGACGTGGATCTGCTCCAGATATACCTTGTGGAACAGCTCCTCGATCTGGACCACCATGGAGTTGAACCGGTCGAACACGAAGGTGAATTCGTTATTGCCCTTGGTCTTCATCCGCACGGAATAATCTCCGTTCTTCAGCCTCTGGAAGCCCTGCACCAGCTTCTTCAGAGGCACCTGGACCTGGGCGTACAAGAGATAGGCCGCCACGCTGCACATGAGCAGGAGCCCGGTGACGGAGACATAGAACAGACGGTTCGTGGTCTGGATCGGCTTCATGATGTCGGACATCGGGATATAATCGATGAGCTTCCACCCGGTGACGGCGGAGTACACGGTATTGACCATGTACGGCTTCCCGCCGACGGTAAGCGTCAGATGCCCGCCGGAATCCGGGCCGGCCTTCATCAGCTCCGCGATGATCCCGTCCGCTACGTCCCGGTTGGCGGAGCGGTTGTAAATGACCCCCGTATCCTCCTTGTAGAATAGGGGGTCCCGTCTGCCGTCGCTCTTGAAGCGGTCCAGCAGATCCTCGATGTTGGTGCTGTCGAACCGGACCTCAATGATCAACCCGGCATGGCTGAAGGTCTGGGTGATATTGTACGGATACACCGTGAATAGGGAGAACATGTACTTGGTCTGCCCCGGCTCCCCCTCCTTCGCCACCTGCCAGCCCGGCTTGATCTGGTCCTGCAGACGAGCAGGCTCGAAATAACCGGCATCGTTGTCGGACAGGACCCGGCCCAGGGAGGGGGAGTAGATATAGATTTTGCTCTTCCAGTTGGAGGAGCTCTCCTGAATGTTCAGCTTGCTCTGGATCCGCTTCACCAGGTTGATCGTATCCAGGTCGAAATAGGGACTGCTCGCGACCTCATCCTTGAAGGCCATAATGTCAGGGTCGTGCAGCAGCAGGGTGGGCCACAACGCCACGTTGTCGACGGCGGTGTTGACCTGATTCTGGAAGAAGGCCAGCTGGTTCGTATTGGACCGGTTCAGCTCCGTTCCCAATACGTCGGTGCTCGTCTTGTTGGAATAGAAGTATAAGCCGATGATCGGAAGCAGCATGAGAAGGAGCAGCGTGATCATTTTGGAGTACATGTTGATTTTCGGCATGCGGCACCGGCCCTCCGTCCCTTCGTCTGTCGTCCTTCTATTGTAGGAAATCCGGCGGGTCCGCTCAATCCTTATTCGCCGGGGGAATCCCCATCTTTCATTGTAGAAGAGGCAGCGGATCCCATCCACGGCACAAAACGAAGGTTCCGGCACTTTATGCAACCGATCCGTCCATGACGAACAGACGCCTGCCGGATGGCAGGCGCCTCTTGTCGCGGCAGCGAGTCCGGCCGCCGTTCACGTATGGACGGATGTCAGCGCTCCCCGCCTGTGCCGGTATAGCCGGCCAGCCTCAGCAGCTCGTCCGCGTCCTCGACCTGCAGTGCTCTGGCCAAGGACAGAACCGCTTCCTTGGCAGGGACCCGCTCCCCCCTGAGCATCGCGGGGAGAAGGGAATAGCTGATTCCGCTCTTCTCCGCCAGCTTGCGCAGCGTCATGTTCCGCTGGGTGCGCAATTGTTCGATCTTCTGTCCGAATGTCACGGACACGCCTCCTCCTGTGGGATCGAAAGACCCTCATCACTCCTGATAGCGGTATTGTACCATTCGATTCCGCCAAACGCACCAAAGAAGCAGCCCAGGCTCTCCGGCCCAAGGCTGCTTCTATGGTTTACTGTCTATCCGCGGGTTTCCCGCTCCGCTTCATCTTGGCGACCTCGGTTCCGGCCAGCATCATGATGCCGATCCCGTGGTTGTCGTTGGTCACGGTCCGGAGATCCTCGTTGTAATAGTCCGGGGCGAAGGAATACCGGGAGCCGCTGCACACGCCGTGCACGTTGCCCTGCCGGTCGATGGCGATCCGGGTCAGCCCTTCCCAGGCCCGTAGGGCGGCGGCGGCAAACCGCTCAGGCTCCTCCAGCCAGCCGAAGCGGACACCGCGCGAGAAGCCGTAGGCGAACATGGCGGTGCACGAGGCCTCCAGATACGTATCCGGACGATTCAGCACCTGATGCCACAGGCCGGTGTCCGATTGGAGGGCCAGGTAACCCTCGCACAGCTCCCGGTAAAAATCGAGCAGCGCCGGCCTGTCTTCATGCTCCAGAGGCAGATGCTCCAGCACCTCCGTCAAGGAGAAGAGCACCCATCCGTTCCCCCGGCCCCACGGGATCCCCGTCGCCCGGTCATACTTGAAATCGTAGACGTGGGACATAATCCGCTCGGCCGGCATGTACAGGTACTTCTTGAAGCGGAGAAACTGCCGCGCCGCCTCATCCAATACCCCGGGCCGCCCCGACAGCGCCGCATAGCGGCACAGGAACGGCGTGCTCATGTACAGATCGTCCGCCCACATCGTATCGGCGGAATATTCTCCCGGGCACGTGCGGTAGAAGGCTCCGTCTTCCCGGCGCTCCAGCCGGTTCAGCATAAAGTCTGCGATCCGGTCGGCGATAGGGCGGAAGGCGGCATCCCCGCAATCCCGGTAGGCCTCCAGCATGGCCGAGCCGAAGGAGCCGCAGTTGTCCAGCATCTTCATCAGCACCAGCTGCTGGTTGACGGAGGGAAAGCCGTACCGCTCCTTATCCCAGAGCGAGTAGTCGTACCAATCCGTGCAGGCCTGGACGTGCTCCACAGCGTAGGAGACCAGATCCGGCCGCTCCAGGAAGCGGCCCGTCCGCAGCAGACCGTAGATGGTGACGCCCAGGGGGTAGTCCCAGCGGGCATAGTTGGTGGTGCTGCCCACGGTCCATTTGTTGCTCAGCATGGCGTTCTCGTAGTAAGGCCGCAGGCAGGCATCAGGAAGATCCAGCCTCCAATAAGTGGGCTCCGGCCGGTCCTCCGAGCCTCCGGCCGCCGGATAGAGCCGGTCCGTCCGCTGCAGGTCCCTGATATCCGGTTCCGGCGATCCAGGCTGGAAGGGACCGGCATACAGGTATGGTCCTCCGGTCGGGCCGTGAACCTGCACCGGCACCTGCAGCCGGACCGGTTTGCCGCCGGCGGCGACCGCCACGTCGGCTCCCCAGCTCTCTTGGCCGCAGACGCTTCGGACCAGGAGCTGATAGTCTCCCGGCGGGCAGGGCAGCTCCACCACATGGTGCCCGGCAGCCGTTTCAGCCAGCGCCTCCCGGCCGTTCAGCCATACCGTCACCGGTCCGCGGGCCGTGATATCAAGGGTGACCGTCTGCGCCGACGGAGCCTCCTGCCGAAACCGAGTCCAGGCGTAGGCCGCATGGCCCGGCATCACCCCGTAGATCCGCTCCAGCGCCGGAAGGGCCTGCTGTTCCCCGGTCCACCCGCATATGGGGTGCCAGAGCAGTCCGGCCGTATGCTCGGAGGCGTACAAGTCCGGCAGCGCAGCCTCCTCCGGCACGGCATCCCGGTCCACCGGGGCTGAGAAGACCCAGCCCGCTTGGCCCTTCCGCTCCTCGAACGGGGCCAGCACGTTCAGAATGCGCACCTTCGCCTCATCGGAGCCGATCCGGCAGCCGAAGCCGGCAGGCGTATGCTTCAGCTTCAGGAACAGGCGGTTCCAGCCCTTCGTGAAGGTCACATTCAGCTTCACGCCGGCTCCGGGCGTGATCTCCTCGATGACCGAGGACCGGTACGCCATAGCGCCGTTGAAGTAGAAGCGGACCGGTCCCAGACATTGGACCACCAGATCCAGATTCCGCTCCTCATCGCTCCAGACGAGCCCCGCTCCATATGCCCACTGCCCCGGCCGGGCATCGGGGAAGCGGCGGCCCAGGTCCAGGTCGTACAGCCCCTCCGCATTCTGCAGCACGCCGCCGGCAAGGAAGGTGCGCAAGACGAAGCCGGAGGGAGGATTGGCACCTACGTACCGCTGGGCCAGCACCTTTAAGATTTCGGTTTCATCGTCCCCATAACGGTAATGGGCGCTCTCCTGCTCTTGAAAGTAGACCGTCATGTTCGCTTCCTCCCTACGCTCCCGGCGCCGACTTCGGCGAGCAGCGGATGATGAATGTATGATCGATGGGGCTGACCAGATGGACCAATAGCTGGCGGCAGCCCTTCGGATAGGCCATATTGCGGATGAAGGCGGACGTATGCTCCATCGCTCCCCCCTCCACCTCGATCCAGTCCTCGCCGCATGTATACCGGGCGGTCCCTTCGCTCCACAGGAGCCGGTCTTCTCCGGCGGGCTGCGCACCATCGGCTTCCAGCGTCCCCTCCGCGCCGAACAGGAACATCACCTGGGTCAGCACGTTCTCAGGATGCTCCGACCGGATGCGAAGGGTCCAGCCGTCCGCGGTGACGGCCGCCTCCACCGAGGGCTCGTGAGTCTGCAGGTGGGTCACGGACCGCCGATGATGCGGAAGCAGGTACCACGGACTGACCGCTTCCGACGCGGTTGCGGGGAGCTGGTCCTTGGGAACGGGCCCATAATAGCCCTTCTCCTCCCGGGCGGTGAGCCGGTAGACGCCATGGTCTTCCTCCAGCGTCTTGAACCTGACGGTTCCCGGCTCGAAGGTGGAGCCGATCTGGACGCCCAGCAGCTTGGCGCGGCCATGCCACAAGGAGAAGAAGGAGATGGCCTCCGTCATCACCGTAACGCTGTCCGCTCCCGACCGGTACCGGAGCACGGGTGCGCCAAACTCCGGGTGGAGGCTGCTGTGCGAGATCTTGCCATGGTGTCCTGCCTGCTCCATCCGGGACAGGTAGTCGGAGCGGTCGAAGCCGCCGTTCAGGATGATCCGGTATTCCGTCGGAATCGGCCCCGGCTCCACCACGCGCTCCCGAAGCTCCGGGTGAAGGAGCAGGTTCAGCATGGCGTTGTTCGGAAGCGCGCCCGGATGAGTCAGCGCTTCATCGGCCAGCTCGGCCATGGCGGCGAATAAGGGATCCCCGTCATGCACGGCCATGATCCGGTAGATGGAGTAGTACCCTTCCAGGGTGGCCGGATGGCCGTAATCCTGACGTCCGGAGTAATCGGTCACCACTTCGCCGTTGGGGTGGATCAGGTAGGCCATCATCCGGAGATTGGCCCGCACGCCCTCCAGAAGCTCCGGCCGGTCCAGATACCGGGCCGCATAATAGAGATTGATGTCGCTGACCGCGTTATAGATGCCGTTGCTCCGTTCCGTCCACTCGCCGTCCGGCGTAATGTCCAAGCCTTCGGCCAGCCATTCTCCGGCCCGCTCCTTCAAGGCCTCCAGGCCGAACAGGTCATAGAGCGCGCCGAGAGCCGAGGAGAGGACCCACCGGTGGTTGGGCGTATGCACCCCGCCCGTCAGCATGGCAGGCACCGCCTGCTCCAGGAATCGGCGGATTCCGTCCGCTACGGGCTGGGCCGGCTCCCATCCGCACCGCTGAAGCAGCTTGTAGACTTGGGACAGCCCAACGACGTTGAAGGCCGTATCCGGCGGGGAATGGTAATTGGTCCATCCCGGAGAGATGGTGCCGTCCTCATGCTGGTGGCTCAGCATGAACCGGACCAGCTTCTCCAGACGGTCCAGCAGCTGAAGGTCCTGATAATAGGCGGAATCCGGGTTCACGACAGCCGCCGTCCAGAGAGCCAGTACCATCAGAGAATTGGTATGGCTTGGCCAGGGGATACCCGTCGCCGGGTCGGTGACGCCACCGAAATAGCGGCTCGCCGGGTCTAGCACTTGGCGGGATAGAGCCTCCTGCGCCCAATGGTCATTGATGTTCACCAGCTTGGCATAGATCATGGCTGCATCCCTTCTCTCGCATTCCTCGCCGCTCCGGCCCGGGCCTCCAGCTTGCCGGTCAGGATGCGGTGGCTCTTCTCGATGTCCTCCGGCGTACAGGCAGCCTTCAGCTCATACACCTTCACGGGGGCGGCCGCTATGGCCGGGAGGAACACGTCGAAGAACTCCGTGTCCCCGCTGTGGACGTACGGACACCAGTGGTCCGCCAGCCCTACCGTCTCATGGATGTGGACGCCGACGATCCGGCCGGTCATGGCCTGGATCTCGGCCGCATTCGCATACAGGCCCATCCGCTCCATCATCATGCCGTGGCCGATGTCATACCACAGGCCGAGAGGCGCTCCGGCCAGCCGGCCGATGATCGTATCCGCTTCCCGCAGGGTGGGAATCTGGTTGCAGCGCGACCGGGTTTCGATTCCGAATTGGACCTTGTACCCTCGCCGGACCGCTTCCCCGCATACCTCCTCCAGACTTCGCTCGATCGTACGGATGTAAGCACCGCTCAGAGCCTCCCTGCGTCCGAGCATCTCCTCCCACATCCTGCGGTACGCGGGGGAATCCGGCCCCTGCTCGTGATACACCTTCTTCAGCTCGTGGTCCACCTGGGTGTCAAAAGGCACCTCCCCCGGATGCACCACCACCGCTTCGGCTCCGTAGCGGTGGGCATATTCGGCGGAACGGAGGAGAAGCCGGACAGCCTCGCGCCGCCGGTCCTCGTCCTCGAATCCCAGCAGTACCGAGTCCGTGCCGTAATCCGGATCCGGTACATGGGGGAAGGTATTGTGCACGCTGGAGATGCCGATCTCCCCCTGCTCGATCATCGGCTCGATGGTCTCAAGCAGCTCCTTCGTGACGTTATAGTTCAATTCCACCCGCGAGAAGCCCAAGGACCGGATCTCTTCGATCATGGCGCGGCCCTCGTTGTGGCGCTTGATATTCCAGCAGGTGGAGAAGGAATATACGCCTTTATCTGTCGGTATCATTGCAATTCCTCCCTATTCCTTAATCGCGCCCAGCATAACCCCGGACACGAAATACCGCTGCAGCCACGGATACACGATCAGAATCGGCACGGTGGAGAAAATGACGGTCGCCGCCTTCAGGCTCTCCGGCACCACCGCCTGCATCTGGCTCTGGCTGCCTTCCATTCTCATGAGGTCGGTGACCTGGCTGTTCTGGATCATCTGATAGAGCTTCAGCTGCAGCGGGTACAGCGTCGGCTTCGTGATATACATGAGGGCGTCCTGGAAGCCGTTCCACCGCCCGACAGCATAGAACAGGCTCAAGGTGGCCAGCGCCGGCATGGACAAGCGCAGCGTGATGCGGACCAGGATGCCGAAGTAGCTGCAGCCGTCGATCTCGGCGGACTCCTCCAGCGCCTTCGGGATGCTGTTGAAGAACGAGATGAGAATGATCAGATTGAAGGCGCTGATCATGCCCGGAAGCACCAGGCTCCACATGCTGTTCAACAGATTCAGGCTGCGGATCAGAATATACTCCGGAATCATGCCGCCGCTGAAGAACATGGTGAAGATGATGACCATCATGAAGAGGGAGCGCCCCTTCAGCTCCTTTTTGGACAGCGGATAGGCTGCCGCTACGGTCATCACCATACACAAGGCGGTGCTGAGTACAGTCAACCCGATGGTGAAGAACAGAGAATGGATCATGGCCGGATTGCTGAACACCTTCTTATAGGCTTCCATATTCACGTCCATGGGCCACAAGGATACCTTGCCGGAGGTAATGGGCACGGTCCCGCTCAACGAGACCGCAATGATATGCATAAACGGAACCAGGCAAAGCACTACGCTAATGGCTACGATCGTGATGAATACCGTATCGTACATGCGGTTAAGCGCCCGTTCGCTCATTTCGATGTCCCCCTTCTGTCACGCTTAAATGATGCCGTCGCCTGTCAGCTTCTTGGAGGCGTAGTTGGCCCCGAGCAGGAAGAACAGTCCCACGACCGCCTGGAACAGTCCCACGACCGTCGCCAGCGTGTACTGGCCCGACTCCAGACCGACGCGGTAGACGAAGGTGCTCAGGACGTCCGAATACTCGCGGACCACCAGATTGCCGATAATATACGGACGGTCGAAGCCGATGGAGATCATGTGGCCCAGGTTGATGATGAGCAGCGTGGCCACCGTCGTCTTAATGCCGGGCAGGGTAATGTGCCAGATGCGCTTCATCCTGCCTGCTCCGTCCACCTCTGCGGCTTCGAACAGCTCCTTGTTGATGCCCGTCAAGGCGGCCAGGTAGAGAATCGTCCCCCAGCCTGCGCTCTGCCAGGCACCGGCCAACAGGTAGGTCACCAGCCAATAGTTCTTGTCGGAGAGGAACGGAATGGCCGAATAGCCCCAATTGGCCAGCATGTTGTTGATCATGCCCGATTGGGTGCCGAACACCTGGTAGACGATGCCCCCGATGATGACCCAAGAGATGAAGTGGGGAATATAGAGAATCGTCTGGGAGAGCCGCTTGAACCAAACGATTTTGATTTCGAACAGCATGATGGCCAGGATGATCGGGGCCGGGAAGGAGACCACCAGATCCAGGAAGTTCAGCATAAACGTATTGCGCAGCGTCTTGACGAAGTCGGGATTCGCGAACACCTCCCGGAACGCGTCCCAACCGATCCACTCGCTTCCGCTGATGCCCTTGAAGAAGTTGAAGTCCTTGAATGCAATCTGTACGCCGTACATCGGGCCGTACTTGAAGATGATAAAGTAAACCATCGGCAGGGCGATCAAGGCGTATAACTGCCAATACCGTCGAAGGTAAACCTTGGATTTCATGCTCCATCCCCCCAAAACCGCTGTATCTTGCCATCAAAGGAGCGCCGCTTGACGCTCCTTTGACCTAAGACCGGCGAGATTATTTCGCCTGTGCTTCCTTCCAGGCTGCCTTGCGCTCATCCAGCACCGCTTGGCCGCCGCTGGACATATAGCTCTTCATCATCGAATCGAACACGGAGCTGAACTCCGCCGGTTTGGCCATCGTCGATTTGACGATCAGCTCCTCCGCTTTCTCCAGCAGCGTGGTGCCGTACTTGCTCTCCGCTTCGATCGGACGAGGCATGCTGAGCGGACCGACTCCGTCTGTGCCGGAGATCTTCAGAGCTTTGCGCGCATCCGCATGGTAGCGCTCCGGGAAATTTTTGACGAAGGCTTCATCGCTCTTCTCTTGGGTGTCCAGCACAAGACCGTTGGCCAGAATGCCCAGGTCGCCTCCGCTGTAGGTGTTGTTCTTGACCGCATCGGACTGATTGTCGATGACCATCGGGATGCCGTTGCTGTCCAGGTTGTAGTTCTGGCCCTTCACGCCTTTTTGGATGGTCAAGAGGTTGTCGCCGGAGGCCATCCAGTTCAGATACTTGATGGCTTCCACTCCGCTCTTGCTGGACTTGGGGATCATGATGTACATGCCGTTGGGCGCAGAGATCGGCTTGGTATGCTTGCCTTCCTTATTCGCATAAGCGTCGATTGGGGTAAGAACCGCTTGAGGCACGTTTTTCTTCAGGGAATCGTAGGTTCCGTCGTTGTAGAAGATGTTGATGTTATCCTCGCTGAAGAAGCCGACCTTGCCGTTGGCGATGTCCTTCACCAGCGTTTCCTTCTTCTTGTCCAGGGCGAAGTCCGGGCTCATCAGGCCTTCGTTGTACAGCTTGTTCATGAACTGGACCGCATCCTTGAAGCCCGGCAGGAGAATCGGGTATTCGCGGGAGGCCAGCGTCTGAGTCTGCTCGAAGCGTTCCTGCTCGCTGATTTTGCCGATGAAGGACCAGACCAAGGACTCGTATTGGGCTGGAGCAATGCTCATGCCCAAGGGAATTACCTTGCCTCCTGTGCCTCCCGGATCCTTCTCCTTGAAGGCCTTCAGAACGTTGTAGAGCTCATCCGTGTTGGTCGGAGCCTTCAGCCCCAGCTTATCCAGCCAATCCTGGCGCACGAAGGAGGCGTACTTGCCGGTGGTGGAGCGCTTGGCAGGAATGGCGTACTGCTTGCCCTTATACTGGCCGAACTTCAGAATGTCGTTGCCCAGGAACTTGGTCAGATCAGGCCCGTACTGCTTCAACAGGTCGGAGACCTCGGTCAACCCCCCTTGGGAAGCGTATTTATTGAAGGTTGCCGCATCATATGTGATGACGATATCAGGAACCTCCGTATTGCTGGCCATGAGAATGTTCAGCTTCGATACCTCTTCACTGCGCGGGACCGGGACGAATTCCACATTAATGTTGTTCGGCTTGCCGAAGTTCTCTTTCACGAAGTTGGTGAGGAATGAATTGGTGATCGTCATGCCCTGCGGCGCGTTGCCGCGGTCCCAGATCTCCACCTTCAGGTTGCCGGCCTTGGCCGGGGCAGCTGAACCGGCCGCCGAAGACGCCGACGCTTCGCCCGCGCTTTTCCCTTCATTCTTGTCGGTCGAACAAGCGGACAACAGCGTCATGCCGGCCATCATCATGGACAAGCTTACCACGAAGGCCTTTTTCGTTTTTCCCTTTTGCATGAATGCCTCACCTTACCCTCTTTTTAGTTGTCAACCCTAGAAGCCCGCCCCGTCCGTTCGGGGTCGTCTGCCTCTGGAACCGATTATTCCACCCCGGGCCACATCCCGCAATAAACTAGTTTCCGAGCATAAACCCGAGCCCCCGAGAGGCGATTTCCACCGCAACTAAACATTTTTCCCGATAAACCAAATTGTATCCGCCGGTAAAAAAAAGCCTTATTCCACAAGGGTTTCCCCCTATTGAATAAGGATTTTGCTACTTGCGGTCCGGGCCTTTCAGCTTCCGGTAATCTCCGGGCGTCACCCCGACCACCTTCTTGAATACTCTGCCGAAGGTAATCGCATTGGCATACCCCACCTTGGTGGCGATATCCTGAATCGTATCCCCGGTGCTCTCGAGAAGCGATTCCGCCCGCTTCATCCGCAGGTGGACGAGAAAGTCGACGAACTTGGTGTTGAACTCTTCCTTGAACAGGTGGCTGGCATACTTCCCCGAGATCTGGAACTGGTCGCTCAGATGCTTCAGGGACAGGTCCGGATTGGAATAGTGCTGCTCGATATAGTTCTTGATCTCCTCGATCAACGCTTTGTAGCTCTTCGATTCGTTCACGGAGACGTAGGTCTGGAACAGATCCGTCAGCCAATCGGTGACCAGCTTCTGAATCTCCTCCAGGCTGGAGGCCTGCCGGATGGAGGTCCATACCTCCTCCCAGGGCTTGCCCGTGAACTTGTTGGCCAGACTCTCCGACAGCTCGCCCACCTCCCGCTCCAGGATCTTCATCAGCGTCTCCAGCTGCATGTGGATCTCCTCGTTCTTCAGCTTCTCCGTGACGAAGGATTGGAAGATTCCGTCCAGGCGCTGGCGCCAGCTCTCTCCGGCCAGCCGGAATTCGCGGACGAACTGGGACATGGACTGAAAATACTGGTACCGGTGGAAATGGGAGTGCTCCGGTAGTTCATCGCTCAAGACCACCGCCTCCTGTCCCAACGACAGCTTATGCTGCAGGGCGGAATCGGCGGCCTGGTAAGAAAGGTGGATCTCCGCAGGCTCCCGGACCACATGGCCGATACCCATGGTCAAGGACAGGCGCAGGTGGGCTTCAATCCAGCTGTGGCACCGCTCCCCGATGGACCGGAAGTCCGCATTCTCCGGCCGTTCTCCGGCGTAGCTGACGATGCAGCCCATCTTCTCACTGCTGATCCACTCGTACCAGCCTCCCATCTGGTGATTGCTCACCACCTCGTTCAGCACGTTCATCAGGGCGTACTTCAATATATTCTGATCGGAACGGGAAAAGTGGGATTGAAACTGTCCGTACCGGTTCAATTCGATGATCATAACGGCATATCCGTTCGGCTTGTCCCCTCCGGTGAAGGGCTTCAGGTTCCCGAGCCGCTCCTCTGCGCCTTCCAAGCGCTCCCCCTCGATCAGATCGCGGAACAGCTGTCTCCGCAGTACCTGCTCGTTGTTTCTCCGCTCCTTCTCATAATCCATGGTTTGCTCGATCAGGTTCTCCAGCGCACGGTTGATCAGACTGAGATCGTCCTGCTTGGAGAGCTGCGAATCCGGGCCCAGCAGCTGGAGCACCTGCACCCGCTTCATCATCTTCAGGATCGGCCGATAATTCCGCCTCGTGATGTAGACGGTATAGACGATGCCCCCGATGACGGCCGCGATCCCGATGACGATCCAGATGTAGGAGATTAAGGACACCCATGCGAACAGCTGGCCAGCCTGGATGCCGCTCCGATAGGTCCAGTTCAGCTGCTTGGCCCGGATCTCCGTCAGAATCTTGCCCTTCTCCAGATTGCCGGTTCCCGTAAAGGAGAATACCGGCTTGCCGTTGCCGTCGTAGACGTCCAGGTAGGAGAGATTCCCCTTCAGGAGATCATTGATCTGTTTCTCCAGCCGGTACAGATTGACGTTGACCACGATCATGCCGTCCTGCCCGAGTGGAAGGGGAAGGGGGCGGGAGATGGAGATGACTTGCACCGGGCTCTGGGCGTTCGCCGACGCGTAAGGGCGGATGTCGCTCCAGCCCATATTATCGGGCTCCTTCAGCCGCTGCTTCAGGAAGCCGTTGTCAGAGAAGGCGCTCAGCTCTGCGAGGCCGCTCTGGGTCAGCACGATATCGCCGTGCTTGCGGTAGAGATAGATGGAATCGATCAGACTGTACTTCTGGAGCAGGCTGTTCAGGTTCCGGACGACATCATAATAGCGCTCTCTCGTCTTCTCTCCGTCGGGCGCATAAAGAAATTCATCATAGGACTGGGTCAGCTCCAGCTCCTGAAGCACCTTCATCTCGATCTCGCTCAACGTACGGTCCACGGTATCCACGATATAACCGGTCGAGATGCGGTTGGCCTTGGCGGTTTCGCCGCGCGAGATGTCATTCACGATCAGGAATGACATGAAGATCAGCACCGTGACCGTCAGAAGGAAGATCGGCATATAGGACAACAGGGATTTCCTGGAGAATGTAAGTCTCATGTAGCGAAAGCCTCCTTCAATAGCCATGGAACGGGCCGTCCTTTAAGGCCCTGCTTTACCAGTGGATTCGGCATGGATCGGCCGAATCCTGCTTGGTGCAAAAAAGCCACTAGAGCTGACGGTTTGCGACTTCACCGGCAAATCTAGTGGCTGTAAGGCTTAATACGTTTAAACCGGTTGAACCTCCAACCGGATCACATTCCAGGAGGCCTTGGAGAGCACTGCCCGCACAAGTCCGTCCTCCGCAGCTGCGTTTCCGCGGTTATGCGGCAGTACCCGGCCGGGGTGTTCCTTGGTATTGGAGGCCTTCAGATCCTCATGCTCCAGCACCAGATGCTCCAGCACCCGGGCCTTGCCGAAGCTGCGAAGGTTCATATCCAGCTGCAGGTCTTCCTCCAGATGGCGGTTGACTGCGAATACCGTGATCTGTCCCTGCTCCTCGTTGTACACGCTGACCGCTTCCAGATAAGGAACATCCGTGAAGTCCTTGGAGTCGTACTTCGGCGAACGGATGACCGGATGCAGCACTGTCCCCCTGCCGTGCATCGAGGCATGCAGGAAAGGATAATAGGTGGTCTGCAGCCACAGGTCTCCGCCGGTTTCCGTCATGATGGGAGCGATCGTGTTGATCAATTGGGCCAGGCAGGCCATCTTCACGCGGTCCGCGTGCTTCAGCATCGTGATCAGGCAGCAGCCGACCACCAGGGCGTCCTCCATGTTGTACGTGTCCTCGAATTCGGGAGGCGCAATCTGCCAGCGCTCATTGGCGCGGCTGGACCCGATGGTCTTCCATACATTCCATTCGTCCATGGAGAGATGGATCTTCTTCTTGCTCCGCTTCTTCGCTTGGATGTAGTCGCAGATGGAGGCCACGCTGCGGATGAAGCGGTCCATGTCCAGCGAACGTGCCAGGAAGTTCTTCGTATCGCCTTCGTTGTTATTGTAGTAGGTATGCAGGGACAAATAATCCACCTGGTCGTAGGTCAAATCCAGTACCGTGGCTTCCCATTCGGCAAAGGTGGGCATTCCGCTGCCGGAGCTTCCGCATACGACCAGCTCCAGAGCCGGGTCCACCCATTTCATCACCTTAGCCGTCTCATTGGCCAGCCGGCCGTATTCCACCGCCGTCTTGGCGCCGATCTGCCAAGGGCCGTCCATTTCGTTGCCCAGGCACCAGGTCTTGAACCGGTGCGGCTCCTTATAGCCGTGAGAAATGCGGAGGTCGCTCCAATAGGAGCCCGAGGGATGGTTACAGTATTCCACCAAATTCCGGGCGTCATCCACACCCCGGGTCCCCAGATTGACCGCCATCATCACCTCGCTGCCCGCCTTCTTCGCCCAATCGGCGAATTCATTGGTGCCGACCTGGTTGGTTTCCGTGGTCCACCAAGCCAGGTCCAGCTTCCGCTTGCGCTCCGATTGCGGGCCAACGCCATCCTCCCAGTTGTAGCCCGAGACAAAGTTGCCCCCCGGGTAACGGATGATCGGCACCTGCAGCTTGCGGATCGCCTCCATGGCATCCTGCCGGAAGCCCTGCCCGTCTGCCGTCGGATGGCCCGGCTCATAGATGCCTCCGTATACCGCACGTCCCAGATGCTCAATAAAGGAGCCGTAAATCCGCGGATCCACCTCGGCTAGGATGAAATCCTTATCGATGGCCATGAAAGCTTTCAGTGTCATAGGGTCACTCGCCTTCCTTGAATTAATATATGCATTAATTGATGAACCTCTTTTTGGCACCATAGTTTTAGCATATAATATCGGTGTAATCAATACATAAATTCAAGTTCACTTCAACAGCTCAGAAGGGGGATACCCATGCAGCAGCTTCACACCGATTCGGAATCGTTGCGGGTTTACGAGGCGCTGGCCAGTCCGGTCCGTCTTCAGATCATCCGGCAGCTCCAGGAGGAGGAGATGAGCGTTAAGGACCTGGCCGCCGCTCTAGGCCTGAGCAGCGCCATCACCAGCATCCACGTCAGCAAGCTGCAGAAGGCGGGCCTGATCAGCTGCAGGAACAAGCGGATTCAGAGCGGCACCTACAAGTTCTGCTCCTTGTCCGCCCACCATCTCCAGATCAATCTGTCTCCTGCACCCGAGAGCTCCCGGAAGCTGGTGGAGATCTCCGTACCTATCGGCCACTATACGGATGTGGAGGCCCATCCCACCTGCGGGCTGGCATCCCGGGAACAGCTGATCGGACAGTACGACGCTCCCCGCTTCTTCATGGATCCGGAACGGATGCAGGCGGGGATTCTCTGGTTCGCCCGAGGCTATGTGGAATACAAGGTCCCGAATTATCTGTTCAAGAATCAGGTGCTGAACGAGCTGGAGGTATCCATGGAGATCAGCTCCGAAGCGCCCCATACCCGTGAGCAATGGCCCTCCGACATCCGGTTCGCATTCAATGGGACCGAGCTGGGCATATGGACGAGCCCTGGCGACTACGGGGACCGGAGAGGGAATTTCACGCCGGACTGGTGGCCGCCGGATGTGAACCAGTATGGACTCTTGAAGGTGCTTCGGATCAATGGCTCCGGCACCTTCATCGACGGCCAGCGCATCTCCGAGCGGAGGGTGCAGGATCTGGATTGGAGCGCCGGCTCCTGGACCTTCCGGATGAGCGCGGAGGATACGGGGAAGAACCGGGGGGGCCTGACGCTGTTCGGCAAGGGCTTCGGCAATTACGATCAAGACCTGCTGTTCCGGGTCTATTACGATGCGAAGTAAAGCAGCTTGGCCGCAGGAATCCATCCTGCGGCTGTTGTTTGGGACTATCTAAGCGCTTAACTTTTTTCGGCAGAGGGATTGTTTATTTACTTCAGACCTTCTATACTGTTGAATAAATAGACTCTCGGCGTTCGACGCTTGAAGGGTTAAGCGCTTAACAATAGACGGAGGCAGAACCATGAATGCAACCATCTATGACGTGGCGGAAGCGGCCGGCGTCTCCATCGCCACCGTCTCCTACGTCATCAACGGCAAACGCAAGGTCAGCGACAAGACCAAAGCCAAGGTGCTGGACGCCATGGAGAAGCTGGATTACCGCCCCAGCGTCCTGGCTTCCGCCCTCATGGGCAAACAAACCTACTCTATCGGCATGATGGTGCCGGACATCTCCAACCCCTTCTTCGCCGAGATCTCCCGGGCTGTGGAGGATGAGTGCCGTCTCGCAGGCTACAGTCTGATCCTGTGCAGCACGGACCACCAGAAGGACCGGATCGGGCAATACCTCCATTTCCTTCAACAAAAGAGCGTCGACGGCATCATTCTCGCCACGGGCATTCTGGACGGAAGCAGCCTGGACGGTATCTTGGCCAAGGGAACCGCTGTCGTCCAGTTGGCCAGGGAAATTCCCGGGGTGCCGGCCCATGCGATTCTCGCAGACGACCGGGAAGGGGGGCGGATGGCCGCCAAGCACCTGCTCTCGCTGGGGCACCGGAATGCCGCCGTGCTGGCGGAGGACGCCCGGATTACAAGCAGCAAGGAGCGGGTCCAGGGCTTTGCGGAAGCTTGGACAGATGCGGACCTCCGCTTGGACCCTGACCGAATCCTTCCCTGCACGGGAGGCCTGGAGGATGCCAGGCAGCAGGCTGTCCAGCTGCTGTCCTCCCGGAACCGTCCCTCCGCCTTGTTCGCCTGCAACGATCTTCTGGCGATCAGCGCCATTCAGGCGGCCCGGGAGCTGAACCTGAGCGTTCCGGAGGACGTGTCGGTGGTAAGCTTCGACAATACGCTTCTTGCCTCCGTCAGCTTCCCCGGCTTGACGGCCGTGGCCCAGCCCATCGCCCATATGGGGAAGCTGGCCGTACGCACGCTGCTTCAGGAGATGAAGGGCGAAGGGGCAGGTGTGCAGCAGCGGATCGTGCTGCGCCCCGAGCTTGTCATTCGAAGCTCCACCTCCACCGCGGTACAGGAGCAACATACTTGACTTCAACCAAAAGGAGAGCCTACCCATGAACATCTTCAGCATCCTTCTCGCCTTCCTCGCCGGTGCCTTCGGCTCCACCCAGGCCACGATCAATACCATGATCGGCAAGCAGGCCAGCCAGTTCAACATGATTGCCTACGTCTCCTTGGTCCAGGTGGCCATCAGTCTCGTCTTCATCCTGTTCCGCGGCGATTTCCGGTCGCTCAGCGGGCCTACCTGGGGCTGGATCGGCACTTCCGCCCTGCTCGGAGTCATCATCATGCTGGCCGTCACGACGTCCATCAATTCCATCGGCAGCCTATCCGTTTATGTGCTCTTGATTCTGGGCCAGGTGATTCTCTCGGCCGTCGTGGACCACTTCGGATGGTTCGGCGTACCCAAGTCCCCCATCACCCTGCAGAAGGCCGGCAGCATCTCCATCATTATGATCGGCGTCGTCCTGTTGGTCAGATCCTGAGCCAATCCTGCTTTTTCAGGCCTGTTCGCATGTTTTCTCCGGTCCGGCAATACAATGAAGTATTTGATCGACAGGAGGACATGATGCCGATGCCGCAACCGTCCCAATCCTTCATGAGAGGTACGTTCGTCTTGTCCGTCGCCGCGTTCGTCAACCGCATTCTCGGGTTTATCAGCGGCATGTTCGTGGCCCGCATGCTGGGCGCGGAAGGAATCGGACTCTTGATGATGGCCCACCCGCTGGTCCCGCTGGTCATCACGATCACGGAGCTGGGGCTGCCGGTGGCCATCTCCAAGCTGGTCGCAGAAGCCGACGCTCGGGGAGAACACGCGAAGGTGAGACGCATTCTGCACGTCTCCCTTCTCGTGACCGGTTTCCTGAGCGTCCTGCTCACCACCGTCTCGCTGCTCGGCTCGGAGTGGATCGCCTCCATTCTGCTGAGCGACCAGCGCGCCTATTACGCCATGCTGGCCATTACCCCCATTGCCCCCATCGTCGCCATATCCGCCGTGCTCAAGGGCTACTTCCGAGGCAAGCAGCGGATGCAGGCCATCGCCGCCTCCGACGTGCTGGAGAACACCGTACAGATTGCCTGCGTGCTGGCTCTTGTGCATCTCCTGCTGCCCCACGGTCTGGCTTATGCCGCTGCCGGCGCCATGGCCGCCTCCGTCATCAGTGAAGCCTCCAGCCTGACCTTCCTGCTCATCAGCTACAAGCTGCGCGGTGAAGCCAAGCTGCCCGGCGAAACGTGGGCTCATTCCCTTCGCAGAGGGAAGTCGACTCTAACAGAGCTGCTTCGCATCGGACTGCCTACCACCGGGCACGGGGTGATTCACTCGCTGTACAGCGCCTTCCAGCCGCTGCTCATTACCACCAGCCTGGCGGCGGCCGGAGTCAGCACCGCCATGGCTACCAAGCAGTTCGGCATGCTGGCCGGCTATGCCTTCCCGCTTTTGTTCATGCCGAGCTTCATCACCCAGTCCCTCTCCACCGCCCTCATACCCGCCATCAGCGAGGCGGCGGCGAACCGGAACAGTCTCTTGATGCACAAGCGGATGGATCAAGCCATGCGCTTGGGGCTTCAGATCGGAGCGCCGGCCACGGTCATTCTGTTCGTCTGGGCCACTCCGCTTACCACGCTGATCTACCATGCGCCGGAGGCGGGCATCCTGCTGAAGATCCTGGCGCCTATGTTCTTCCTTCACTATTTTGATGCGCCGCTCCATGCCATTCTCCTCGGGCTCGGCCGGGCGGGCTCCTCCCTATGGAACTATATCGTCACCACGATCTTCAAGGTGATCGCCATCTTCGTCCTAGGCGGCGAGCTGGGGATCGTCGGAATCGCCGTCGGATTAGGCATCGGCATCGTCATTCAGACGATGCTGGACTTCTTCTCCATCTCCGGCACCATCGGCTTCTACTGGGACATCCGCCCTTACGTGCAGGTGGCCGTTTCCATGATGGTCATGCTCCTGAGCGGCCAGTGGGCGCTGGGGGTTCTGGAGGGAATGGGCCTGACCATGCTCGGGTCCATGCTCGGTTCAGCAGGCTTCGCACTGCTGGTCTACTTCGGCGTCCTCTCCCTGACCAACGCCTGGAGCCGCAGAAACAGGAGAATCCTGACGTAAGGGTTATAGATCCGTCCCCACGCCGAACAGGCGGAAGCTCCCGCTCCGCCTGTTTCTTATGCCTCCCGGCTTATTTCTTATTCGCCTTCTGCCATTCGTCCAGCTGGCGCTGGGTCTCGGCGATGATCTTTTCGATGCCCACAGACTTGGCTTTCTCGATGTACTTCGGCAGCACCTCGTCCGGATCCACCGATCCGGTATGAAGACCCGGGGTAAATTCCTTGTACACGTTGTTTCCCGCCGCAGCCTCACTCTTTACGTTGGCCGGATCGAAGATGAAGCCCAATACTTTAGAAGTCTCAGCGGAATCGTTGAACTTCTTGAAGTTCTCCCACTTCTTCGGATTCTCGCTGGCCCACAGATAGTCATTGAACTGATTGCCGTACAGCCAGGCCTGGTTCAGATTGTAGCCGGAGCTCTTGGCGTCGACACCGGGGGGGAAATCGATGATATTGTCCCCCTTCTTCACGTAATGCTTGCCCTCTATGCCGAAGGCGATCAGGTTGACCAAGTACTTGTCGGTATGCAGCAGATTCAAGAACATCATCGCCCGCTCCGGATCCTTCGACGTCCGGGAGATGGAGCTCATGGAGCCGGTCGTGTCGGAGGTCGAGATGATCGGCTTGGTCAGCTCCACTTGAACCCATTGGATGCCAGTGGCCATGCTGACCTCGGCGTCCTTGCCCGGCTTCAGCTGCTCCAGATAGGAGAAGGCCTTGCCGGCCTTCAGGGCGCCGTTCAGATCCTGCAGCGTGGCGGCATCCTTGTTGACATACCCGGCCAGGAACCATTTGCGCGCTACGTCCAAGCTCATCTTGTATTCCGGGGAGGTCAGTCCGTTCACGGCCTTGATCTCCGCTGCCCCTCTCTTCACCTTGGCGAACTGTCCGCCCATGCTCTCATAATCCTGGATGTCGAAGAACCGGTTGATCAGCGTGCTGCCCTTATCCATCATGAGCGGAGTTACCCCCTGCTCCTTCTCCTTGATCATATCGAAGATCGGGGGCAGATCCTCCAATGTCTTGATCTTCGCCGTATCGATCTTATACTTGTCGACCAGATCCTTGCGGAGCATGATTCCGTACTGGCTGGCCACTTCCTTGTTCACCGGGAAGCCGTAGTTCTTTCCGTTGAACTTGCCGCCCTCCAGCAGGGCCGGGTTCAGCTGCTTCTTGGCCTCCGGTGCGAACTTGTCGATCAGATCGTTCAGGGGGATGATATTGCCCTGCTGAATCTTGGTGCTGTAGTTATCCCAGTTGGCGGTATACAGAAGATCGAAGGGCTCGTTGGAGGCGAACTTCAGATTGATCTTGTCCTGCCAGCTTCCCCAATCGATGACCGTCAGCTCGAAGGAGGCGTTGATCTTGTCCTTCAGGTACTTGCTGACCTCCTGATTGACCAGCTCCTGATCCTTCTGGACGCTTCCCCCCGGAACGAACATCTTGATGGTATAGGGAGGAAGCTCCTTCTTCGTCTCTGCCGGCTTCGCGCTGGCTGCAGGCGCCGATGGGCTTCCCGACGGAACGGCCTCCGGCTTGTCGTCATCTCCGCATCCCCCCAAGGCCAGGGACAGCGTCAATGCGGGAATCATGGCGAGTATGAGCGTCTTTCTATTCTTGGTCATGATGAACCCTCCTCATTTTCATGGTGGTATCTATGCCATCCGGCTTCAGCCGGTATTAGCCTAGCCTTTGACGGCGCCAACGGTCAGACCCTTGACGAAATACTTCTGGAAGAACGGATACGCCAGCACGATGGGCCCCATTCCGATGATAGCCATGGCCATCCGTACGGTTTCGTTCGGCAGCTTGGCGATTTCACCGGAGGCGGAGCTGGAGACCGAGGACGTGGAGATCAGGAATTGCAGGTTCCTCATCACCTTATACATCAGATATTGAAGGTTGACCATTTTGTCATTGTTCATGAAGACCAGGCTGTTGAACCAATCGTTCCAATACCCCAGGGTGTAGAATAAGCCGATGGTCGCAAGGACCGGCAGGGAAAGCGGCAGCACGACGGTGAAGTAGATGCGGTATTCGCTGGCGCCGTCGATGCTGGCGGATTCCAGGATGGACGGATGGATGGTCTGCTGGAAGAAGGTCCGCATCATGATGACGTAGAACGCGCCCAGCAGATGGTTCGGGATAATCAAGGCCAGCAGGGTGTCGTTGATATGCAGGACATTCGTGTAGACCAGGTACCAGGGCACCAGTCCGCCGTTGAAGATCATCGTGAAGAAGATGAAGAAGGAGAAGAATCTCCGGTAGCGAAAAGAGTGCCTTGCCAGCGGATAAGCGAACAAGGAAGTGATGAGGAGTCCGGCCAGCGTGCCGATCACGGTGGCCAGGATTGAGACCTCATAGCCCCGAAGCACCTTGTCGAAGTCGTTAAACACGAAGCGGTACGCCGTTAGGCTGAACTTCTCCGGGATCAGCCGGTAGCCGTCTATCGCCACCGACTTCTCGTCGGAGAAGGAAACGGTCAGAACCAACAGGATGGGCAGCAGACAGATCAGGCTGTAGACGATGAAGACCGCGTTCAAGGCCGCGTGGGCCGGACCGGAGACGGCATGGGGATCGCGGTACCCTTTCCGCTTGGCTGCAGCGGCTGTAACCGGGGTGGAATTGGTCAAGGTTTCCATTCTATACCTCCTAGCACATGGACCGGGGTCCCGTTAGAATAAGGCGTCCTCCTTGCTGTATCTTCTCACCAGCGCATTGACGGTCAGGACGAGGAAGAATCCGACGACCGCCTGGTACAAGCCTGCTGCGGAGGACATCCCGATATCCGAGTATTGAAGCAGCGCCCGGTACACATACGTATCGATGACGTTGGTGGTGGGGTACAGCGCCCCCGCATCCAGCGACACCTGGTAGAACAAGCCGAAGTCGGCATTCAGGATACGGCCTACGGCCAGCAGCGTCATGATGATGATGACCGGCCGGATCATCGGAATTGTGACTCTCGTAATCCTCTGCCACTTGCTGGCCCCGTCGATCAGTGCCGCCTCGTAGTATTCATGGTCGATGCCGATGATGGCGGCCAGGTAGATGACGCTGGAGTACCCCACGTTCTTCCAGACATGCACCATCGGAAGAATGTACGGCCAATACTTCGGTTCGCCGTACCAGGAGATTCCTTCATAGCCCAGTGGCTCCAGGATAGACTTGTTCACGAACCCGTACTCCTCGCTCAGCATGGAGAAGACCAGATAGGCCACCACCACCATGGACAGGAAGTAGGGGAGAAACATGACGCTCTGGTACACCTTGGCCGCGAACCGGTTCCGGAGTTCATTCAGCATGATGGCCAGCAGCACGGCGAAGGTCGTAATGAGAACGATGAAGAGCAGGTTGTACAGAATCGTGTTCCTGGTAATGACCCAGGCATCCGTCGTCTTGAATAGAAATTCGAAGTTCTCCAGGCCTGCCCACGGGCTGCCCCAGATTCCCCTGTAGTCCATGCTCTTGAAGGCGATGACCGTGCCGGCCATGGGCAGGTAATTGTTCAAGAGCAGGTAGAGGACCCCGGGCAGCAGCATAATCAGGAAATGGCGTTCTCGAATCAGGACTTTCCAGAACGGCTTCCGCCGGGGCTCCACAATTGGTACCATTGATGCCACCTCGCTTGTAGGATCGGGATATCTTCATTATAGGAGAGGCTCCCGCGCCCCACTACGAAGGGATGTGACCTGCTTCACCTTTTTGTGACGAGTTCGGCTGCCGGGCACGCTCCGTTTACGGGAGCTCCGCATCCCGGATCCTGCCGTATACCTGCGGGTTGATCTCCACTCTGGCATCCCGGATTCTCTCTTCCAGCAAGGTCCGGAAGGCTTCGGAAGCCAGGGTATTCCGAATACCCTCCCTGACCTCGTGAAACGCCCGGTAGCCGTTGCCTGCCCGTCCGATACATACCGCCAGCCACGGCTTCCCGTTCGCTTGGAAGACATCCGATACTTGCCCTTCCCCCAAGGAAGAGATCCGCGACATCAGCTCCGGATCCGACAGGGCACTGCTGCGGACACTCCCCCCGCCTGTCACGGTCTCTTCCCATACCGCCCATTCCTTGTACGGTGCTGCGGCCTCCTCCAGCTCCATACCCGCATCGGCCTTCTCCTTTATCCCTGCCAGAACAGACCCTGCCTCCGGGTGGGTCAAGGTCAGTCTGCGGACTGTTATGGTATCCGGCAGCTTGAAGAGCTGCTCCTTCCGGGACTCGTAGTAGCGCAGCAGCTCTTCTTCCGAGAAGCGGCTCCCCAGCTGCAGCTTCTTCTGCAGCTCGCCGGTTACATTGGATTGATAGACCCGATAATACTCGGACTCCCGGTATTGCTCCGGCCCGTAAAGGGGCTGGCGGTTCTTCTTGGCCGCCGCCCTGCGTTCATTCTCCGACTGGAATCCTTGCAGGAAAGCGGCATAGCTGATATCGGCCACGATCCCTTCCCGCTTGGCCAGAAGCATGGGGATTTTGCTGCGGGCCGCAGCGGCAAGAGCTTCCTTCTTCAGCTTCTCCAGAGGGATCTCCCCTCCATAAGAGGTGGTCCAGAACGCCGGACTTTCCTCCGCTTGATACGCCGCGTTGAAATAAGCGGAGACCCGTGCTCTCTGCTCAGCCATATGCAGCCGCAGCTCCTGAACCGTCAGCGGCTCCCCATCCACGGCAGCTGCAATGTCCCCCCCAGCGGGTGCATCAGCCGGCTCTGGCAACCGGTCCTTCATGATCATGACCGCCGCCAGGACTAGAAGCGGGAGTATCATACGGGCCAATTTCCATCCCCCCACGTACCGCCACATCCTACACCCCTCCTTCAACCGGCATGATGAAAAGGAAGAGAGCCCATGCTCCGGCAGCGTTAAACCGCTTCCGGAGGAGCTCCGTTCCCTTCATTCCGAAATCTTCGTCAATTCGGATATCCCGTACGTGGCGCCAGCGGATGCATACTTTCCTTGCCGTCCCATACGAATGCCCGGACATAACATCCCGCCACATCCCCCGGCAAGACCAGGGTCGTAGTTAGCGTCGAGGAATCATAGCTCTTGACGGCCGCGTCGGCCGAACTGCTCTTCAACAGGCCATCCTGATTATATACCGCAAGGATCAGGGTGGCGGACTGCTGGTTGTCGGTGGAATTGACCACCGTCGTAGAGGCCTGCACCAGCCCGTAGGGCGTGAGCGAGGCAATCGGTTGGCCGGACCCGTCCGTAATCGCCGGGGGGAGAACAGTGAATGCCGGCCCTGCGATAACCCGGACGGTATTGCTGACAACCGACGCCCCGTTCAGCACGGCTGTTGCTTTGATCTGGGCCGTTCCTTGCGTGACGGCAGTCACGATACCGGAGGACGATACAGTCACGGCGGGATTATCGCTCTCGTATTGGATGGGGAAGCCCGCCGATACCAGATCCAGAGCCTTCCCCCCCGATTCGTCGGTCCCCACCACGGATAGGGACATGGAGGTGCCGACCCGCAGCTGCTGCTTCTCGGCGGTCAGGATAGCCCTTGAGATGCTGGAGGGGCCGAAGCCCTCCAGATAGAGGAACTTCACGGCGTCTGCCGCGATTTCCCCGTTCGCCAGATCCGTCACCTTGACACTGCCGGACGTGCCCGCCTTGAAGCGGTGGATGCCGAGCGGAGTCCATTCTCCGGTTGCAGTGCGCTCATTGATTAGGTAGGTCTTGGAGCTGCCGTCGAAGCTGACCGTAAACGGTGCGTTAGAGGCCCTGTTCCCATTGCCGGCAGGCAGCCGGTAATAGACTTGATAATACCCGTCCCTGGCCAGGCTCGGCGTCCAGGTAACCGAATTGGCGCCGCTTCCTTTGGCAATGGTCAAGTAATCGTTGTTGTAGGAGCTGCCCCCGTTTGCCGCATTCCAGCTTCCCGTAATCTGGGCATCCGTATTGTCCACAGCAACCGCCGCCATCGACGTCCGGACCGTTACCGGATCGCTTCCCGCCGACGGATTGCCGGACCTATCCTTCGCCACGGCATAGAAGCTGTATGCGGTGTCCGGAGCAAGCCCGGTCACCGTCACCCGGTTGCCGAACATGACCGACGCCGCCTTCGATTGGTCTGCCGCGTTGTAGATCTCTCCGTCCAAGGGAACGCCGTTTTCCATGGCATTCCATGCCAGCGTGACACTCGTATCCGTCCGATCGATGACGGTCAGACCGGTCGGTCGTGCCGGAGCCGTGGAATCGGATACGGTGCTGTCCGGGGCCTCGAATACCCCGATATCCGGCGACCCAGTATACAGCGCATTCCCCCAGAAGTCCTTCCCTCCATGTTCCTCCATCGCCCTTCCGGCGCCGATCAGAGGAGAGTCAGGCTGTAGACGGTATCCGGCGACGCTGGCCATTCCGTCCCCGCCTTGGCCCGGGTTCACGAATTTCGGATCCACGGTCAGGTTGTTCAAGCCTTGGGCGGGCGGCGCAGCGCCGAAGAAGCCGTTGTTATAAAATTTAGGACCGGCCGGATAAGGAGTATTGCCTTTGGAGGTGTAGAAAATATTGTTCACGAAGGTGGCCTTCGCATTGTTCGCGATGACGAAGCCATCCCCATTGTCGTTATAAAAGAGGTTGTTATACAACAACGAGGGATCCGATATATTCATCGTATTGCCGGAGAAGCTGTGGTGCTGGTCGTTCTGGCTGATATTGTACCGGTACACTGTTCTTCCGTTCTTCAGCTGTCCCATGTCCATGGCGAAGCCGCCCGTATTGTCATGAGAATAGTTGTACTGGAAGAGGTGATTTCCTTGAGCCTGAATGTCCACGTCGAAGGCATTGGAATCGGCGCTGGCGCTGGACTGGTAATGAACCCGGGCCACCTCGTTGTTCTGGATGGTTGCGCCCAGGGTCCTCCATACCCAGATCCCTGCGATCCACTTGCCGTCCACCGAATGGATCCCGGCATCGTAGGCGGTGTTATACTCGATGAGCGGATTTTCGGAGACCCCGATGACAATGGCGTCCGAGCCGGTCTTGCTGATCGTATTATTCTTGATCACGACATTTTTGTGGTACAGAGTCTCCGTCTGTTTCTCATGTCCGTCCAGTGTGATTCCGATGGTCCGGATATCGTGGATGCTGCAATCCTGGACCAGCAGATTCTTGAAATAGGCATGCTTGTCGGCGGCCACATTGGCCTCCCATTCCCAGGAATTGAGCAGGATCGCGGCATTATGGTTCTTGTTCACCATATCGCCGTCGGTATCCTTCACCCAGGACTCACCGGTGACGGATATCCCTGTAATATCATGGATATCCAATCCGATCAGGCTGATATTGCTCATCGCTCCCTTGTGGTAGGCCTGGACCCAAACGCCGGATCGGCGGTAATAGGCGGACTTGTAGTCATCATAATTCGATGCGGAGAAGTTGGTGATCTCGATATCTCGCACTGTGATATGCTGCTGGTTCTGAATCCGGACGGCGTAATTGCCGCCTCTTCCGTTGATGACGGGCTTGGTGTCTCCGCCGTACTTCCCCACTGTAATCGCGCTGCCTTCCGCACCGGAAAAGGTGATATCGAAGGACTCGTTCCAGATGCTTCCCGATTTCAGCAGAATCTGATCCCCCGGCTTGAACTGGGAAGCCCGGGACGACACAGAGGCAAGCGTCTTCCATGGCGTATTCTGGCTTGTTCCGTTGTTGGTATCCTTTCCGGATGCGGAATCGACGTAATAGACGATACCTGTTGCGGCATAGGCCGGGTCCGCCGGCACGACGCATGTCCAGGAGAGCAGCAGAAGCATCGCGATCCACAATAGGGTGATTCCTTTTTTAAGCATGATGGCACCCTTCACTCTTACCCCTCCTCGTGGAAACGTTTGGCGACGAAGACCAGCTCATAATCTCCGACTTCGCCGTCGCCGTCCAGATCATAAGCGGGATTCCAGCCGGCATCGTTAGCCTTCACCCCGTACGAACCGGCCATGATTCCGATTTCGCTCAGATCATAGCCCGGGCTGCCGAAATCCCCCGTCGTAACCGTGATCACCAGGCTTTGGAACTTGGAGACGGCAGCAGTCAATGCCGATAATGCTTGGGCGATCCTATCCGGTGTTGACGCAGGGTCGTGAGCTGCTGCCTGGGCGCTTGTAAGGGACGCCAGCAGCGCTTCCTTCGCTTTGGGCGGTACGTTGCCATTCTCCATGCCTGCTGCGGTATGGTCATAGAGGTTTTGGGCTTGGATAATGGCAGACAACAATGGAGTGGTTTCCGGCATTACGGTGACCATGACGATGGCTTGGTTCACCGCAGCCGACGTCAGGGCACCCTGCGGGTTGGACACGACCGTCCGGGCGACTTCGATTTTACCTTGTCCGGAAGCTCCGATCGCCGTGAAACGAAGGGTCAGAACAGGAGCTGAACCTGACAACGTATGATCCGGACCCAGACGGGCCAATACGAACCGGAGCGACCCGTTTGCTTCGTCCAGCTGGCTGTCCACGATCGCCGAATTCGGATCGGCGGGCGCGGCACTTCCGGCAACATAGGAGAAGAGCAACGGGTCGTACCGGATTTCCATCTCCACGGCGGAAACCCCGCTGGCCCGCTCCAGCCCGGCGGTTGCCTGCAGAACGGAGCCTTTTTGGAGCACAGCTGCATCCGTTGTCAAGCTCGCCGATACCGCAGCGGGACCTTCAGGTACAGGCGTATAGTCGAAAACCGTGGAGCCCGGGCGATCGATGCCGTCTCCACCGGCCAGTACCGTGTATCTGCCGCCGCCGAAGACTTCGCCGTTAATGGGGAAGGTGAAGCTAAACCGCCCCAGCGAATCACTCCGCGCTTGATCCAGATAGGCCGTGTATCCGCCGGAATTCTTGACCAGAATCGTGACATCCTTCGCCAGAGCCTGGTATGTCGTACCCGTCACGGTTACGGCCCCGGTGAGCGCATCCACGGCGGCTGCCACGGACAGCCCGGCTGCGGGAGCAAGCGTCGGCTCCAGATCGGCGCTTCCCCATAAGCTTCTGCTTTTCTTGGTGGGCTCGTCCGTGGTGGTCCAGCCGTACTGCCCTCTCTTCGGCATGGCCCCGTCATTCAGCACCGGATTCAAAATCACCCGCTTGTGGTCCCAGGGGTCAGTGATGCCCAGTACATGCAGGGGAATGGAGGCTTCGATGGTATAGCCCTTCCCGTTGGCATCCGGCCGGACGTTCATCTCGATATTTGGATAGCTGAAGACGCCGTTCTGATAGAGATAGAATTGAGGCCCCTGCTCCATGCCCCCGCTTAATACGACCTGCACGTCGCTTGGAAGCATAGCCAGCTTCTTGTCCGGATACTGGGAGAAGTCCAGATCCTCCGTACCCAAGAAGAGCTCCAGATTATCCCCGTTCCAGATGTTGCCTCCCGTATTCGTGTTCTGCATCGGAGTCGGGTCCTTAATCTTGGCACCGATGTAGAGCTTCTCATAATCATACTTCAGGAATACCACGGCACTGTGCGAGTCCCCATTGGTATCTACGGTTCCCGCCAGTACGGCGGAGGAGGCTCCAGCCCATTCTCCGACCGGACCGCTATCCCCATCCGTCTCTACGATCCCATCCATGATGAGGGGAGCATCCGTATATGCAATGACCGTTTCTTTGGGGCCGGAAGGGTCAGTTGGCACCGGATTGCCCGTGCCCGGTTCCCCGTAGCCGAGTGCGACCTGCGTCATGCGCGGGTGCTTCATTCCATAGAGCTCGCCTGCCGCATAGGCAGGGAGGCGGATCTGGGCGTACCGGGTGCCGGTAGGAAGATCCGGTATGTTCACCACGAAGGGCAGCCATTGGCCGTTGTTCAAGAAGGTAGGGTTCGAGCGGTTGATGTTCTGGGTGGAAGGGACGAAGTTGACGCCGTCCGCGGAGGTCCAAATCTCGAATAAGGAAGGAGGAGCGAAATTATAGTAGCCTTCCGCATATACGCTGTTAAGCTCCTTACCCTCCGGGGCCGCATAGGTCATCCCCTGATCGGCCACTGTAGCGCTCTTGCGCTCCATAAAATGGCTGGCGGCAAAGGTACGGGCGTCCCAGATCTTGTCGGGGGCCGTCAGATCCGTCACGTACAAATTATCGGTATTGGCACCAGGCGCAAACCGGGTGAAGCCGGATAGATCATCCACCATGTAAGTATTGGAATAGCCGGCGGCGGCACTATTGGTCATGGTGATGGAGTCCACCTTGAAGTTGGGGAAATGAGCCGGGTCTTCATTCTGGAAAAATTCCTTATCCGGAAGCACCACCCGCAGATACCGGGTGCCAGGGGTAATGGGCCCGGATATATATACCGCCTTGCCGACATCCTTGTTCTCCATCAGGTTGGGACGGAGCTCCCGGACGAGGGGCACCTGCTTCGTATTGGTGAAGGCGCCCGATGAAGCGTCATACACCGCTTCGTATACCGAAAGATCCTTCCCGTTATAGTTCAAGGACCATTTATTAAAGGTCGTCTCAAGCGAGATGGACTTAAAGCCGGCAGTGCCTGCGCTATACACCAGGTCGCCCGGCCCCGATATGCTTCCCGACGACTGGGTGATGCCGGAATGGGTTACGGTATGATTCAGCGAGTCCAGCGAATCCGTATATTTCCCCTTGGCATCGAAGGGAACGGTGGATTCCGGCTGGGTGATGGTGATGTAGTCGATGTTGATCCCCGTATCGTAGGCATCCCGCTGCAGCGTCACCGTAGCTCCGGCAGGAATACTCACCGCCTTCTCGGCTGCTTGGTAGGGGGCGATCCAGCTGTTGGTGCCGGGGACTGACAGGGTGCCTGCCTTTTGGTTGTTGATATAAAGACTGATGGTTCCGCTATACAGGGCGGCATAATAAACGGTGAGCTTCGTGCCTGCAGATAGGCTCTTGAAGGTCAGACCGTCCCCGTTCCCGTTGAAGTGCCCCACCATCCGGCCGCCCGATGCGCCTGCGTCCGGCTGAATCGCCGTCGCACCGGTCAATATGCCGTTCTCCGCTTCGTACTTGATGACGGATTCGTATACCGCAGCACCTGCCGATGCATGAGTTTGCTGCGGCATTCCCAGTACCTGCGACACCAGCATGCCGAGCAAGAGCCCCATTGCCGTCGCTTTGTTCAAGCCTCTCATTCCACGATTACCTCCCCACACGATCTTCATGAGTGTGCACCCCGTCCATCCGCCGGCACAAGCCCGTTCATACCTCCTCCCTTGCAAGAAACGGATGATTCCATCTCCTATTATAAAAGCGCTTACAATTCCTCCACTATATGGCATTGTGACCTAGTTGATATTTTCATGACTATATGGATCACGGGGCCGCCCATGCCGGTCAACCGATCATGGACGGCCCCGTGATGTCCGGAGTCGATTCGCTTTTATTTCTGGTACCGTTTGCGGTATTCCTGGGGCGTCACCCCTACCGTTTTCTTGAATACCCGGCCCAGATAGGAGAGGTTCTCGTAGCCCAGCATGTCGCAGATGTCCGTAATTTTGCAGTTCGTTTCGGTCAGCAGCAGCTTGGCCCGGTTCATCTTCTCCTGGATGATATAGTCGACGAGAGACTGGCCCGTCTCCTTCTTGAACAGCCGGGAGAGATACGCCGAGTTGAGATACACGTGGGCGGCGATGCTCTCGCGGGTGACCTCCTTCAGGGAGCCGTCAATGTAACGCTTCACCTTCTCGATCAGGGCCGAGCTTTCTCCTTCGTAACCGAGCATACGGTCTGCAGCGGTCCGGAGAATCCGGAGCGTCCAAGCCTTCAGGTGCGAGATGGACCGGGTGGCCCCCGGGTCCTCTATCCCTTTCGGGGTACCGGCCACATCCTTCATGGTCATTCCCTTCTTGCGGGCGGCTTGGTACAGGACGTGAATCATCGAATGGTAGACGGCACTCAAGTCCTCGGGGTCCGCCTGCTCCTGCTGCAGGCCCTCGAAGAGCAGCTCCGCCCGCTTCAGAAGCTCCTCCTTCTTCCCGGCCTCCAGCAGGACGGCCCAGTCGGACCAATCGGCCTGAAGCGGCTTCTTCCGTGAAGGCCGCGGCATCTCCCGGGGCAGTCCATCCAGAAGCTGCACGGAGCCAGTGTGCCGGATATTGTAATGCTCCAGCTCCGTCAGACGTTGGCACATCTCCACCAGTCCGCGGATCGCAGCAGGGGCACCGGCGTAGCAGGAGACACTGCAGTAGAAAAACCGGCTGCACGCATCCGTATAGCTCCGGCAGGCGGCTTCGAGCGCTCCTCTGTCCGGGAAGCCCCCCGCATCCGGATCCGCATACATCAAGGCGAACAGGATCCCGTTCCTGTCCTTCACCACATCCCCCCGCGGAGTGAGGAGGAGCAGCTCTTGAGCCGCATTCCGAAGGGCATATTCCATGATCTCTTCATCCCGCTCCGTCAATTCCTTGTGCCAGTATTCCACACTGATCAGGATCGGGAGCACACGCGTCTCCGGTGTGATGGACAGGTTGGATGCGGACAGCGACTCCTCCAGCTGCGCTTCCGTCGGAGCCAGGCGTCCGGCCAGGATGTCCTGCCAGAACCGTTCGATGAGAATGGGCTTCTGGGCTTCCCACAGCTTCACATACTTGTTGTACATCACATTGAAGGACCGGGCATCCTGGCCCTTCTTGATCTTCTCCAGCGCCCGGACCGCCACCTGCCTGAGCTGCTCCGGCCGGACCGGCTTCAGCAGGTAATCGAAGCTTCCCAGCTGTACTGCCTGCTGAGCGTAGGAGAAATCCGCATGGCCGGTCAAAAATACCGTCTCCATCCAGGGAAACTGCTCCGCCGCCCATTCCGCCAGCTCCAGCCCCGTCATCCCCGGCATCTCGATATCGCAGATCATCAGATCCACCGTGTCCGCCTTGATGATCTCCATCGCCTCATCCGCATCCCGGGCCATGAGCACATCCTCGAACCCCAGCTCCTTCCAGTCAACCCCCTTCAGCAGCGCCCGGACCGCATACAGCTCATCATCCACCACCAGAAGCCTATACATCCCATCGTCTCCTATTCGTCAATGTCCGACGGCAATTCCATGGAAATGACCGCTCCGGAATCCGGCCCGTTACCGAAGCGGACAGTCGCTTTCTCTCCATACTTCATCCGGAGCCGGTGAAGCACATTCCAGATTCCGAGATGCTTGGGTCCCGTTCCCGACCCGGCCTCTCCCCTGTTGAACGAGTCCACCAGCTCCGCTGGAAGACCCTTGCCGTTATCGGCGATCGTCACGCAGATCCGATCTGCCGCCCCCTCCGCAAATTCCGCCCTAAGATGCACATGGAAGCCCCCGCTTCCCTTGGTCATCCCGTGGATGATGGCATTCTCGACGAAGGGCTGGACCGTCAGCGGCAGGATTGGCACCCTTCTGCATGCCTCCAGCACCTCGATCCGGTAGGTCAGCTTATCCGGGAAACGAAGGCACTGGATCTCCATATAGCTGCGGATATGCTCCAGCTCCTCCTCCAGGGAGATGGAATCCCGGTGGGACCGGGTGATGAATCGGAAATAATCGGCCATATGCTCCGCCATCTTCTCCACCAGGCGGTTCTCGCCCAAGAGGGACAAGCTGTAGATGATGTTCAAGGAATTCAGGTAAAAGTGCGGGTTGATCTGGGCCTGCAGATGCTTGAACTCCGATTGCTGGGCCCGGAGCTTCTCCTCATAGAACTTGATCTTCAGACTCCGGACCTCGGTCACCATCGTATTGAACGTATCGATGAGAAATTGGAACTCCGTAGAGGGATCGTCCTTCAGCCGGACGTCGAAGTCCCCCTGCATGATCTTGCGCATGCCCCGGATCAGGGCATTCAGGGGAGCAAGGAGAATCCGCTTCAGAGAGAGGTGGTAAAAAATCAACAGCACCCCCGCCCCCACCGGAATGAAGAGAATGACCCGCTGGAAGAAGGGAAGCTGCTTCAGCTTCTCCTGCTCGGGGATCAGCTGCATGAACCGCAGCGGAGCCCAACGAAAGGAAGCATCCGCCAGCATGTAGCTCTTGCCGTCTGCAGGATCCTTGAAGGTCCGGTGCAGCCGTTCCGGCCCCGGCTTTACGGACTTCAGCGATTCCAGACTGTCAGCCGGCAGGTCCGACCACTCCAGCGGAAGGCCCTCCTCTGTGAGCAGAAGCACCCTGGCGTTCCCGCTGCCGCCAAGCTGGTCCAGAGGCTTCATGAACCGTTCGCAGTCCACGATGGCTCCTGCGTATACATCTTGGGTGGCTTTGACGAGCCGGATCAGGAAGCTCTTGTTCTCGAACCGGTACACCTCCCATCGCTGCTCCCCTTGCACTGCCCTGTCGTAAAAGTAGCTTCGGAACAGCCTTCCGTTCCGCTGGGCGGTTTCGTAAGACTGCTCCGTGGCGATAAAATCGTCGTTCCGGAAGGAATAGGCGAAGAAGGCATCCACCGCATGGTAGTCGTTCAAGTCGTTCATGAAGGTCCGAAGAATCCACTGCTTGCTTAAGAAATAGGCGCTGCTCTCCGATGTATATAAGGAAAGGTCGATCAGAAAAGGGTAGGAAGCGTCGCTCGTCACCTGCCGAAGCAAATAATCGTTGGCCTCCTCCAAGTCCCGGTCGATCCCGGAAACATAGAAGGACAGCGTATCTGCCGTGGAACGGGAGACCTCCTCCCGGACCACCTTCATGGCGTAATAATTGTTATAGTATAAGAACAGGGCCAGAGGGATCAGGATCAAGATAAATCCGCGCACCAGCTTGAAGCGAAGCGTATGAATCATGGCCGGATTCCTCCGTCGGCGGCACCCGCCATTGGATTTGGTTCAGCATCAGGAGCTGATGCAGTTTCATTTTACTGGAAAACAAGCCAAAAAAATAGAGCGTTCTCAGCGCAAAAAAACCTCTTCCCGGACCGCCGGCGGATTGCTCCGCCGGAAGCCGAGAAGAGGTCATGCAGGTGCCTGCTCGAGGCCCCTCGTGTTTATATCCTTAGATCTTGCTGACCAGCTCGCGGTTCTGAAGCAGCGCCACCAGGTAGGCCAAGGTCAAGCCTTGTCCCCAGCCCTGCACCCGCTTCTTGGAGATCACCTTGTAGTCATCCGCGGAATGCATGACCGCCGTGCCCGCCGACACGTTCCGTACCGAGCCGTCCTCGTCGATGTTGGCCAGGATGCCCTCATACGCTTGCGCCATATAGTTCTGATGCAGCGGGTGCCCGTTGATGACGATGGCGGCGGCGATGCCTGCCGAAGCCGAGGTTTCCTCGTAGGAGGTCTCGTCGTTCAGCACCGTGCGCCACAGCCCGTCCGGCGTCTGGAGCCGCACCAGTGCGCTCAGCTGGTCTCCCAGCGCCCCGCCGATCTGCATCCACATCGGCATGAACGGGTTCAGCATCTTGTACGCCTGCGCCATCGTATAGGCGGCCCATGCATTCGCACGGCCCCAGTAGATGCCGGACAGATGGTCCTGGCGCACGTTGTCCCAAGCGTGATAGAACAGATTCGTCTTCGGATCCTGCAGGTACTCCTCATGCCAATAGAATTGGTTCAGCGCATCGTCGATGTATTCCTTATTGTCCAGCTTGAAGCCCAGGCGCAGCAGGAAGTATGCGGCCATAAACAGGGTATCCGCCCAAGCCTGCTCGGGGAAATCGTTCTTGGAGGACACCGTATGCTGGAACACGCCTTGTCCGAAGCGGATGGCGTCCTTCCGCAGGTATTCGGCCTTCATCAAGGCCAGGTCCAGATATTTGGAATCGCCGGTGGCTTCGTGCAGGGTCAGCATGGTGTGGCCCATGGCGCAGGAATTGACCATCAGGGTCGGGATTCCCAGCTCCAGATATTCATCCACCCACTTGACCAGGAAGTCGATGTATTCCTGATTCCGGGTCACTTCCCACGCCTTGCTGATCCCGTAAAAAGCCACTCCGCAGGACCAATTCCATGTGAAATCCATGTTCATGGTTCTCCGGACCACCCGGTCGATCAGTTCCCTAACTTCCGCTTCATTGCATTCGAACTTGCGCATGTCTTCATCTCCTGTTCATGGGCAGCATCCCTTTTTCTACGCTTATCTTAGCAAAATAAGATGTACATTTTTTGTACAAATTGCACTATTCTTCTTATATCTTGCCCTATCCAAGGAACAGGTTATAATAAATACAGATACTCGGAAGGAAGGAGCCGCCGTTATGGGAGATGACATCCATCTGGATCATGGAGAAGGAACCTTCATGGTCAATCACTGGAAAGTGCAGAGCCATCATATGCCGACCAGCCATTTTCACAGTACTTACGAGGTGTACTGCCTGATGTCCGGCCAGCGCACGTTCTTCATTAAGGACCGGACCGTCGTCATCCAGGAGGGGGATGTGGTCATCATTGCGCCGAACGTCCTGCATCGGACCACCAACGCCGAGATTCCCGAACATGAACGATTGATCGTGAACATCGACAAGAATTACATGACCATGATGGACGCCCACCGAGATATTCTGCGGCCGCTCTACGAGAAGGAGGTTCTCATCGTTCGCGCCTCCCCGCAGGACAAGCTGGCCATCTCCTCGCTTACCGGGAGCATCCTGAAGGAGATCCAGGACCGGAAGGCGGGCTACGAGCTGTTCACCCATACCCTGGTGATGCAATTGCTCGTGATCTGCTGCAGGTATGAGCTCCAGCACAGCCTGGAGCCGCTGGAGTCCCTGAGTCCCATGCATGAGCGCATCTCGGAGGTTGTCCGCTACATCAACACCCATTATATGGAGGAGCTGCCGCTGCCGCTTCTGGCGGAGAAATTCTACGTCAGCCCCTCCTACCTGAGCCGGTTCTTCAAGGAAGCGACCGGATTCACCTTCGTGGAATACGTCAACAGCGTCCGGGTGACGGAAGCGAAGAAGCTGCTCGAGAGCACCAAGCTGCAGGCGGCCCTCATCGGCAAGAAGGTGGGCTTCGGCAGCGTGACACATTTCGGCCGGATCTTCAAGTCCGTCACCGGACATGCACCGCTCTATTACCGGAAGGCCAGGTTCTAGCGCCCCGCCCCGGCCACATCCAAATCTCCAGAACCTCCCATTCAGAGAGCCCCTCCCGACAGCGTTGAAACCGCGACAAAAAGGGCCCTCCCCGCGCCGGGAGAACCTTCTGGATCCTATCGTACTTCTTCCACGATGAAGGTATAACATCCTGATCCGATCTCGATCAGGACGGCGGCGCCGTCCCCGTGGAGCTTGCCCGCCCACTCCTGAGCCTCGGCGATGCTTCGGCCATCGGCCCTTACGGTCCGGTTCGCGGCATCCGGCAGGCGAACCCGGGCCGTCGTATTGGCCGGGACCTCAAATGTGTAGGTGACCGTGCCGTTTTCCCCCTTCGACCACCCGCTTGAGATTCTGCCGTACATGGATTCGTAGGAGGCCCGGGCATAAGCAAGACCGGATTCCGGATTCGGCTGGAGGAGGATCCGCTTATACCCCGGCGCCTGCTCCTCCAGCTCGATGCCGGCCACGACCCGGTACAGCCAATCCCCGATGGCCCCGTAAGCATAATGGTTGTAGGAGTTCATATCGTCGCTCCAGAACGAGCCGTCCGGCTTGATCCCGTCCCAATGCTCCCAGATGGTGGTTGCTCCCATCCGGACGGAATAGAGCCAGGAGGGATACTCCTCCTGATGCACCAGCTTCACGGCCAGGTCATGGTACCCGTGGGCCGACAGCACATGGCACAGGTACGGCGTGCCGACGAAGCCCGTGGTCAGGTGCATCTTCTGCTCTTCGATATAGGCGGCCAAGGCGGCCGCCAGCTTCCGGCGGACCTCGCCGTCGGCAAGCTCGAACATCAGGGCAAGGACGTGCGCTGTTTGGGTATGGCCCGCCAGCCGGCCGTTCGGGGTAATGAACTCCGAAGCGAATGCCCGGACGATACGGCCATGGAGCTCCCCGTACCGCTGCGCATCCTCCGAATGGCCGAGTACGGCTGCCGCTTTCGCTACCAGGGAGGTCGAATAAGCGTAGAAGGCCGTGGCGATCAGATCCTTCGGGGTGGCTCCGACATAGCTGTTCTCCTTGGCATCAAGTCCCAGCCAATCGCCGAAGTGGAAGCCCGTATTCCAGAGGAGCTCCTCCTCCCCCTGGGCGCGGATGTATTCGACCCATGCCCTCATGCTGGGGTACTGCTCCTCCAGGATGCGCGTATCCCCGTAGATCAGATAGACGGTCCAGGGACAGATGACCGCGGCATCCCCCCAAGCCGCCGAGGAATGGGACCTGGCGTCCAGCACATCCGGGATCACGAAGGGGACGCCCCCGTCCGGCTTCTGATCGGCAGCCAGATCCTTCAGCCATTTGCCAAAAAACGGGGCCACCCCATAGTTGAAGGCCGCCGTACGGACAAAAACCTGGGCGTCGCCAGTCCAGCCCAGCCTCTCGTCCCGCTGCGGGCAATCCGTAGGGACGTCGAGGAAATTGCCCCTCTGGCCCCATACGATATTGCTCTGCAGTTGGTTGATCAGAGGATGAGAGCACTCGAAGGATCCGGTGGGAATCATGTCGGTGTGAATGACTTCTCCGGTGAAGCTGGCAGGATCGAGAGGTTCCGGCCAGCCCTCCACCCGGACATACCGGAAGCCCTGGAACGAAAAGGTGGGCCGATAGTACTCTCCGCTGCCCCGGCAAGTATAAGTCACCGTCTGTTTGGCGTTCCGCAGATTGCCCGTATAGAAATTCCCGTCTTGGTCCAGCACCTCGGCATGATACAGCTTCACCACCGTGCCGGCAGGCGCATCGACCGTAAACCGAACCCGGCCGACCATATTTTGCCCCATATCGAGCACCGTCTCGCCCTTGGGGGTACGGATCACCGCAATGGGCTTCAGGCATTCGGTCACCTTCACCCGTTCGCTCTGTTCCCCTACAAGGTGCTCCTTGGGATGCGGCAGGACGGCGGTCCGGCTCCAGCTGGAATCGTCATAGCCGGCCGTGCTCCAGCCGGGAAGCTCCAGCCGCGCGTCATACGTCTCGCCGTCATAGAGCTCCGACATCCGGATGGGGCCGGTTGAAGCGCGCCAAGTGTCGTCACTGCAGAGAGTATCCTCCGTCCCGTCCTGGTACTTGACATGCAGCTGAAGAAGCAAGGCCCGCTGCTCTCCGTACACCCGGCTGCGGTTCTCCCAAGTCAACCGTCCCTTGTACCAGCCGTCGCCCAGCACCGCCCCGAGAGCATGGACACCGCCGCACTGAAGGCCGTCCGTCACATCATAAGCTTGAACCTGCAGCCGGTGCTTATAGCTGGTCCAGCCCGGAGTGAACAGGCTGTCTCCCACCATGCTGCCGTCCAGCTCCAGCTGGTACAGCCCGAGGGCGGTGGCGTACAGGGTAGCCCGGTGTACGGGCTTCTGTTGGAGCACGAAGGCTCTCCGCAGATAGAAGGCGGCTTCCGCCAGGGGGTCGATGGCATCCGGAGCCGGCGTCATCCACTCCGCCTTCCACTCGCTGGGATCCAGCAGGCCCATCTGCCAATACCCGGCTTCACTCCATGGCGCAGCTTCCCCCGAACGGTCCCAGGCTTGGATCCGGTAATAGTAACGGGTATCGGACTCAAGCGGCTTTCCGGCGTACTCCACATGGATGCTGCGGTCGGAATCGACCTTCCCGCTGTCCCATACGAGATGCTCCGGCAGGAAGCTCCGGTCCTCGCGGGATACCTGAATCCGGTAAGCGGCCTGCAGGACATTGCGGCGGTCCGACGTAAGCTTCCAGCTGAGCCTGGGCTTTTTTGCAGCAAGATTCAAGGGGTTGTTGAAATACTCGCAGCGCGGCTCCGTGATGAGAAGTGTCATGGGGTTCCCTCCCGGTAAAATGATTTCTACCCTCATTGTACAGGGGGCCATTCTCCATAGCGGGTGCTGAATCGGACGTATTTGTAGGCCGATCTAGACAACTTCGGCAGCACCGTTATACGATAACGGCATAACGGAAAACCAGGAGGTGCGCCGATGACGGTGAGACGGACTGTGGACCATATGACGGGCTCCAGCTTCTTTCATTCCGAAACGCCGATCTATGTGAACCGGGCCACGGAATCGTTCGAGCTGGTGGAGCACACCCATGATTTTATCGAAATCACGTATGTCAGCGAAGGCTCCGGCGTCCATTATATCCAGAACGAGAGAATCCCCGTTGCACAGGGTGACGTTTTCTTCATCCCGGTGGGGGTCTCCCATGTGTTCCGCCCGACGGCTCCCCGCCCGGACCGGAAGCTGGTGGTGTACAACTGCATCTTCCCCGCAGCCTACATCGAGGAGCTGATGCGGCTGTTTCCGGCTACTGCGTCCCTCTTCGCCCCCTTCAAGGATCCCTCTACCCCCTGGCTGCAGATCAAGGACAGCGGCGGCTTCCATGGCTGGTTCCGGGAGCTGTACCGGGAATATGAAGCCCAAATGCCGGGGTATCCGGCCGTGCTGGCCGCTTGGGTTGTCCTCATTCTCACAGCGCTGCACCGTCACTGTGTGGAGAAGCTGCCTGATGTCCGGAAGGGCTCCGCAGGGACATGGCCTTTCATCGAGAATGCCATCGGCTACATCCAAGCGAATTACGCGGAGCCCGTCACGCTCCAGGAGCTGGCCCGCCAGGCGGGGCTGAGCGTTCGCCAATTCAGCAGGCTGTTCCGGCAGCAGACCGGATTAAGCTTCTCCGGCTATCTCCAGATGTGCCGGGTAGAAGCCGCTTGCCGGCTGCTGCAGACCACCCGCATGAGCATCCGGGATACGGCCCACTCCGTAGGATATACGGATCTGAAGTTCTTCCACCGGCTGTTCAAGCGGATCACAGGGGTCACTCCCTTGTCGTATCGCAAGACGCCTTAAGGGGAATGTATGCACAAAAAAGCCCATGTCCGGAATGATTCCGGACATGGACTAAAGAGATGCTAAAGAGATGCGGCAGCATAACAGGTTAATCCAGAGCTTCAACGGCCGCTCTTTCAATGGCCAGCCCTTTCTTGTAGCGGTCCATGAAGGCTTCGAAGCCGGCCGTATCCTTAGGCTCCGGCTCGATCCGGGATCCCGCTTTTCCTGCGAATACGTGAGCGTTCAGGTATTCCTCCAGCGTTTCGTTGTCTGCCTTGCGGATGGAGTGCGCCGCCAGAAGGGCGCAGCCCCAAGCGCCTCCTTCTCCGGCCGTTTCCATGACGGATACGGGAACGTCCAGCGCCGCGGCCATCAGGCTCTGGCCCACTCCCTTGGTCTTGAAGAAGCCGCCATGGCCCAGGATTTCATCCAATTGTACGGATTCCTGCTTGAGCAGAATATCCATGCCGATCTTCAGGGCACCCAAGGCGGTGGACAGATGGGTCCGCATGAAATTGGCCAAATTGAATGTGCTGTCGGAGGAACGGACGAACAGCGGCCGGCCTTCCTCGAAGTGGGTAATGTGCTCGCCGGACAGATACCCGAACGACAGCAAGCCTCCGCAGTCCGGATCTCCCTGAAGGGCGATGTTAAACAGCGTTCCATAGAGCTCGTTCTTGTCGATCTTGAGACCGAAGGCGCTGCCGAATTCCTCGAACAGGCTCACCCACGCATTCAAGTCCGAGGAGCAGTTGTTGGAGTGGGCCATGGCTACCAGGCTGCCGGTAGGAGTGGTCACCAAGTCGATCTCCGGGTACACCTTGGACAATTCCTTCTCCAGCACCACCATGGCGAAAACGGAGGTGCCTGCAGAGACGTTGCCGGTCCGCTGTGCGACGCTGTTGGTGGCTACCATGCCGGTACCGGCATCGCCCTCCGGAGGACACAGAAGAATACCGGCCTGCAGCTCTCCGGCGGGATCCAGGAGCAGCGCTCCTGCTTCCGACAGGACACCGGCGCTCTCGCCGGCTACCAGCACCTGCGGAAGGATCTCCTCCAGCTTCCAGGGAAGGCTCCTGGATGCGGTCAGATCATTGAACTGCTTGATCATGTCTCCGTTGAAATCCTTGGTATTCAGATCGATGGGGAATACGCCGGATGCTTCTCCCACCCCCAGCACCTTCCGCCCGGTCAGCTTCCAGTGGATATAGCCTGCAAGCGTCGTGAGGAAGCGGATGTTCCGTACATGCTCCTCCTCGTTCAGGATGGCCTGATACAGATGCGCGATGCTCCAGCGCTGCGGAATCTGGTACTGGAACAGCTCAGTCAGCGCCTCCGAAGCCGGCCCGGTGATATTATTGCGCCAGGTCCGGAAGGGAACCAGGAGACCGTCTTGCGCATCGAACACCATATAGCCGTGCATCATGCCGCTGAAACCGATGGCTCCTACGGATTGGAGCGTGACGCCATACTGCTTCTTGACGTCCTCCGCCATCCTGCGGTAGCTGTCTTGTATCCCCTTCCAAATATCCTCCAGACTGTAGGTCCAGATCTGGTTCACGTATTGGTTCTCCCAATCATGGCTGCCTGAAGCGATCGGGGCGTGGTCTTCGCCAATGAGAACTGCTTTAATCCGGGTTGAGCCCAGCTCAATCCCCAATACGGTCTTGCCGTTCTGAATGGCGCTTCTTACGTCCATGCTCATGAATACTCCTCCATCATCCTTCAAGATAGGTATGTTTAAGGCACTGGCATCAAGTCCGGCGTGACGGCCTCAACCGGAAGATCGTAATGGACTGCTTCGGGAACTCATAGCTGAAGATGGTGCCGTCTGCATGGAAGCTCCTCGTTCTCGGCACAACATGCTCGGGCGCTTCGAAGCTGTTCTCATCGGACGGCAGGTACCCCGCCATCTCGTATACCTCTCCCGACAAGCCCAGAGCATCCAGTCCCTCAAGAACCATCCGGGCGGGTACGCTGCGCTCCTGCACGTTGACGGCCTTCACGATCACATCGCCCGATGGATGCTCCACGGTGGACGAACAATAAAGCGGTTCGATCACCGGAAGCTTGTCTTCGGTCTCATGAATCAGGTCACCATCGATATACGTCCGGATTTTCCTTCCCGTAACCTCCATGACCAAATGATACTCCCTATCCGACTCAACCGTAAACAGGCTTTGTGTCAAACAGGACGTTCGGCCTGATTTTTTTGAACAGATCGTGGAATCCTGATTCTGCCACCCGCCGATTTCCCACCATAAATGGTCCTGTTCGCCGGTCTTGCCGAAGTGGAGCTGGAACCCCCGGTCCCCGCCGGTACGGACCGCTACGCAGCTCAGGGTGTAGCTGTTCCAGGTCGTCTCCCCCAAGTCCAAGAAGCTCCCTTCGGAGCCGGGAGACGCAGCGGCAGCCGTGCCGTCCCCGTAACGCCGTACCTCCCCGGTCTCCAGATTCATCAGCCGAATCTCCGATAACCGGGCGGAGCAGCGGTCCACCGTGAGCAGCATGCGTCCGTTGATCGGATGGTCCGGTGTTCGTTCCGGTTCCATGAAGTCCGCGGCCTCCACATGCAGCAATTGATCCCCGTGATGGTTCATAAAGAGCTTCTGCACGTAATAATTGGGCGTTCCGAACACCTGATGATTGTTGAACCAGATCATATCCGGCTTCCAATTGACGTAATCGGCATTGCAGAGCATCGGAGCATAGCAGGCTAGACCCACCGCATGGGCGTTCCTCTCCAGACCGGTCATAAACGCCGCTTCCACCAGCGCATTATAGTAGGTATTGCCCCAGGATGCGTATTCTCCCAGGAACACCTTCGGTCCGTCGGCGCTGAAGGAATCATACCGGTGATAATGGGCCAAAAACCACTCCGGCGATTGGTAATAGTGCTCGTCCACGAGATCCGAGCCGTGTTCCCTGGCCGAGTTCCAGCCCCTGTCATATTCCCCGCCGGCGGCAAAAGGACCGCTGGAGTTGATGATCTTCATCTGCGGATGCTTTTCCTTGATGGCCCGGTGGAAGTAAGCGTACCGTTCGAAGAAGGGCTCTCCCACCTCTTCGTTGCCGATGCCGATATATTCAAGCCCAAAGGGCTCCGGATGCCCCAATTCCGCCCGGATGCTGCCCCATGGGGTCGTTGCGTCCCCATTGGCGAACTCGATCAGGTCGAGCGCATCGTCGATCCAAGGACCCAGCTCCTCGATAGGAACCATTCGCTTATGATGTGGGTCGTACCCGCCGGGTAGCACCGGAATGGGCTTGGCCCCGATATCCTCGCAGAATTGGAAGTATTCGTAATACCCCAGCCCCAGGGTCTGGTTATAGCCCCAGTTGTTTCGTCTGGCGGGCCGGTGTGCCGGATCCCCCAGCGTATTTTTCCAGCGGTACATGGAATTCCGGTCTTCCGGGTTCAAGGACCCGTCATGCACCAGGCAGCCTCCGGGAAAGCGCATGAATCTCGGCTTCATATCCGCCAGCAGCGCCGCAATATCCGTACGAAGCCCGTTGAGCCGCTTCCGAAAGGTATTCTCCGGGAACAAGGACACCATGTCCAGGCAGAGGGTTCCGCTGCCCTTGGTGGTGATGACCAGCCTGCTGGAGTGATCGGTCGCCTGAGCGGTCAACCGGGCCTCGTACTTCTCCCAACCTCCTGCATGCACCGTCACCTCTGTCCGGGCATGGACGGCTCCGTCCGTGCTCTCGATGGAGATGACCACCGGCTCCTCCGTGCTCATCTTCCGCTTCGCATACATGGAGAACCGGTAGCTCTCGCCCTGCCGGACGGAGATGCCGCTGTTGAAGCCGTGATTCAACAGGCCGACTCCCGTTCCCTCGTCCAGGATCTCCAAGACGGCATAATGCTTGTTCTGCGGATGAATCGGATCGGCAGCCTCTACGCGAAGCTCCGCCCGGCCGCCGCCCCGCTCCACCTTGTCCCATGCGGTCAGCGCATGATAGTCGTGCCGGTCGATCGGATCGAACTCGAAGGAGCGGTTCCGAACCAGCTCGGCATACAGGCCCCCGTCAGCGGCGTGATTCAAATCCTCAAAGAAAATCCCGAATAAGTCCCCCGTCAACGCGCCTCTTTGCTGGGTATGGATCCGTATTGTGCCCGGATTGTCAACCATAGCGGATAGTCACCTCATCTTCTTTTTGCCCGTCATATGGAATCAAGTATAGGTGCCGGCGCCATGTTCTTCAATGCATTATCACGGTGTATAACTGATCTATCATGCTCAAGATGACCGGGGAACGATAAGGCCTGTTGCTTCTAATCTTCTGAGATTATACAATAGGGTCAACTTACTTATTCTCTTCCGGTGATAACGATGATCCAGCTGATTTCCTGCGGGCACCACTATATCCATGACGATGGCATCGACATGAACCGGCCTAATGGGTCCGGCAATTTTGCATTCGTCTTTTTTAAGAGCCGGTCCGAGCTGGAGCTTCACGGCAAGTCCGGCGCCGTCGAGAAGAATACCTATGTGCTGATCAGCCCCGATACCCCGCACCGCTACCGGCATTTGGACAAGCCGTTCATCAACGACTGGTTCCACTGCGAAGGACGCGGACTGGAGGAATTCCTGGCCGAGATCGGATTCCCGCTGAACACCCCTGTCCATGCGGAGGACCCCTTCATGATCTCCAGGGCGATTCTGGATCTGAACCATCTCAGCCGGCAGACCAGTCCGCTGAAGAGCCGGGTCGCAGACTGCGATCTTCAATCCCTCTTCATGAGGCTCGCTATGCTTCGGAACCAGACTGCCGTCCATGAGACGTCCAGCCGGTATTTTCTCTCCTTCTCCAGGCTGCGCAACGACCTGTACAGCTCGCCGAACGCGGCCTATACGGTTGAGAAGCTCGCCTCCAGCGTGAATATGAGCAAATCCTACTTCCAGCATATCTACAAGGAATTGTTCGGCTGCTCCGTGATCACGGATCTGATTCATGCGCGATTGGAATACGCCAAATATTTGCTTAACAGCACGGCGCTGCCCGTCACCGTGATCTCCAGAATGTGCGGCTACGAAAACGACACCCACTTCATGCGGCAGTTTAAGAAATTCCTGGGCGTCACCCCCAGCCAATACAAGGCCGGAGCAGCCGCTAAGAGCGGTTTATCATAATGCGCTCCAACGCGTTGCGCCGCTACACGGCCTCTGCACCTCACGTGCAAAAGCACTTGTTCCCTTAGGAGAACAAGTGCTTTTGCGTTAGGCTGATTAGCGGAATTGGCCCGCGTCGATGGCCTTTTGCTTCTCGTTCAGAATCTCTTGGTAGCCGGCGTCGAGGAACTTCTTCTTGGCGTCCGCATACACTTTGTCGAACTGCTCCGGAGGTGCCATAACAATCTTCAGGTACTGCTCCTGGAAGAGGGCGTTCAGGTCCGCCTTATGCTCGCTGACTTTCTTGAGCACGGTGGTGAACAAGGCATCCGGCGTGCGGAATTCGGCGGTTTCGTTCCAGTACTTCAGCATCGTTTCGGCCAGCTGCTCGTATCCGGCAGGGGACCAGTTGCGCAGGTTCGCCTTGGTGGTCAGCTCCGGTGTGGAGAATTCGGCAATCTCGGTTACGAGGGCCCAATAGTCCTTGTTATTGTTCTGGGACAGCTTCGACTCTCCCTTGAAGTCCGCCACCTTCTTCGGCAGACCGTCGGCATCCAGGGTATAGTTCTGGCCTTCAACGCCGTTCTGCAGGAAGAACAGGTTCTTGGGCTGGCTCATCCACTCCAGATACAGCCAGACGGCGACGCGTTCTTGTTCGGTCGACTTATGGTTGATGCCCATGATCAGACCGAACGGCCAGTCGGCACGGCCCTGCGGCTTGCGTCCTTGCGGCACGCCGGCAAACGGCGGAACCACCGCAAACTTGGCATCCGGGTTATTCTTCAGCGTAGCGGCGAATACGTCCGTATTGCTGGCCATGTAGAAGCCGAAGGTGCCGGTCTTGCCCTTCACGAACTCGGCCTTAATCTTCGCCTCATCGTCACGCAGATAGAATTCCTTATCAATCAGACCGTTATTGTATTGATAGTTCAGGTTCTTCAGCCAGCGCTCGGTGTCGGCAGTGGTGAAGTCCGCAACGGCCAGATCGGAGTAAAGCGCCCGGTACTTCGGATCGATGGGCCAATCGCGGAAGGCGTAGCTGTAATTGAAGTTGTTCCGGGTTAAGGAACCGCCCAGGACTCCAAGTCCGGCTTGCTTCCATTTCACGAGCATTTCATTATATTTCTCAAGAGAGGTCAGGTCCTCCACCTTCATGCCGACCTTCTCGACCCAGTCTTTCCGGATGATGTTAACGAAGTTGTTGAAATTCGGACGCTTGGCGAATACGAACATGTTTTTCTTGTCTACGGTGCCGTATTGCTCGACGGTCTTGCTCATATTCTTCCAATAGGTCGGCGCGTACTTAGCAACCTCCTGCACGTTGATCGGCTGCAGGACTTCCTCGCCGTAGTAGTTCAGCGCCTGAGGCATGTCGTAGTGGAAGATGATATCCGGCGCTTTGCCAGCGGACAGGAGCTGCTCGAAGTCACGGATTTCGTTGGCGCGCGAGATCGCCACGAAGTTGACCTTGACGTTATGCTTCTCGAGCACTTCCTTCTGAATCCATCTGGTATAGTAGTTGTCCGCTACGTTCCAACCCTCATAGGCACGGTCATATACCGGAACATCGATGGTGACGGTCTGCGGAAACTTGCCCGATGCATCCAGCAATCCGGTGCTTGCACTGGCGCTTGGACTTGCCGAGCTGCCTGCCGACGGAGACGCTTCGTTCCCGGAATCGCTGTCATTACAGCCCGCCAGAAGACCAACGCTCATAGCGGAGGCCAACAGCACTGGAACCCATTTCTTTGCGTTCAACGTAATTCCCCCATTATCAATTAGTATCTATGCCATAGCCTGTTCAAGGTTACTCCTTGACGGCTCCAAGCATCGTTCCCTGGACGAAATACTTCTGAATGAACGGATACACGCAGATGATCGGCAGAGTGGCGAACACCACGACCGATGCCTTGAGCACCTCGGGGTTGCTGAGCTCCACTTGGCTGACCTCCAGCTGGAAGCTTTCCGTAGCCTGGATGACCAGATAATACAGCTTCAGCTGCAGGGGCCGCAGGTCGACGTTCTGCTTAATGTAGAACAGAGCATCCTGGTATGCATTCCAGCGGCCTACCGCATAGAAGAGGGACAGCGTGGCCAGGATCGGCTTGCAGAGCGGGAGCACAATGTTGAAGAGGATGCGGAAATGGCTGGCACCGTCGATCCTCGCCGATTCCTCCAAGCTGACGGGAATGCTGCTGGCAATCGAGCTCCTCATGATCAGCAGATTGAAGGCGCTGAAGGACAGCGGGAGTACCAGCGACCACATCGTATCCAGCAGTCCCAGGCTGTTCATCAGCATATAGTCGGGAATGATCCCGCCTTGAAAATACATGGTGAAGATAAACAGGAAGGTAAACACCGTACGTCCCTTCAGCTGCCTGCGCGACAACGGATAAGCGGCGCAGATGGTCACGAACATCCCCAGGATGGTGAACAGCACCGTGACGATGACGGATACGTACAGAGACCTTAGGATACTGGCGTCCGCGAATATTTTCTGATAAGCGCCGAGGGTGAAGCCGGCCGGCCAGAGATAGACCTTGTTAGCGATTACATAGGCGTCTTCGCTTAACGATTTGGCAGCGACATGGAGAAAGGGCAACAAGCAGGCCAGGGAGGCGACAATCAACACCAGATGGATTAGCACATCCCAGATGTCGAAGCGAATTCTCCGTTTTGCGGAATAGGTGGTTGCAGATGATTTCATGGTTCGCCTCCTTTCTAGATCAGACCGTCTTCGCCCAGCTTCTTCGCGATTCGGTCGGCGAGAAGGACGAGGACAAGCCCGATGATGGCCTGGAATAACCCCAATGCGGTGGCGCGGCTGAAGTTGCCGCTCTCAATCCCCCAGCGGTACACCAGAACCGGAATAGTCGTGGTGAATTCCGTGGTCGCTTTGTTCTGCAAGGCGATGATCCGTTCGAAGGAGCCGCCCATGACGCCGCCCAAGCTCAGGATCAATAGGGTGACGATGGTCATCCGGATGGAGGGCAGGGTGACGTTCCACATCTTGCGCCAACGGCCCGCGCCGTCCACGATGGCTGCTTCGTACAGCTCCGGATTAATGCCGCTGATGGCCGCCAGGTAGATGATGGTTCCCCATCCCATACTCTGCCATACCCCGATCACCAAGTAACTGATCAGCCAGTTGGTATCCTCCTGCAGGAACGGGATCCGCGTCCATCCCAGCTGCTCGATAATATTGTTCACCATGCCGTTGCCCTCGCTCAGGAGCTGATAGGCAATGGCGCCGATGATGACCCACGACAGAAAGTGGGGCAGATAGAGCAGGGTCTGGTTCACCCGCTTGAACAGAAGGTTCTTCACCTCGTTGATCAGAAGGGCGAGTACGATCGGCATCGTAAAGCTGAACAGGAGGTCCAGGACATTCAGCATGAGCGTATTTCGAATGGCACGTCCGAAGTCGGGCTTGGCGAATATTTCCTTGAACACATCGAAGCCGACCCAATCGCTGCCCCAGAAGCCCTTGGCGATCTTATAGTTTTTGAAAGCGATGGTGAGACCGAACATGGAGGCGTACTTGAAGAGCAATACCATCGCCAGGGGGAGCAGCAGGAGCACATAGAGCTGCCAATCCCTTCGCAAATAATAGAGCATCCCCAGCCTCTTGCCTTTCGCGGTCATTAAAGCGGTTTCATGTTTGGAATCTGTGGTTGGAATGGCTTTCACAGTTTCACCTCCTCGTATTTTGCATCCCCGGCTGATGTTGTCATTCGGGTCGTTCCGGAATTGGTCCCATCATACCGTTCCCTGCGCGGTCCGGTAAATCGTGAGGTTTGATTCTACCCGTCATTTTTGATTCAACCGAGGCTGATTCCCGCTCTCCGCTTGTCCCAATGATCAAATCTGATAGGCAGAATCAAAAGTTAATCTGCGCTTAGAGCCTGTGTCTTCGCCACTTTGTAGCTGCTGGGAGGCATACCTTCGAACTTCCGGAAAAACCGGTTGAAGCTTTGGACATTATAGTACCCGACCTCAAGCGCGATCTGGGTGATGTTGAGCTTGGAGCTTAGGAGCAGCTCCTTCGCCTTCTCGATCCGAAGCTGGTTGAGCGTATCGATCAGACTCATGCCCGTCATCTCGTACACGATCTTGCGCATGTAGGAATAGCTGATGCCGATCTCCTTGGCCATCTCCTCGAATACAATTTCTTCACGGTAATGCTCGTTCAAGTAGTGAATGATCCGTTCCCCGTGGCTGTTCGTCTCGCAGGCGGACCGCGCCAGATACTGCACGATCTCGCTGTAGAAGCCGATCAGATACTCCTCCATCTCGTCCAGGGTATCGATCGAGGCCAGAGCCGCATAGATATTGCCCCTTCCAGCAAAAATCCGCGACGTGTTGATATTGCCCTCCCGGAGCTGCTTGATGGTTACACCCGCCAACTGATGGTAGATAAAGAGAATATTGTCGTAGGAAATGTAGTCCGCGGCGAGAATCTCGCTGCTGATGACCTTCAATTCCTTGATGATGCTGTCGAGCTGTCCATGCTCCAGGAAGTTCAGAATCCGCCGTTCGCTGATGGCCGGATACAGGTATCGCTTGTCACGCCCTTCCTGCTCCTTCCAATAGGTGATTCCTCCGCTGCCGGCGATCATGCGGTGCTTGACGGCCTCCATCGCTTCAACGACGCGTTCCGCAATATGATCGCTCGATTCGGTCGGGGAGCTTACTCCGATGGTGACGGACTGGTCCAGCAGCTCCGCCGCTTTGTCCCGGACGGCGCTTAGTGCCGCTCCTATAGCCGTTCTGCCCCGTTCGAATTCCTCCTGACCGCAATTGATCACCATAGCGAAGCAGCCGTCCCCTTGGTAGACGCAGCGGACATTCCCCGCTTCCGAAACCGTACCTTCGCAGAGGGAGATCAGGAGATGCCGATGGTCGCTTCGAGTCTTGGGATCGTGCTTGCCCGAATATTGCCTGTACCGGTCGATGGAAAGAACGGCCACCAGAAAATAACGGGCCGGAAACATCTTGGCGGCCTGCGGGGTCAGCTCGCCCCGAAGCAGGTTATGGACGGCCATGCTGCAGGCGTCCTGCTCCCGTACATGAAGGAGCCCATGAAGCGCATGCTCCTCCTCCTGCATCCGCCGGAATGCCGCGTCGAGATAGGCGAGCTCATTCCGCCCCTTCACCATCAGGTTTCCCCGCTGGCGCAGGGTCCGGACCAGCTCCCGGGCCGGCTTGGACAGCCAGGTGGAGAAGAAGAGCGTGAGCAGCGTTCCTGCGAATATGATGATGGCGGTCAGAAGGATGATCTTCTTCTGCATGGTATGGGTCTTGGTCATCAGCGCATTGACCGAGGACATCTTCACATAGGTCCATCCGTTCAGCTCCGACCGGGACCACGTATACAGCAGCCGGTCATCCTTCATCTCGCGGAACATGAATCCCTCGGCTTGGTCCTGCTTCAGGATCTCGTCGATCAGGGGATCCTCCAGCCCGTTCTTGAACAGCAAGCTCTTGTCCGGGTGGGAGATCAGAGTGCCCTCCGAATCCAGGATCATGTAATCCTGCCTGACGGCGCCGGATGAGCGCATGTCTCTCTCCAGCTGGGTTTCCCGCACATTCACGACTATCGTTCCGCGCGTCGTCGTCGTAAGCCGGTTCAGGGGCAGCACATAGGACACGACGGGAACCCCCGAATTCAGGGTGCGCGGATACCAGACGCCGGTAATGCCGCTACGGCTCGCAAGGGCATCCTTCATCCAGTCAGTGGCTTCGTACTGGTCCAGCTTCATGATCCCCTTGTCCGTGGACACGACATAGTCCGTATCCCCCAGGGAGAAGAAGGAGGAATACACGCCGTCGCCGATCCGGTTCAGACTGAGCAGATCCTGCTGCACCGTTAGCGCGTTCAACACATTCTCGTAATTGGAGTTGATCTCCTCATACGACTTGTACGGTCGGATCCGGTCGAAAATATGGGTTCCGGCCAGCCGTATCGTATTCTGGGCCATAATGTCGAGCGTATTCTCATTCAGCCTGCGGCTGGCAACCAATCCGGCCAGAGAGGAATCCGCTATGGCATGCTCCGAGTTCTCCAGGATCTGCGCACCGCTGTACCAGGTTAAGGTAGCCGTAGGAACGGTCATGACACAGAACAGGATTAAGGCCAATTGAAGCATCATCGGAAACCGTTTCATACAGCCCCTCCTCTAAACTCAACCGGTATGTTCCGGAAACGTTTCTACATCTATACGGTCTTCAGTGAAAGAGTAGCACGGCCGGATGCTTATCGAAATAATCACATCTTCAGATTATGAGGAACCGGCATTTCAGCGCCGTTGCAGCCTTGCCGGAAGTAATCCCAAGTGATGATTATCGCTCCGGACGGTGTACAGGCATATCAAAAACGCCGGACATCTCCTAAAGCGGAGATGTCAGGCGCTTATTGCAGTACGGCCGTCAACGGCTGCTGTAACGTTTGTAGGCTTCCTCATGGATGTGCACCATCTGGTCAATCCCCATCTTCCGAATTGTCTGCGTGAAGGTATCGAATTCGGATAAGGGCGTGTTCCCCATGATGAACTGGGTCATCATCTCGTTCACATAAGCCGTGATCGGGGTCATAACGGTCGCGATCAGACGGGATTCATCCTCCGTGAAGCGCACGGAAGGAACGACCAGCGAATCGTCGCCCTTCATCCAGACGGAGTTCGCCTCTCTCTGGCCCTGGAAGGTCATGGCGGCGTCCAGGTACCGGGAATCCTGATTCATCGGACCGTCCATGATCGACAGGGCGTATGCCGCAAGCGCCTGATCGATCGTCAGCTTCGAATGGGTCGTAATCTTGTCCGTGAACCGGACTGCGCCTCCCTCCAGGGTGTAGCTGTCGCCTTCGATCCCGAAGTTGAACAAGTCATGACCTTGTGGGCTGTAGTTAAAGTCCATCCATTGCACGATAGCGGGAAGCTTCGCCTTGTCGGCGGAAGCCGTTATGGCTTCCCCGTATGGGAGAACCTTCGTTTGTAAACCGAATGTGGAATAAGGCTTCCCCTCGCTTCCCTTCGGCCACGGCGCACCGGTCAGCTCGAACTTAGAATTCGTCGCCGCCATCAGCGACTGATACTTGCCGATTCCGCTGAAGACGCCGCCAAAAAAAGCTCCGATCCGATTGTCCGTAACCTTCGAATCGAACGTCTTCGCGTCATTGTCCTTAATACCCGGGTCGATCAATCCCTCCGCGTACCATTGGGCCATCGTCTCGAGAAATTTCTTATATTCCGGCTGTACCGGCCCGTACAGGATACGGCCATCCCGGAACTGCATGCCGCCCAGTACGCCGAAGGCAGGAGCGAAATCATGCAGCTTCGTCAAGTTGCCGGGGCCGGAGCTCCCGGAGAAGGGAAGCTCATCCGGCTTCCCGTTCCCGTTCGGATCCTTCTCCCGGAATGCCTTCAGTACCGCATACCATTCGTCTATGGTTGTCGGAACCTTCAGATTCAACCGGTCCAGCCAGTCCTTCCGGATGACCATTCCTACGGTTGCGGCCAGCTTCCTGGCATCGGACCGGATATAAGGGAACATGTAGATCGTTCCGTCATCCAGCGTAATCTGCTTCTTGATATCCGGGTCGGATTCCATCAGCTTCTTGAGATTCGGCGCATATGCCGCAATATAGTCGTTCAGCCTGATGATCCGGCCGTCCGCCAGCATCTTCTCCGGCCCGCCAACGGCTTCGGACCAGTTGTAATAGATAACGTCCGGCATATCATTCGTGGCGAGCAGCAGGTTGAACTGGTCCTTGTGCTGCCCGAGGGGCGGATGGGTCCAATTCACATGGACGCCCGTCAGCTCTTCCTTCTTCCTGTAGGCAGCCATCTCGCCGAAGTGGTCGAGCGATGCCGTCAGCTTCGCATCCGTGGGCCGCCAGTAATCGATGGTGAACGGCCCCTTGACGATCGGCAGGGGAATGGACGTCAGCGCCGCAGGCCGGGCAGTACCGGTCCCGTTCGAAGCACCTTCTTCAGCACCACCCTTGCACCCCGCGGCGAGACCGGCGGTCAGGAGGGTGCTGCAGGCGATGGGTATTAGCTTTTTCATCATCTCACTCACCCCTCCGCCCTTTTTTGAGAATAGCGGCTTCTGTATTCACCGGGGGGGATACCGTTGATTTTCTTGAAGACCCGGATGAAATTTTGCGAGTTGTTGTAACGCAGTCTCTCGGCGATTTCCGAAATTTTCAGATCCGTGGTCTCCAGAAGGTCTCTCGCCTTTTCCATTCGGTGGGAGATTAGATAATCCGAGAAGGTCATCCCGACCTCCTCCTTGAACATGAAGCTCAGCTGGGACAGCGGCATGGAGATCCGGCCCGCAAGCAGGGACAGCGACACGTCCGTATCGTAATGCTCATGGATATAATCCAGCACATGCGATACCATGCTGTGATTGCGCTGCACCGCTTTGCTGCTCAGGTGCTCGACGATGGGCGGATATACCTCCGTCTTCAGCCAGTTCACGATCTTAGCCGACGTATTCAGTTCGTTCAGTCGCTGGTAGAGGTTGTAATCATACAGCTGTGCGCCGTTGGGGTCCATCTCATATAACGTACGCAAGGAGGCCGCAATGAGCTGTGCGAACGATTGGCGGACATGCTCATGATGATAGAGATCCACTCTCAAGGCTTCGGCGAAATCATCCAGCAGGCTCTGGATATGGGACAAATGAGCCAGCTTCAAGTGCGTCACAATCTGCTGCTCGATCTCATAGGGATAGTCGAAGGAAGCGGTCTCCGGCTTGATGTGCCCGATGTACAGCACCCTTCCGCTGCCTTCCACCAGCTGGTATTCCAACGCCTCCAACGCCTCCCGGTACGAGCTTCTGGCCAACGCCAGGCCCTCGTAGCTGTGGCCGATTCCCATGGTGACGGTGATATGGAGCAGGCTCTCCGAAACGCTGCGTATTTCCTCGGCAATAAAGAAGGCCTTGTTCTTCAGAATAGCCCCATTCGGGTCCTCCGACGCCTCCTCCTCCACGCCGTGGTTCACCAGAATGGCGATATGTCCGCTGTGCATGCGGACCACCAGCCCCTCCGCTGCGCGGCTCAGGATCTCCTTGGCAATATTGATGACGGCATAATGAAACAGGTTCAAGTCCTTCTCCGTCTGGCCCCTCATATTGTCCAGCTCGACGCAGATCACCGTATAGTACGGATGCTTCACCGGAATGCTGTAATATTCCGCCCGTTCGAGCAAGGAACCGTCCAAGGGTTCCGTCAGCATTTTCTGAATAAAATTGGCCCGAAGCAGCGGCATGGATTCTTCGATCTGCCTGCCAAGCTGCTCATTGCTGGCCGATAAGGATTCGAAGTAATTCCGGATCAGGGTGAATTCGTTCTGGTTCTTAGGAGCATCTCCCAGACCACCCTTGTTCTTGACCAGATCCATCAGCGACTGCAGGCCGCGGTACCAGCGCTTGGACAGAATTCCTGTGGCGGCCGTGCTGCCTAATATGAGAAGGAGACAGATCAGGAAGGTGGTCTCTTTAATCTTCTGCAGATGCCGGGTCAGATCGCTGGTCGGGATGACGGTCACATACTTCCACCCGTTATAGTGGGACTGGAGGGAATGAATGGACAAGCTGCGGCCGTTCCACTTCTCCGTCCAGAGCTTCTCCTCCTCATGGGATACCAGCAGCTTGGAGATCAGACCGTAATCCTCATAGGGAGCGCGGTCCGTGCTGCCGGACAAGTCCGAAAAGACGTTGCCGCTCGGAGTCACGATCAAGAGCTCTCTGGAGCCCAGCCGCATCTTGCTGAATACACGAAAAAAAGCGCTGTCATTTAAATTGACGATCAAATAGCCGGAAGAGGACTTGTCGTAGGGATTAATCCTCAGGACGAAGGTAATCTGGTGGAAGCCGTCGCGAACCAGGGTCGATTCGAGCTTATGGTCAATCCATATTTTGGAAGGATCCCGGCTGACCGCAGTCCGTACAGGCTCCGACAGAGTCTCTTCCCCTACGATTCCCCGGTCAGGGGCAACGACAAGATGCTTGTCGGGGTGGTACAAGTAGACGGCATCCACGTCCTCAATGGATACCTGGATGGAATTCAGAAGGGACATGGTCAGGCCCAAATTCTCCAGATCCGCCTCCGGCTTAGGCTGGGACAGGAAGCTGGACAGCGTTGGGTTCACGGAATTCTGAAGCACGATCTTCTCGAGGGTGGTCAGCTTCTCGTCGATCCGCTGCTGAATCTGCAGCATGGTCTGCCTGTTGGCTTCCCCGATTTCATCGATCATCTTGCCGCTTGCGATGTAATAGGCGGCGATCCCCATGATCATGACCGGGATCGTAGCAAGGAGGGAGGAGAAGATCAGCACTTTTCTTCGCAATTGTCCCGACGAAAAACCGAAGGCTCCCTGTAGTTTTCTTAGCAACGTTCTCCCACCTTTATCCCCTGATGTCCCATGCTGAATCATCCGCCTATTCCTGAAGCGGCCAAGCGGGAGGCCCTCCTGCTATTCTATCATGTTAACCTTCCTTGTTCTAGAATGCGAGGCTTGCCACGGATAAGCAAAAAGCCCTACCCCGGATCCACGTCCGGGATAGAGCTTTGTTCTGATGCAGCGGGTGTCCGTTGAAACGAACCTTAACCCTTCACTGCACCGATCATAACGCCCTTCACAAAATACTTCTGCACGAAGGGATAGATGCAGAGAATCGGTACCGTAGCCACCATGATCGTGGCGTACTTGATGGTCTCGCCGATCTTGAATTGATCCGCCGAGCCGGCGCCGGACGTCATGCTGTCCGTGGAGTTGGCGATCAGGATCTCCCGGAGCACCAGCTGCAGCGGGAACAGGCCCCGGTCCTTCAGGAAGATGGAGGCGTAGAACCAGGCGTTCCATTTTTCCACCGCGTAGTAAAGAATCATGACAGCCACCACCGGCATGGACAGGGGCAGCACGATCCGGAAGAGAATCGTCAGATGATTGGCCCCGTCGATCTTGGCCGATTCCTCCAGACTCTCCGGGATAGCCTGGAAGGAGGTGCGCATAATAATCAGGTTAAAGGTACTGATGGAGAACGGGATGATGGTCGCCCACAGGGAGTTCATCAGCCCCACGTCCTTCACGATCAGGTACAGCGGAATCAAGCCGCCGTGGAAGAACATCGTGAACACGATCAGGAAGGTGAAGAAGCCGTTCCACATGACGTTTCTTCTGGACATGACATAAGCGGCCACCGCGGTAAGCAGCAGATTGATCGACACCCCAACCACCAGAATGAACAAGGTATTGCCATAGCCCTTCATAATGCCCGGGTTATCGAATACACTGCGGTAGGCATCCAGGCTGAAGCCCAGCGGCTTATACAGAAAGCCGGTATGGGCGATCAATTGACTGGAATCGCTGAATGAGGCGAACGTCACATATAAGAGCGGATAAAGCGTAACGATGACGAGAAGGGAGAGAGCCACGGTGATGGTGATGTCAAAGGTACGGTCTCCCGTGCTGATCTGGGCTTTCATTTGTGTTCCTCCTACCATAAGCTGCTTTCGTTGACTCTACGGCTGACATAGTTCGCTGTAATCAGCAGCGCCAGATTCACCAGCGAGTTGAACAGCCCGACCGCGGTGCTGTAGCTCCAGCCGAATTCCAGAAGACCCTTGCGGTAGACGAAGGAGGAGATGACGTCCGCCGTCTCGTAGGTTACCGGATTATACAGCAGGATGATCTTCTCGAAACCGACGTTCAGCATGTTGCCCATACGAAGGATGAACATGATCGTAATGGTAGGCAGAATACCCGGCAGCGTAATGTACAGCATCTGCTTCAAGCGGCTGGCTCCGTCGATGCGGGCCGCCTCATACTGCTCCTGGTCGATGCCCATGAGTGCTGCGATATAGATGATGGACTCCCATCCGACCTTCTGCCAGATCTCCGACAGGATGTAGATGGGACGGAACAGCCCCGGCTTCTGCAGCATGGCGGTGCCGTCATAGCCGAAGTAGGAGAAGAGGGTATTGATAATGCCGTTGCTGTTCGTGAAGTCGGTGACCATCCCGCAGATGACGACCAGGGAGATGAAATACGGCATATAGGAAATGGTTTGCACGACACGCTTGAAGGCCTGACTGCGGACCTCATTGATGAGCAAAGCCAAAATGATCGGAGCCGGGAACATAAAGATCAGGGAATAGACGCTGATCACGACGGTGTTCTTCAGGATCCTCCAGAAGTAATAGCTGGAGAAGAAATCCTGGAAATGCTGCAAGCCCACCCAATCGCTGCCCATAATTCCCTTCATGGGGGAGAAATCCTTAAAGGCGATGACCGCGCCGTACATCGGCGCATAATGGAAAATGGCGTAATAAGCCAAGACGGGAATCATCATAAAATACAGCAGTCTGTTCAGCTTAAAATCCCGGGCAAAGCGGTAGGTGAAGCTGTTTCTGTCTATGGCGGTCTTCCGACCCGTTGCCACTTGCGTTCTGGACATCTCTGGCCACTCCTCCTTCATAGAAAACCGGGGGGAGGATTACTGCCCTCCCTCCGGTCCTTCTCCTGCTTAGCGCTTCGTATAACGCTCCAACGCCGCTTTTTTGATCTCGATGGCACGGTCCAGCTTGACGGATTTCAGCTTCTCCACATACTTGTTGAAGGAGTCCAGCGGTTCCGAACCCAGAATGATCTTCAGCGTCATCTCATCCACCAACGTGTTCACATCCGCCATGATCTTGGCGAATTCCGCGCTCTCTTCCGGAGTCGGTGTGATCAGCGGAAGCTGATATTTGGCCATATCTGTCTTCTGCCACAAGGAAACGGCCGACTGCTGCTCCGGCAGGTTCAGATATTGCTCCAAGTAACGCTTGTCTTGAATGAAGGGCCCTGACGTGTTACCCCGGATATGAAGGGACATGGCTTGGGCAGGAGCCAGCTTATCCGGATTTTTCATCAACAGATCCGTGTACTTGGGATAACCGTTCTCCATCTTGTAGCTGACACCTTCGGTTCCGAAGTTGAAGAACATCCGCCCTTCCTCGCTGTAACCGAAGTCCAGCATCTTGACCGCCAGCTCCGCATTCTTGGACGATGCCGAAATGGCCACCATTCCTCCGGTGGAGTACGCATAGTCCCTCTGGCCGAATTTCGGAGTGCTGCCCTTCTTCAGGACAGGGTACGGCGCGGCGATCACCGAAGCTTTGGGATCCTTCTCCTTCAGAAGCGGCTGCCACTTGCCGATGCCTCCTCCTGCATTGCCCCAGGTTGCGCCGGTAGCACCGCTGGTAATATTGGCATCCAGCACCTTGGAATCCACGGTCGCCACATCCTTATCCAGCAGCCCGTCGGCGTACCATTGGCGGAAGAGCCCCAGGAAATCCTTATACCCCGGCTCAGCAGGGCCGAACTTGACCGTTCCGTTCTCCTGATAGAAGTCGCGGGTTACACCGAAGGCACCGATGAAGGCTCCGTTCCCCAGCTCATTGAACACTCGCGGTTTCGCTACGAAGGAAATGGCCGCTTTGGCCCCCTTCTTTTCCTTGAATGCCTTCAAGGTTGCCGTCCACTCATCGATGGTTTCGGGAACCGGCAGCTGCAGCTCATCCAGCCAATCCTTCCGGATGATCGGACCCTGGAATGTTATAAGGGATGCATCGCCACGGATGAATGGGAAGGAATAATAGCTTCCGCTGTCGGTTTTGACCATCTTGTCAATCTCAGGGTTTTCCTTCAGGAACTTCTTATAGTTCGGCGCATACTTGTCAATCAGCGTATTCAGCTTCATGATATAGCCATCCTTGATGGCCTTCTCGGGTCCGCCCGGGAAGTTGAAGAAGTTGTACTCCACCATGTCCGGCAGCTCACCCGAGGCCAGCATCACATTGAACGATTCATCGATTTGATTGGCCGGCGGTGCGGTGAAATTCACCTTTACCCCGGTCTTTTTTTGCCATTCTTGGTAGAACGGCACATCCGAGTGTTTCGACTTCACGCCGACCAGGTTGTTCGGTAATGCCCCCCAATACGAAAGCGTCTTATCGGTTTGGATGGGATACACCGCGGCAGGCGCTGCAGATGCGCCAGCGGAAGGGGCCGCTGCTTCCTCTTTCTTTTCGTTGCCCGAGCAACCGGCCAGTGCGCTTCCCGTCAGCAGGAACGCCATGAGAGCGGGTACGGTTTTTCTGATGTGATTCCTCACTCTTGATTAACCTCCTTGGATCCATCGGATCACCTTGTCGTTACGAGTCTGCTTGCTAGCAGCTCCTGTGTATTACTATAAGATTGCCCGTTTTCACTGTATATCTTCAGTACATCCAATAGAATTGAAATCGGTCTATTGCGAATCGGCAAATCCGCCAAAACGATAGGCAATGGGTCCAAAACCGGCTCCATACGCGCAAAAACCCCCTGTCCGGCACACGAAAATACCGGAACAGGGGGATCGGGGACCCTTTATTCATCCAACACTTCTTTATATTTGCCTGGGGTGATGCCCTCCAGCTTCTTGAAGGTGCGGATGAAGGTGCCCACATCGTTAAAGCCTGAGCTCTCGGCCGCCTCGTTGACCGTCCGCTTGTCCGCGAGCAGTTCCTTGGCACGCTCGATTCTCTTCATGTTCAACGTTTCCAGCAGCCCCTCTCCGGTCTGCTCCTTGAACAGCTTGGAGAGATAGGTGGGCTTCATATCGAACTGCTGACCCAGTACGGAAACATTGAGTCCCGGGTCGGTGTAGTTCCCGTCGATGTAGGCGGCGACCTCACGGATCAGGTCGTCCAGCATCCGCTGCCGGTTCAATTGGACGTTCATCTGCCGCTTCGCGCCCGCGTAGTCGCATGCCTCCTTCAGCATGACCGACATCTGCTCCCGCATCTCGGACCAGGTCTCCGAGGAGACCAGCCGCTCGATTCGCTTGGTCCCCTGCGCCAGCACATTCTCCTGGCCTCCGCCCAGCTCCGCGACAGACTTCATCAGGGTGCCGGCCAGATCCATCATGAGACATCGGGCCAAGGGAACGGACACGGTCTGCTTGGCGAAGTTCATCTCCAGGATCTCATCCAGAGCCGCCTGGGCCGTCGGATAGTCTCCCACCTTGACGTAATTGATCAGCTGCTGCTCGACCTGCAGGGGGTAATAATAGCCCGAGTCGGATTCCGCGCGGCTGTTGTAGCGTTCGACTTCCTCATAGGGCAATATTTCCTGCTTCCCCATGACCAGCTTGTATTCCATCGCATCCATAGCCTCCTGGTAAGCCAGGTGGGCTTGATCCAATCCCCGATGTACGCGGCTGATCGATACCGTGATATAGATGCTGTACTTCTCCGAGAGGAATTCCTGGGCCGATCGGGCAACCTTCAAGAGGTCTGCCGTAGCATTGTTCTCGGGATCGGTATCGGACAGGCTGACGAGGCAAGCCAGGGTGTTGTCCGTTTCGGTCATATACCCGCGGTGCTTCACGTTCACCAATTCCTCCACCACATTCGTCACGATAAAATGCAGGAACTCCAGCTTCTCGCCCGTCCCCTTGCCTTGAACCCGTTCCAGGAATACGTCGTGATCCTCCGTGTAAAAGAGAAGAACCGCAATATCCTCCGACAGCAGCTTCATATCGAATGCGGTTAAGGATTCCGCCAGCGGAAGACCGTTGTCCAGCTTGCCCTTCAGCAATTTGGCAACGAAATGGGACCGCATCGTAAACCGCTGCCTCTTCATCTCCAGCAGCATCTGGTCCATTTCACTGAGTGTGCTGTCCACGGCCTGCTGGATATAAAGAAACTCGTTGGCCCCCTTCTCCCGGGTCGGAGCCTTGTGATGAAAGACGCGCACCAGACGCTGGATCGGATTGTAATTCCGTCGCAGGAAGAAGTAGGTCAAGACGCCGCCGCCCAGCAAGCTGGCCGTGAAGCTCAAGTAGGTCAGCTTGCGTACCCACTCCGCCTTCTTCCAATAAATTTCACTCGGGATCATGGAGATATACCGGAGCTTGGACACGTTGGATGGAACGGTGAAGACCTCGAACCGCTGTCCCCCGGACTTCCAGATGAACATGCCGCTGCCATCCTCCGGCTGTCCGATCGGCATTCCCTCCGGAAGAGGCGTATCGCCGCTGGAGACCAGGACCTGGTTGTTGGCGTCGGCAATGAGAACATGTCCCTTGCTGAACGCTTCAATGTTTTGGATGGCGGACAGGATCCGAGACTGGTCGATCAGAATCACATTGGCGCCGGAAGGCTTCCCGTCTTCATAGTCATAGGTGCTGACATAAGCGAGCGAGGCAGTGGAGACGCCGTTCGCATTGTTTCTCATCATCGGGACGAAGCCCTTGAACTTGTTCCTGCGGAGGATATCCAGCCATTCCTCATAGCTCATGTCCGGAGACTGGTGATGTTCGGAGTAGGCGAATTTCGAATCGCGGTATAAGTCCGGCAGCATCAGGAGGTCCGGTTGGGCCAGATAGATGTAGAACAGATCGATCTCGGAATAGGCGGACCGGTAGACGATCAGATCCTTGGTCGCCTCATGAAGATCGTACAAGAAATCCTTGGGATAGTTCTTGTACTTATGCTGAGCGATCAATTCCCGGACCTTCGGATTCCAATTCAGCTCGAAGTTCAGCCGGTCAATGGCCATGATCTGCTTGTCCATCTGCTCTCTCAGCTGCTTGAGCAGGGAGTTGTTCGCCAGATGAATCTCGTCGGTCAGCATTCGGCTCGACTGCACGTAGACGAAGCCGCTAAGGATGACCGGAAGGAGCAGAACGGATAAATAGGATAGGGTCCATGACAACAGAACGCTCCGGCTATGGAACCATGTTCTTCGGTGCTTCTCCATTCGTTTCCTCCTGTCCGGCAGCTACTTGCATGAAACGTACATCGATTGGGTTCGGGTGTCATACAGCTCCGGCTCTTTGCCCGTCATAATATGGTAGGCCGTGTTCCTGCCGGCGTCCTCGCCGACCAAGTTATAGCCCATCTGGTTATAATGGAACGGATCCTTCATGAGCCCGTCCGCCGCCATGCTCTCGAACTTGGTCGAGACGAGAACTGCATGCCGGAAGGTTCGGCACAGCTCCGTCTGGGCCGCCATGATGGGATCATACAAGGAAGCATTGTCACGATGACGCCCGATTCGGACGAGGTAGCACATCTCCATCCCCGATTCGATCATGGCTTCGATCATGGCCGTCAGCTTGGCCGTATATTCCACCGGCGGCATGCCGTGATCGCCGTCGGTTTCCCCTTGGCACCAGACCATGAAGCGGTTGGCGATGGCATATCCGTTGCCGCTCAGCCACTCTGCCGCGGAATGATAACGGGCGACGGCGTCCTTCAGGAATGCTCCGCCCGGCTGCCATTGGCTAATGGAGGTGCCCCCCTTGGAGCAGGAGACGCCTACAATGGTTCTGCCGGTATGCTTATTGTATGTTGAGACAAAGGCAGAGACCATCGAGCCCGTCTTGAGCGACTCCGATACGCCACTGTCCGCATTGTTCTCCCGGACGCCGAAGGGCTCCGTGAGCGGGTAGAGTCGGGTCGGGTCAGTTATGGCTCTGAATTCGTAGGCCGCTCCGGTTGGTACCTCGGGTGCTTCTTCCGCCGTTCCCCGGCCCGCCATGTTGGACTGACCCATGAATAGAATCAAATCCACTTCCTTCATCCGACCGGATTTCGGATTATTCGTCATGTTTCACTCCCACCATTTTACCACGTCGTATGTGGAACTATCCATAAACAACCATTGGCTACCGCGTAAGCCGCGATAGCCAACCGTATGGATGCATATAACGATCTTACTACCTGAAGATCAGGAGAACAATAGAAAACATCACACGAGGTCCGGTACCGGAACCTTCTCCCATTTCATATCCGTGCCGAAGTAGAAGCTGGTGTAGCAGGGCTGGTTGTAGACGACGTTCTGCCAGGCCACGCCGGCTCGGTACTGCGGATCATGCATCAGCGTGTACAGCTTGCGGTCCGTGACCTCCGTGCTCATGTAGATTCGAATGGCCGTGCTGTCTGCCGTACGGACCACCAGCTCCTCCCGCCAGTCTCCGAAGAGATCGGCTACCAGACAGGGGTTCCCCTTGGTTCCGTTGTTCGAACGGGTGCCGTCGGCGGTCAGCAGCTTGCCCCGCTTCCAGTCCTCGATCACCACCGGCTGGTCGAAGGTGCCGCTGATGATCTGGGTCGTCATGTCGGCCCCCCACTTGATGCTCATGTTGGTGCCGGGGGCCTCCGGGCTCAGCATCTCCCCCTTGGCCGACCGGAGTCCCCGGGACGGCTCATCGGCCAGATGGCTTTCGCTGCACCAGGCTTGAAGACCGGGCACCTGGGGCTCCACCTTGCCGATCATCCCACGGCCCACATCATCCCTGGCGAAATCGCCGAACAGCACTTCCCCTGTGGCTGCATCCCGGAGCGTATACCCGTAAGGGCCATGAATCCCCGCCTCATGAACCATATAGATCTGCAAGCCGCCGCGTTCGGGATCCACCGCCGCCACGTGCAGGGCGTCCCCATGTCCCAGCTTGGCGTAGCGGCCGGGAGCGGCGCTGCCTTCGGGGAGAATGCCGCCGGAGCTGTACAGGATGCTGCCGTCGTGGTCGATGGTGGCCGAGCCGTAGATGATCTCCTGGCAGCCGTCCCCATCCACATCGGCGGTGGAGAGGGCGTGGGCTCCCTGCGAGGCAAGCGAGCCCGTTCCCGGGTTGCGGCCATCCTGCTCATGCAGCGTGTCCGCGAACGGATTGTTCATGTTCACCCAGCCGCTGTCGGTATACCAGACTTCCTTCAGGCTCTGCCCGTCCCAGCTGTAGGCGGCTACCGTCGCACGGGTATAGTAGCCGCGCGCGAAGATCGCATACGGCTTCCGTCCGTCCAGATAAGCCACACCGGCCAGGAAGCGGTCCACCCGGTTTCCCGGCTCGATCCTCTTCCAGGAATAGTCTCCCCACATCAGACCGTCGTCGTGGCGTCCCGGCTTGTAGCGGATGGTGGTAAGCTCTTCCCCCGTCTCCCCGCGGAATACGCTTAAGTATTCCGGTCCCGTCAGGATGAAGCCTTCGAAATCGCGCAGCTTGTTCCGCTCGCTCTTGTTCGGCGCATACACGTCGAGGAAGTAATCCGCCAGGCGCTCCGCATTCTCGCGGGACAAGGGATACGGATACTGCGGCTCGATGCCGAAGCATTCCTCCAAGGTTGCTGGCCAGCGGCCGGCTTCCACTTCCTCATGCCTGTGCCAGCTTAAGAACATTCCGACCACATGCTCGTAATAATCGTCGCGGCTCATGCGGTAGTCATCCTCGTGGCTGACCCCATCCTTCACATCCTCCGGCAGGAGGGTGATATAAGCCTCCGATACGGGCTTGCCGTCCTTGTACCGGATGGTGCGGGTGCCAGGAGCCGTCTTGAACATCAGCTCCGCCTTGCCGTCTCCGTCAAAGTCATAGACCAGGAACTGGGTATAGTGGGCGCCTGCACGGATGTTCACGCCCAGATCGATCCGGTACAGCAGGGTGCCGTTCTGCTTGTAGCAATCCATGTAGACGTTGCCGGTGTAGCCGACGTGGGATACATCCTTGGAGTTGGACGGATCCCACTTGACCAGGTATTCGTACTCCCCGTCCCCGTCCACGTCGCCCACACTCATATCGTTGGCGCTGTAGGTATAGCTCTGTCCGGCGGGCGTCACGCCGTCCGCAGGCTTCTGCAGCGGAATCTCCAGATAGGGTGTTTCCCAGGGGCGGACCTCCGTACATCTCCCCCCCTCTTGACCGTTGATAACCGCTGCTACGGAATAAGCGGACTCCTTGCCGCCGTCCCGGTCCAGATAGTTGGTGCTGTCGGTGATGTCCGCTATGTGCTGGCCGTTCCGGTACAAGCGGAAATCCGCAGCCGTCAGTCCCCGCTCCGTAGAACCGCTGACCTCCTGCCCCAGCAGTCTCCAGCTGACGAATATTCCTTCGGAGGTACAGACTGCCGCCAGCCCCCGGTCTAATTTTTCCATTTGCACACTCATTGTGAAAGCCTCCTGCCATAAGAAATCATGATCGAGAAGCAGCTGCTCCTCTCTCTTGCAGGTTTACCATACGCCTCCCCGTCTTTTCCGGCAATGAGACATTTTTGACCGTCCGGTTTTGGTGTTTATACTATTTTGCTCCTTTCGCATTATTTTGCCGGACAACAGCTGCAAGCCGTGTCAGCCAACACGGCTCGCAGAGCGTTATTTCACAGGCGATCCGTTCCATAGAACACTTGCAACCTTCCGTCACCAGATCATCAAGTGTTTATCCAACAGACGCAGAATGCCCTCCAGGAAGAAGTAATCGCCATAGATGATCGGCACCTCGCGGTCCGATTCCCGGTGATACCTTCCGGAGCCGTGGGACACGATGGAGTCCTGCTCTGGATCCCATTCACAGAACTTCTCGCCGATCTTCCGAAGCAATCGGACCGCCGCCTTGACATACAGCGGCTTCTCGTAATCGCCCACCGCCTCCGCCAGCTCCAGCAGCCCGCAGGCCGCACATACGGCGGCGGTCGTATCATAATAGACAGGCTGCTCCGGCGCGCGGAAATCGATGACCACTTCATAATCGTTCAGCGCCGCATTGGCGATGAAATAATGGGCCACTCTCTTGGCCGCGTCCAGGTATTCCCGGTCCCCCGTATACCGGTAGGACAACGCCATTCCATAGATGGCCCACGATTGCCCTCGGGTCCAGGAGGAACCGCTCTCGTATCCCTGGCCTCCCGGGTTATTCAGGTACTCTCCGGTTTCCGGGTCGAATACGACCAGATGATTGCAGGAGCCGTCCGGCCTTAGGATATGCCGCAGTGCCATCTGGGCATGGCTGACCGCGATCTGCTTCAGGCCCGCATCCTTCCTCTCCGCAGCCGCCCAGTACAGCAGCGGAAGATTCATCAGGCAGTCTATGATGGCGATGCCTTCCTGACCTTCGTTCCAGGCCCGGATATAACCTCCTGCCGGCTGGTACCGGCCGGCCAGGATTCCCGCTGCATGCAGCCCGCGGATTCTGGAGCGCGGATTGCCGGTCAGCCGGTAGTTCGCCACGGCCGTATGAAGCCACAAGAAGCCCACATCATGATCCAGCCCCATATAATCGGCAAGCCCTTGATCCAGCCGGATTTCCACTTGCTCCGCCGTTTCCTTGTAGAGCTTCTCCTGCGTGGCATGGTACATCTGCCACAGCATGCCGCTCCAGAAGCCGTTGGTCCACCAGACCAGAGACTTCTCCCCCATGTCCGAATACACTCCGTTCACCGGAATGTACGGGATGGAGGAGCCGATGCGGCCGCATTCCGCCTTCAGCTTGACTTCCAGCTTCCCCCACACCTGTTCCGCCCACTGGCGGTCCTCTTCACTCACCGCATATCTCATACCCATTCCCGGCTCCTATCCGTATTGTGATCTCTCTGAACTCCGTATCTACCCGGGTCTCCATCGTGGTCCTTCCAACCGGAATCTGGTATTCCACCGCGGGGATCCGGGTTGTGGGGAAGATCAGGTTGGTGTTGGGCGCGCTCGTAATGACCATGCCTCTTCCCGTCTCAGACCGGACACGGCTGCATCCATTAGCATCCGTCACTTCAGCCGTTCCTTCGCTGCAGTGGCTTCGGGTTTCCTCCTGCCGGTCCGGATACGAAAAGCCGCAGTCATAGGCCGTACATTCCACCTGACTGGTGACCGTATGGCGGCGGATATGCCCCTTGTCCGTCGGAATCAGCCACGTCTCTACATCAATCCCCTCTACCGGACTCCATCTGGCATACACTCCGGTCTCCGAGACGGAATAGTCGAGGCACTCTCTCCGAACATAAACCATGCGGTTCACGTAAAATGCCAGCATGCTGTCCGTCCCTGCCTCATGCAGATGCCAGTAAGACCGCGGACAGCTGAACCCGAACCGGGACGAATAGGCGAATTTGGCGTACTTCTCCGCTGCATGGGTAAGCTGCAGGACGGGATACTGTCCGGCCGTAAGAGCCGTCACATCGGAGCCCCGCCGGGTGATCAGCATGTTGCACTCCGGGATCACCTTCTGTTGGTCCAGCTCCGGAAGCGGTTCGCTCCTCGCGCGCCAGAATTCATGCCCGTCCGGCAGGGCCAGGAAGGCGAAGGTCTTGAAAGCCCAATAGGGCGAGCCTGCCGCATTATATCCTTCCGACATATTCAGATTCGGGTAGGTATATCCGATGGTCAGCACACCGCCGTTGTCGTACATGGGCTGCCTGGCCCAATACCGGAGATGCCGCCCGATGATCCCCTTCAGCACGCCGGGGGAGAAGCCGTCCAGTCCTGTCATGGCGTATACGCTCCAGAAGGCCGCTTGGGCGAAGCGATAGGCCATCGACCTTCCGTAGGGCAGGGCTTTGCCCTCCTCGTCGAACCAGTAAAGAAACGTCTGGGCGAACGTTTTGGCTCTCGCTTGGAAGCGCTCAGACCTGGCCGGATCGTCCTTCTTCATCCATTTGGCATACAGAAGGCAGTAATAATGAATGGCGAAGGAGATGTAATAATCCTTCTGCGGCCGCAATCCATCGGAGTACCAGCCGTTACCCAGATAATACGACTCATACTTGGCCATGGCCTCTTCCATCCGCTCGGTGCTGTAAGGTCTTCCTATACTCTTCAAAGCAAGATTGGTCAAGACGTTGAAGTATTGCCAGTTATTCTCCGCCAGCGTATAGCGGTTAATCTGACCCAGCCATTCCGACAGGTTGTGGCGGACGCGCTCCTCCAAGGGCTCCCACAGCTTGTCCGGAATCATCAGGAGGCCATAAGCGATGGCCGCCATCTCCACCATCCGCTGGTCCTTGTGATGCAGGTCACCCCAATATTCGGGAGATGAAGGGTCTGTCCCGTTCGCGATGCCCTCGAGAAAAACCGGGAGCAATCTCTCATCCTTGCCTCCCCCGGCCCAGTAGGGGACCATCCCCCACAGCAGACGGGAAAAAGCCTCCATTCCGGCCACCCGGTTCCCATAGCCCGCTGTTTCCGCCCCCAGCTCCAGTCTGGCCTTGCCGGGACTGAACCGGTTCATTAACGGCTCCACCATGGATAGCAGCATCTGCTCGTAGAAGGCTTTGCTGTCATGTTCGTTGTAGGTTTCCATGTACGTGTTCTGCCTTTCATGTGTAATTCCATTACGGATTTAACTATAAGCCGGTACACGGACCCTGTATATCTTCAGTACATCCAATGGGATTGAACCCCCTTGCCCGGTGATCGGCAATTCAGCCAATGGAATAGGCAATCGGTCCAAAAACTCGGGAGCCGGCCGTTCCCTGGCGGATCAGCGTACCGGAAGCACAAAAAAAGCCACGGGAATCCGGGATCCCATGGCTTCGCTAATTTCGTTATGAACGCTGAATCAGTGTATTCATCCGCAGCTGCCACTCCACGTCCTTCCAGAACGGATGATGCGGTGCGCAATTGGAGCACAGGACCATTCCCCAGAAGCCCAGCTCCATTCCTTTGCGGATGGCGTATTCCGCCACGAATTTGCCGACCGGCCCTTCCTCGAAGCCGGCTTGCAGCGGGGTATATCCCACGTAGCCTTCCCCGACGACAACGGGCACTTGGGCCTGCTGCGCCCACCAAGCCACATCTGCGAACCGCTGGTCCGTCTTCTGCAGCATGGCGAGCTTGTGGGCGCCGTACCGGTCATACAGGAAGTAGTCCCACTTGTCCGGATCGGTCCAATCGTGGAGATAGAAGAGTCTCAGCCCGATCGGGTTGCCCTTCAGCCTCCACTCCTCTCCCGCTGGGAGTTGATAGGATTCGAAGGGCGGGGCCTCCTCCCGAAGCAGGGCTTGGACCCGAGCATTGGGGAACGGCACGGTCTCATCCCAGATGCCCGTCTCATCCATCAGCTCCTGGAGCACCCCATTCAGATACAGGTGGAACTGCCCGACCTGGGTATTGGCGGCGACCAGCTGCTTGGGATAATCGTGGATAAGCACATGGCTGATGGAGATCAGCGTATCGGCATGACGGCTCCGCAGGTATCCCAGCGCCTCTTCGATGTAAGGCCGCATACAGGCCAGGAGCGTCGTCTTGTCTTCGAAGGAGATGCCCTGATCCAGCCCGACCTGCGTCAAGCCGCCGAATTCCAATTCATTATGCAGCTCCGCCAGAGCAATCCGGTCTCCGTAGCCTTCCTCCTTCAGGAAGGTGATGAGCCGGTCCATAGAACGGGCCAAGGCCATGAAGCGGTCAGCGGGCGGAATGGCCGCCAGCTCATCGGCCAGCTCCGGGGTGGCCAGGAAGCTGGGGCTCTGCTGGTATTCCCAGGAGGAGAGAATCACATAGCAGTCATGCTCCTTCGCCTGCCGGAACAGCTCCAGGATATGAGCGTGTCCGTCCAGCTCCGCGCCGCCGGCGCAGTTGTACCAGCGGGTCCGCTTGCCGACCTCGCCCAGATTTCCGAAGTGCAGCCGCCCCTCCCGTTTCCCGTTCGGGCCGAACAGGAAATAAGGCATGGCGCAGATCCGAATCGTATTGTATCCCCGCTCCACCAGCTCGTCGAACCTAGCAGTCAGGTCATGATAGGGCTCACCGGGTTGAGTCATCGTGTACCAGGAGAAATCCCATAAGGAAATCGTCAGCTTGCGTGGGAGATGCGTCGGAAGCATAGTGAGTTTCTTCATCTATAAGTCACCTCAGTAATGGAATGGGTTACAGTCAGCCTCGATGCAGCACAAGCTCAACCACCGCCGCGGCACGGATATGCTGCAATTGTGCGATCTGTTCTTCGGCATGCTCACTCCAGCCGGCCATGGTGGATTGACTGTTGACCGTGCTGCCTTTGCGGATTGGGGAGATGTAGAGATACATGCCTTGGCGGACAAGCCGTTCCCGGTGTGCGCTTAGCCCGATCTCCCAGGTGTTTCCGTTGCTGAAGTTGTCGTTGATGAGGTCTCCATCGATAAAAGCATACCCGATGTCCCCCCGATAATCGACACGCAGCAGCACTTCCTTCCTGCCGTCGAAGGCATCCGGCTCGAAGGTCAGAACGGCCTTATCCTGCTTCACCGGCTTGATTCCGAAGCGGACTTCCTTGCTGGGCAGCCGGAATCGGTAAGCCGTGAACAGTCCGTCGCCGTACCGTTCGAGTAATTCGCCGCCCGCCACGGTGCCGAGTCCCTCCAGATCCGGGAACACACGAAGCGTCACTTCCTCCGCGTCGGTCACCTCCAGCTTCACTTGATCCTCCGTAACAAGCAAGCCGGCATCCGTCAGAAGCACCCGCTCCTCCCCCCAGACCTGGGCCTTCCAGAAGCTCAGGCCCTCCGCGTCGGTGAGCGTGACCACCTGCACCTGCCGGCCGGAAGCCGTTGTCATACGGATCGGAGAGGCTCCTCCCTCTCGGGGACGCACGAGGGTCACGCCGTCCCGCTCGGACACCAGCGCCTCGCCGGCCTCCAGACGGGATACAGTGGCGGAGACGAAGCCGTACTCCGGCGGCATTCCCTTCGGCGACACGAAGAAATAATACGCCGTTCCCTGAAGCTCCAGCCGGGTGACGGGCTGCGCCATCGCATGCTCCAGGAGGATTCCGTCCAGCTCGAGCCGGTACGGCAGCATGGCGAAGCTGTCATGGGCCAGCAGCAATGGTCCTTCGGCCGGGAACCGGATATCTGCCTTCCGAGTCTCAACCGTGACCCCTTCCGCAACGGAGAGATCGCGGGTCTCGGCATGGTCCTGATAGTTGTTCAGGAACAGGAGGCCCGAGCCCTCCGCGGCCCGGACGGCGTAGCGCAGCGTATCCGTATCGTACGGATCCATCTGTGCGGTGTCTCCCGGCAGGATCGTCATGGTCTTGCAGAACCAGTCCTCGAACGTGCGGAAGAACAGATGCTGCAGCCGGGTCCGGTGGTACGATTCCCTCATCTGCCCGAACTCCCCGATGCAGGCGTTGAAGTCGTAGGAGATCTTGGGCGTGGCCAGATCGTTCAGGTATAAGTCCCGGCGGCCGGTGGGGTTGGAGCCCCCTCGGTACATATAATAGCCGATCAGATTGCAGCCCTCCGCCACCTTGATGCCGGTCATGGCCGGTACGCTGACGTACGGGAAGTCGAACCGGTACTTGTAGAAGGGCGTCATGCCGCCGCCCATCTCGCAGCAGGCATACGGGACATCCTCGGGCCAATACCTCGGCTCGAAATTATAGGAGGAAGGTATGGCGTTATTGTGCTTGTCCCGGAAGATGTATTCCGGAGTCGCCGGATGCTCGCCCTTCTCGCCTGGCCGGTCATGCTCATAGTAGATCCAGGGCCAGTGGGAATAGCCCCCCCATAGCGGCAGCATCTCGTCGATCGGGGCATTGGCGCCGCCCCAGGCGGTGCAGGTGTAGAGCGGCGTCTCGATGCCGGCCTGGATCGCCAGCTGCTTCAGCTTGCGCATATGGTCCTCGCCTTCGAGCCCCGTGTTCACCCACTGGTTGCTGATGCCCGTCGTAAGCGCCCACTGGGCGGCGGAGTGTCCGTGCTCGTTCTCGATCTGCGTCCCAATGACGGGACCGCCCTGCCCGAAGAGCAGTCCCTGCACCTGGGCACCGATCTCTTTATAGAGCACCCGCACATAGGCCAAGTACTCCTCATCGTTGGACCGGATTTCGAACGGGCGGCCGAACAGCCAATCCGGCAGCCCGCCGTTGCGGATCTCTCCGTGATCGAAGGGGCCGATGCGGATGATGACGTACAAGCCGTGCCGGCCGCAGAGCTCGATGAAGCCGCGCAGGTTGCGGCGGCCGCTCCAGTCGAACACGCCTTGAACCTCCTCGTGCACATTCCAGAAGATATAGGTGCACACGATGTTGATGCCGCCCATCTTCATCTTGATCAGCTCGTCTTCCCAACGGTCCTCCGGGCAGCGGCAGTAGTGAAACTCCCCGCAGATCCCGAAGAACGGCCGGCCGTTCTTCTCCATGTAATAATTCGTAAAGCCGAAATGCTCGCCCGTTGGATTCCGGCCTTCCATGTAGCCAGGCATGGCTACGATTCTTTTGTGGTCCTCCCGTGCATCGATCCGATAGCCGGCCATACTCCGTAACCCCCTATGGTTAGCACCATTCAATGTGGATTCTTGCTCCTTGGTGGCTGGGCGCAAGCGCCAGCACCTCCTCGAACTCCCGGAGCGCCTCGGCCCCGCGTCCCAAGCCGGCCAGCCCCAGCCCCCGCATATAGCGGCAGTGTATCTGATTCCGCTTGCTCAAGTCATCCTCGAACACGAGGAAATCGGGAAGCGACACGGCGAAATAATCGAAGGCCACCTCGTCGAACATATGCTTCTCGGCATAGTCGACCAGCTTGTTGAAGCGCCGCTTCATCTCCTTCTCGTTGCCCAGCTTCCGCCATGCCAGTCCTTGGTAGAACATCATATCCGGCGGCTGATCATTATAGTACATGGCCCCGGCCGGCTCCTCCAATCCTTGGGAGGCAAGGGCGAAGCAGGCTTGTGCTTCGGCAGCTTCCCCGAGTCCCTCGCGGGCGCATCCCATGTAGTAGTAAATATGGTTTTCCTGCGCGCCGGCCAGCTTGCCTTCACCCAGATTCACCGGATAAATCAATGCCTTCTGCAGGTACGCGACGGCTTCCCGGTATTCCTTCGACGAGAGCCTCCGCTTGGCCAGCTCCACATGGGCCAGGACATACTGTCCCGTTACCTTGCCCTCTCCGCCTTCCCACGGGTGGAAGCATCTCTTCTCCAGGGCTGCGGCGGCTTCCTCGTGCCGGTTCAGGGTGTTCAAGAGCGTCACGTATTCCAGGTACAGATCATCCCGGAGCTCAACCAGCTCCATATGGGACGTAAGGGCATCGATCCGCTTCTCAGCCGGAATCCCCTGTTTTTTGTACAATTGATCCAGCTCGTAAAAGATACGGGCATCGGCGGGATCGGCACCAAAGGCCTTTTCCAAGGCTTCACGCGCTGCTTCCGGGTTGGAGCGTTTGTTATAGTAAGCCAGTGCCAAATTGCGGTGTACGGTCGGGAAGCGATCCTGGAGCTTGGCGGACGTTTCCCAATGACGAATCGCATCCTCCGCCCGCTTCTTATCATACAGCAGATTACCCAGATAGTAATGGGCTCGGTCGTCGGCGGGATTCGCCTGAAGAACGCGTTCCAGCACCTGGAGCTCAAACAGGCTGTTCGGGAAGCAGTAGTCGGGAAGCGCCTGCCGCCCTCCTTCCCGATAAGCCGCCGCTTCCTCGGGCTGGCCGGCAGACTCGTACAAGCAGGAGAGTGTGTAATGGAGCATCGGGTACACCTGCGCCGAAGGGCCAGGCACGATCCTTCGCAGCACGCAGACCGCCTCTCCGAGCAATCCGGCTTCGGCATAATCGGCTGCCAGATTCAAGTGGGTATGGGCCTCATTCCGCATGAGCCTCATCAAGCCGACTAACGCTTCTTCCGACTCCCTCGTCCGGCCGGCTTCGGCCAAGGCCAATGCCCGCTCATTCGCCGAACCGAAGTCACACGGATCCAGCGCCAGCGTTTCGGCCGCATAGGCTAGGGCAGCCTCCGGCCGTCCCAGCTTGCGAAGCAGCGCCGCACGCAGATGCCGGGCCTTGTAATGCCGTGTGTTGCGGATGAGAGAACGGTCCGCCAGCTCCAGCGCCTCCTCGAGATTTCCCTGCCGGCAAGCAATCCGGGCCAGGGCAAAGTACCCCGCATCCTGCCAAGCGGCAGACCAGGTGGATTTGTACAAGGCTGCGAACGCCTCTTGAAGACGGCCTTGGTGCAGCAGTGCCATGCCCAGCCGGTAAAAGGCCTCGCTGTCGTACGGATTGGTGTTCCGCCAGGTCACAGACTTCACGGCAGCCCGGAAATGGGACTCCGCCTGCACGAATTGCCCTCTTCTCAGAAGTAACGCCCCATAAGCAGTGTTGATCCGGATGTCTCCGGGATCCCGCTTCAGACCCTCCAGATAATAATCCTCCGGCTCGAAGGTGGCATGACGGTATTGCTCCAGGTGAAGTCCCGCCAGATACAGCTGCTCGTTCGTTCTCAGCTCCTCCGGCCGGGGGAGCGGCTTGGCCGCCTCGGGCACCTCTTCGAGGCGCGGCTGCTCCGGCCGGTAGGCGATCAGGATTCTTCCGGACGAATCCCGAACGGTGACCTTCAGGTCATGCGGCCGGTCCGCTTCATCCAGAGACACGACGGATCGGAACGTCTCCGCCGGAGAGAGAGTTACCGTCTCCCGGAGATAGGTCCGCTTCGCTCCCTTGAGCTCGACCTCCGCCTGCTCGTATACCCCGGTCGCATAGACCTGGACCGTCGCCTGGCGGGTCGCCTCCTCCACCTCCAGATTCACCGCAGCGTCGATGGAGGCATTTTTGACGACCCCGATATTTTTGTACGGCATGAAGTATTGCTTGAAGGACTTCTCCTCATAGGGCTGCAGCCAGGAAAAATCCGGCTGGTTGTCCGTGTACACCCCGGTCATTAATTCAATATATGGGCCGTCCTCGTCTGTCAGCTGGCGGTCCCAGGCTTGGCCGAATTCGCCGTTGCCCCAGGTCCACTGCTTCTTGCCCGGAGAGACATGGTGGTTGGCCACATGAAGCAGGCCGGCTTGGACTCCATGGTCGTACCCGCCTACGAAATTATAGTCCGACTTGTAAGCCATATAAGAGGTCGGCACGGGGATATTCTTGTAGCGGGAGATGTCCACGCCGTCGGAGTAATCCATCTTGTAATACGTCCCCGTCGCAATCGGGAACCGGGACACGTCCCGCTTGCCATGGTCGAACACCGCCGCCACGTCAGGGGGGAATACGGATTGCGTATGGTCGTTCACGGCAACCGCCGGATTGGCCCACCAGAGGAACGTCTGCGGCTCCGAGGTCCGGTTGTAGAGCTGGGCGTTGATCTCCAGGTAGGCTTTGCCGGGATAGAGGGTGAAACCTGCCGTTACCTTGGTTCCGTACATCCGGTCGATCTCGCTGACCCATACGGTGGCGGAGCCGTCTGCATTCCCCTCATAGGACCATTCCACGGGGCCGAAAGTGTTGGGCCGGTGATGCTGCGGCCAATTGAACTCGATGCCTCCCGAGATCCAAGGCCCCGCAAGCCCGACCAGCGCCGGCTTGATCACCCGGTTGTAATAGACGAAGTCATAGCCGTTCGTCCTATCCAGCGCCCGATAGATCCGGCCGCCCAGCTCCGGCATGATCTCGATCCGGACGTACTCATTCTCGAGAATCACCATCTGATAATCCACGGGCTTCTTCTCATCGTGGATCTTATCGATCACCGGATGGGGATAAACTCGCCCGGAGCTGCCTTGATACACCCGCTTCTCGAGAAACATCGGATTCTTGTCCGGCTGTCCGATACCGTAGGTGGGGATGGATCGCTTCTCCTCCCATACCCGAACGGAGGCCGGCCTCTCTTCATTCTTCTCGCTCACAAGAGCTCACTCCCCTGTCTGGAATACCTTCAGTGTACTCGCGTCAGAGGCCGAATCCAATTGACGATATGCGGAGAATGATGGATAATATTCGTATTTATACGGAAGGGGTGGGCCAACGGGGATGATGACTCACAAGAGGGAGGGATTTCGGGAGCAGCGGCTAATGGTACTCCCGGAATACGTGCAGAAGGAGCTGGCAAGGACCGAGTTGACCCGGCAGCTGTTCGTCAGCGACATCGGCGTATTCCCCCATGCCAGAAACCATTATCGGGAGAGGCCTGAAGGCGCCGATGCCCACATTTTCATCTACTGCATCGAAGGCAGAGGAATCGTGGAGAAGGCTGGGGAAGATCCGCTCGAGCTATCGCCGGGCATCATGGCGGTCATCCCTGCCGGCGTCCCGCACCGTTATTGGGCCTCGGAGGAGGATCCATGGAGTATCTACTGGTTTCATGTGAAGGGAGAGCACGTCGGGGAGTTATGCGTCCACTACGGGCTGGGGCACGACGCCGTCCGGATGCCCCGCACCTTCGTGTCGGAGTTCATCGCCCGCCTGGATCAGACCTTGGCGATCCTGACCGACCGCCCTTATTCCATCCCCTCGCATATCTACGTATCCCAGACACTGCGCTGGTTGATCAGCGGCTTGGGGCGCGAGCTTCTTCATACCCATCAGGACCGGAAGCGGGAGCATCATCTGGAGAATGCAATCCGGTATATGGAAGAGCACATCGCATCCTCCATCCGGCTTCCGGAGCTCGCCGCTTATACCGGCATCTCGAAGCAGCACCTGATCTATCTGTTCAACAAGGAAACCGGCTTTGCTCCCATCGATTATTTCCTTCGGATGAAGATGCAGCACGCCGCCAACATGCTGGATCTGACCGGCTTAACCGTGAAGGAGATTGCCGCTTCCATCGGCATGGAGGATCCCTATTACTTCTCCCGGATGTTCAAGAAGCTGATGGGCCACGCCCCAACGGACTACCGCAGAATTCCCAAGGGATAGGGAGTATCCGGTTGATTGAACAAACTATAGGTGCAGGGGATGAATGAAAGCTGTTCCAGCCTTCGTCACTTTATTCCGGAACTCCTTCGGAGAGCATTGGTTGTATTTGTAGAACATCTTATAGAAGTTCGCCATATTCGGCATGCCAACCAGAGAAGCCGTCTCCAGGACGGAGATATCCCGGGTTAATAAGAGCCGCTCCGCATTGGCGATTTTTTGGGAATGGACATATTCGAGAAACGTTCGGCCCATCATCTTCTTGAAGTACTTGCCGAAGTAGAAATAATCCAGATTCATGATCTTGGCCGCTTCCTTCATCTCCACCCTGCCGTTGACATTCCTCTCGATGTAGTTCAGGACAGGCACCAGCTTCGATAGCTCCCGGTCCTGGCTGGCGTCCGGCAGGAAGCCGCTGTCGTTACGTAGAAGCGCCAGTATGATTCGGTAGATCAGGCTATGGATGGCGATCTCATGGCCTCTTTGCTTAGCGGCATATTCCATAGCAATATCCTTCACATAGGAAAAAACCTGCTGCTTGATGTCGGGATGCTCCGCAAAGATGGAGTTAAGTCTGCTATATAAGCGCCCGGCCTCCGTTAAATATTTCATGTACGGAATCATGTCCTGGCCAAGAAACCGGAACATATCGAACTGCAGCACCACATACTCCATATCCCCCTCATCCTTGAAGGAATGATGCGGCTCGAAGGAGCCGATAATCGCAACGTCTCCGGCGGACAGTCTGAACCCCCGGTCCTTGGTATAGATGCTGAACTCTCCCCTGACGATGGCAATCATCTCCAGCTCGTGATGGTAATGCCAGGGTCCCGCAACCCGTTCCTTCCGGGATTCATGCAAGACCCGGACAGGCTGCAGGGGGTTCTCATAGACGATTTGCTCGCTCCGTTGATGGGCCATCGTGATCACCTGCGCCGTTACTTTTTGCCCTGCGCCTGTTGGGTGGGACCATAATTGGCGGCGCCGGTGAAATGAACGTCCTCCGCGGACGGATAATATTTCGGTATGCGCCCGTCCCGCTGGTACAGCCTCAAGTGCTCTCCGCGGGGAAGCATATCGACGACATCACAGCCTCTCCAGGATACCGAATATTCCTCCCCCCTCACCGTTTCCTTCACCACTGCCGTCTCTAGAGGATGCTCCAACTCCACCCGGTCTCCGGCCGCTACGCTGCGGAATACCGCCAGATTACCCTCCCTGGAGAAGGCGCAGGCCTTTCCATTGATCCTCCCGATGAGCTCCTGGCCCATCCAGTCGTACACCCTTATCGCAACATCACATCGCCGCTTGGGCGTAACGGCGATAGAGCCTGTTTCGGGATAATTCATGCTCACCGAGGCTTCCTCCGTTTCCTTATCAACGGGGATTTGGACGAGAACCGTTCCACCTCGGTATTCCACCGACCGGTTCCATACGATTTCCAGTGCCACCGGAGCCATGCCGACGCAGCAGCCTGCAATGGAGCGGAACTTGGACAACGATATGGAATTGACCAGGGAGCCTCCGGTGAAGCCTCCGATCATTCTCTTGTCAATCTCCCTGTAGGTAATCCCCTCCCCATCGGGCCGGGTATTGTCCGTTACGACATAAGAGGACACCTTCACTTGATTCTCCACCAGCTGGTTCCGAGCAAACAGGGTCAAATCCTTCCAGTATTCCTCATACCCGGCCAGAATCAATTCATTGGCGCATTCGATCATATCCTTGATGCAGCAGGTCTCACAGTGCTCCTCATGCTGCGGATGCCACTGAGCATATTCGGGTACCCATCCGAAGGAGGAGGACAGGGAACGGATATAGTCGTAGATCCCCTTCCCTGCGGCAATGTACCGCTGGGTACCGGTGACTCGGCCAAGCCGGACCAGTCCGGAGGCAACCCAGCCGGCCGAATGAACATGGCCGAAAAACTCCATTTTGTAATTGAAATAACGCGAGGGTCCCAAGAGATGATTGGCAAGGCCCACCGCCAAATCAAGCGCAACCTCGTCTCCGGCAAGTTCATACCGGCGCACCAGAGAGTGAAGCACAATGGCATTGCGGATCCCCTGTTCCCCCCGCCCGGTGTGCCTGGACAGATCAAATCCGCCGTCCTTCAGATACACATCATTGGGGAATTCGTATACCGGCTCCTTCTCCTCATAATCCCCGGACCAAAAGGTTCTGACCTTCCTTTCGATGACGAGAGAGCGCAGCCCTCTTACAAGCTCAGAGGCCCGCTTCTCCGCCTCCTGATCCCCGGGATGGTTCTCCAGCATCCGGTTCAGCGCCGGAAGAATATAGCCCATTTCGTGAAAGGAGCTGTGATTCGTATGGGTCCAGGGGTACGGCTCATGAAAGCGCAGCCCGTGCTCTCCCCAAGACTTCATGATATGGTGGTAAAAGGATTGCTGAACCGCGGCGCCTTCATCCGTCTTCAGCATTTTCCGGACGGCATCGATGGCTTCATACCAGGAGCCAACCAGCTCCGCATCGTCGACCCGGCAGTGGGCTGCTTCGGCCGGCTTCTTGTGCGGCAGCACCAGCCAATACGGAAGGTTGTCCTCCTTCTCATCCACCATGGATGTCAGATACCCCAGCACAAGTCTCGCATTCGTTAAGGGCTCAAATTTGTCATAGGTCGGATTTGACATGTCTCTCTTCCCTCCAAGGTTCCTTCAGATTCCTATTACCGATCATACCGTTGAGAGCCCCTGGAGTGTAACGAACCTTTTGGTGAGGTTTATATGCTTTTTGGTCTTTCCACATTCCGTGTATCCAGATGGATATAACGCGCGAGGATGGCGGACACTTCCGCCCGGGAGACAACACGGGAGGGCTCCAGAAGATTCCCCGGCTTGCCGTTCAGGATCCCCGCTTCCACCGCCCAGCCCATGGCTTCCCTTGCCCAGGCGGAAATATCGCCGCTGTCCGTGAAGCTCTTGCCGCTGCCGTTCGCTGCGGGCTTCCCGGCGTACCGGTGCAGGAGCGTGATCAGCTCCTCCCGGGTGATGGCAGCCTCCGGGGCGTTGCCGTCGCTGATTCCCGCATCCACTGCCCACTCTTGCGCCTTGCTGTACCAGGGGTCGCCGCCTTCGTTCTCCAATCCGTCCAGCCGGGCCATCACGGTGAAGAGCATGGCGCGGCTCATGGTAGCTTCGGGGGCGAAGCCTCCCCGCTCCGTTCCCAGGAACAGTTCGCGGCTTGCGGTGAAGGCGATCGCCTCGGCGGCCCAATGATCGTCAGGCACATCGCTGAAGGTGACCTTATGGTCCATCAGCTTCACCGTCATATCGCCCTTGGCCAGGATGCTCAAGCCATTCTCTGTGCGAACGGAGGTCCGAATAATACTCCGGGAGCCGTCTTTCCTGACCATATAGGCTACAGTGGAGAGCGAGACATTCTTGGCGGGAATCGTAACCCGTGCTTGTGCTGTGCCTTGGGGCAGATGGATGCCGGCCGTTACTTCCCCCTGGGACGTCGTGCTGGTCTCCACTTGGACTCCATTGCGTTCCTTCGTGACGACTTTGCGGTCGCCGTTCGGCCAGACGGTGGTTTCCGTCACCATTCCGGTTGTCGGTTCAGTGACGCTGGTCGTTGTACCGCCGTCCCCGTTCTTGGCTCCAGCAGCCGGCGTGGTTGGGACAACGGGTCCGCTGCCGCCGCTTGGGGTATCGCCACCGCTTCCCGTGCTGTCGTTAGGTTGCGTATAAGCCGTAATGGTCTGCTCCACATGCGGACTTGCTTGATGCGTATCCGTCGCGCGGTATCGAACCCAATACGTTCCCGGCGGTAATGGGTCGATGGTCTCCCCTTCCACACTCAACCAGGTGCTCCCCTTGTCGGAGGACCATTCCATCCATGCGTTCACACCGGTAAGTCGTCCGTCGTTGGCCCCAACCGCCGTCTCATTCACGTGCCCAAGCCCCTCGGGGGCAGCCTTCGGTCCTCCGATCACCATGGCCTTGAAATCATCGAAGTCCATGGAGGCGTTGGCGTAGCCGTCGATGCCGAACCGCTGGCCGACCAGCTTGTCGCCGCCTGTGTGGCGGAAGTTGTAATCAACGGCCACCGGAACATCGTCTATATAGACGGTGTACGTTTTGGCATCCCAATTTGCCACCATTTTGATGTTGTACCATGTATTGGTTGTATAGTTCTGGACCTTAACCTTATTGGACGCCCCATTCTGCACGACTACTTTTCCCGAATCAAAAGCCGTGACCATGGAATAATTGTTCGTCCCGCTGTCATTTCTCATCATGGCGCCATTGGCGTACTGGAAGCTGCTGTTCAATCTGGCGCGATATTCGATAACGATGCGCTGGTCTGCCCCAGCCTTTACCTCGCCTGCATAGGGCAGGAGCAGATTGGCCTTGCCCGAAGTGGCGGTTGTGGTCAGCCGCAGGAATGGGTTCCCGTTCTCTTCCTGCACGGTGGCAGTAGCGCCATTGGTCAGATCCTCGGTCGTAAAGCCATAAGGATACTTGCCAACCGTATCGCCGGAGAAATCCCGGAAAGCGTTATAGATGACGCCGTCCTGCACACTGCGAAGCGAACTTAATAGAGCGGCTTCCGCTTGAGCAAGCCGATCCCGTGCTTCGTCAAACTGTTCCTTGGTCAGGTCCGCGTTGACGGCCATCTGCTCCGCCTTGTTCACCTCGGCCACGAAGGCATCATACTTGGCTGGACTATAATTGCCCAACCCATCGCCCAAGGGATAGGAGAAATTGGCCAGCTTGCTGCGGAGCTGATTCACCACTTCGTCCAGGCCCCATCCCGGAATGACTTCTACGGCCATCGTGGAAGGAAGCTCATGGCCACCGACCTTCAAGGTGACAGGCACCTGAACCGTGCCAAGCGAGTTGAAGTCCACTCCCTCCGACTCCCAATTGACGACATCGGCCTTCATGGACACGTTATGGTAGACCACGTCCACTACGCTGGGCCGTTTGGGCGTTACACCGGAAGGCGTCCTCCCTGCCGAAACCACCTGAACCGCATCGGAAGCGTCAACGACCTTCAATTGGCGGGCCGCTTTCTTGCCGCCATACTCAGCTGTAATAAGAGCGGTTCCCGGCTTCACCGCATATACCGATTGAGTGACCGAATCAATCCCTGCCACCCCGGGGTCGCTGCTGCTATACTGTACACCGGTTGTCACATTCTGCACTTCATAGTTGGTATAGCGTGCCGTTACCTGCAAGGGCCGGCTGCTCTGCCCGCTGGCCAGAATGCTGTCCAATCCGCTCATAGCTACAGATTGGACGGATTTAGGCTCTGCAGCAACGGTTACGGTGGCCGTTGTCGTTTTCCCGTTGTAGGTGGCGGTGATGGTGGCGGTGCCCGCCCCAATAGCCTTCACCTTAGCCCCTCCGTCCATTACGGCGACCTTCGTGTCGGAAGAAGTGAATACCGCTCCTGCGTCGACAGCGGTGTGGACAGTGCCCGTTACCGAATACAACGATAGGCTGAGGGTCTCTCCCAAACCAAGCGTATATCCGGGTGATTCGAATATAATTTCGGAGGTATCCAGCTTGAATAGATCCATGCTGTCAATCTCGCCAAGGTTGTTCCCCTTCGAGAAGCGAAGGATATTGTCGCCTTCCTTGAGATAGACCTTTGCTGTAGAGGCTCCCCAACGGTTCGAGCCGGAATAGACGATGTTCAGATTGGCGCCGGGGCTGCCGTTGACCGACAAGATATGGGAGGCATCGGCTGCATTGGGCGAGCCGTTGGCATTGCGCACCGACAGCATATAAAATCCGGCCTCCGGCACGTGTACGGTAAACTGCGCATAATCATCGGCGTTCTTGATGTTGGCAATCTTCATCCCGCCTGAAGCGGTGTCCTCCCGCCGGACGGCCGGGGAAGATTCACCGCTAGGATCCTTCACCAGCAGCGCTTGCTCCGCCTCACAGCGTATGCGAACCGGCTCGCCCGAGGGCTTGGCAATGGGCTTGTTCGGATCGACAGGCTCGCCAAGGTTCGGCGTATGGTCTGCGTTCCAGGTGAATTTCTGCGTGTGGACTTTGCGGGTCCATCCGGATCCCGGCCAACGGGCGGCATGGTAGACGATCCAGTCCTCCGCACCGTCAGGAGACGTGACGATGCTGTGATGACCCGGTCCGTAGACGCCGTTGGCGCTGGAGAAGATCGGCATATCGTGCTTCACCCAGGAGGCGGGATTCATCAGGTCGTCGCCGATCTTGGCCGTGATGAGCCCGAGGCAGTAGCTGTCCGTCCAGCTTCCGTTAGCGGAATAGATCAGGTTGATGGTGTCGCCCTTAATCAGAATCTCGGGGCCTTCGTTGATCCTGCCCGGAGACGATTCCCACTCATGGACCGGCGTCGAGATCAGCACTCGTTCCGAGCTGATGGTGCGCGGATCGCTCATCCGGGCGATATATAAATTTTGGAAGCTGCCATCCGTTTCCTCCCAGCCGGACCAGATGAAATAATGCTGCTCATTGACCGTCAGCACGGTACCGTCGATCGCCCAGCGGTCGGTGGCATCGGTAATCTTGCCTTTGAACTCCCAAGTTCCCGTCATCGGATTCGCACTGGCGTTCTCCAGCACGTACATCCGGTGGTTGGCGTTGGTTCCGTTGTCCGCTGCGAAGTAGATATACCACTTGTACGTGCCGTCGGTATCCTTAAGATAGTGCATTTCAGGCGCCCATACGTTGGAGCTGTACATGGTCCCCTTCACCGGTACCCAAGCTAAGCTTCTCTCGCCTGCATCTATGCCGGAGATGGTCTTCGCTTTGCGGATCATAATACCGCTGGCGTTGACGAATACATTGTAATAATAGCCGTCCGTGTGCTTGTATACCCAAGGGTCGGCTCCTGACTGCATGATCACATTGTAGAAATCCGACACATTCTTCCCCCCTTGCATCAACGCTGAATTCTGCGCACCTGGCGCGGGCTCTGCCGCCGAGACTGCTCCACTCCATTGCGGCAGCATCAGCAGCACCGCGAGAACAAGCAGCAGATACCTGTAGCCTTTCTTGACCATTTGCAATCCTCCCCGGAATCGTATCATCATGTGCGTCACACCCTAGACCTACGGCTCGAATTAAACCGCTTTCAACCTTTTCATCCCCTTGTTGATTGGATTTGCCTAGCAATGTCCACATTCTACCTTCCAAGGCCCATGATAAAAATGGACGATCTTAAATTGTTTTTGTAACCGTTTTAGAAAAGAGTATCGGAGCGTGTACGCGCTCCTCATAAAAAAAGGACACCATCCTCAATGAAAGATTGTGTCCTCCTTACAAGATCTATATCCCTACCTCATCTTCCCGGCAACGATCTGTCTGATATGCTCCAACGGAACCTTGGGGGTCCGGTCATAGGTCAACAAGCCGTTGATCTCCTGCTCCACATCGGTCAGCTGGGTATAACAAAAGCCTTGGACATGAGGCGATTGCAGCAGGGGCTCAATCACATCGGCCAGCTTAGCCTGGAAGTCCTCATCGTTGTCCGCACCGGAATAACCCCAGCCCTCCCAATCGCTTTTCTTATAGGCAATACCGCCGAACTCCGTCACCAGAACCGGTTGGCCCGCATAAGCGGTTCCCCCTACGAACAGCTCCCTGCGGTGCGGCTTCTCCCCCAACGTCCGCTCCAAGGTGCTGTAGCGCTCCGTCAAGTCCTCCCGCCTCCATTCATAGTCATGGATGGTGACCAGATCCGTGGTCATCTGCTCCCAGCCGTCGTTGGATACTGCAAGTCTGCTGTCATCCAGGGACTTGGTCAGGTAATACATCGCCATGGCATGCCGCTGCTGCCGCTCATCGATTAAGATGTTGGGCACTCCCCAGCTTTCGTTAAGGGGAACCCACACCACCAGGGACGGATGGTTGTAATCCCGCTCCACCGCCTCCTGCCATTCCGCCGTTACCTTGCGCACATACTCCTCCGAATACGCATAGGCATTGGCCATCTCGCCCCACACCAGATAACCGAGCCGGTCCGCCCAGTACAAGAAGCGGGGATCCTCGATCTTCTGGTGCTTGCGCGCGCCGTTAAAGCCCATTTGTTTGGCCAGCTCAATGTCCCGCTTCAAAGCCTCGTCGCTGGGCGCCGTCAGAACACCCTCCGGGAAATACCCCTGATCCAACACCAGCCTCATGAAGTAAACCCGGTTGTTCAACAGCAGTTTGCCGCCTTCCACCGCAATCTTACGCATGCCGAAGTAGCTTTCCGCCTGATCCGCTTCCTTGCCGTTCACCAGGAGTGTGACGGTCACGTCGTACAGATTCGGACGCTCGGGGGACCACCAACGGCCCAGTCCATGATCGTTAAAATCATGGAGTCCGATGGTACGGGTTTCCTCGGCATGGTCAACGGACAAGGTGGTAACCGTCCGGTATTCATCCTTGAAGCGGATATCGATGCGGACCTCCGCCTTGCAGCCAACCGGAGCTTGGTTAAGGAACGTGCGGATTTGGATTTCATTGCGGTCAATATCCGGCTTGAATTTCAGCTTCCGGATATGAAGCTCCGCTACGGGCTCCAGCCAAACGGACTGCCAGATTCCCGTTGTCCGGGTGTAGAAGATGGAAGCCGAATCCTCCTTCCAGTACTGCTTCCCCCGTGGCAGGGTCACATCCCTGCTGAAGTCCTCCGCACGTACGACCACACAGTTCTCCCCGGGCTGCAGAGCCAGCGTTATATCCGCCTGGAATGGCGTATGTCCGCCTTCGTGATAAGCCACCTGCCTGCCATTCACCCAGACCGTAGCTTGGTAATCCACAGCTCCGAAGTGCAGGATCACCCGCCGCCCCGCCCATTCCGCCGGAATGGTGAAGCTGCGCTTATACCATACCAGATCGTGGAAGCCTGTTTCTCCAATACCGCTCAATTGGCTTTGGTAAGCGAAGGGAACCTGAATCCGGCGGCTGAAGATTTGCCGGCCGCTGCTCCATTGGCCCGCATCGCCAACCCGTTCGTCATCAAATTCGAACTCCCATGTTCCATTCAAATGCTGCCAATCTGATCTTACGAATTGCGGACGGGGATATTCGGTCCGGAGGATGGATGAAGTCATGGCAAACATTCCCTTCTTTTATGTAATATAAAAATTAACTTAATCACTCAACAGTTAATATAATAAGCATATCGCCTCTTTATGTCAACAATGAAGTTGATTACTTAACTTTTAAGTTATATAATTGAAGCAGTCAGGAGTGTGAGCCCATGAAGCTGGAAGTCATAACAGCCAACATGCGGATTCTGGATTGTTTCTCTTCGGAAACCCGGGTCCGCATCATAGAGTTATTGAATGAGAAAGCCTACAATATCGGGGAATTGGCGGAAGCCCTTGAGCTCTCCTCGGCCATTATAACCAAGCATATTCAGAAGCTGGAGGAAGCGGGCATTGTAGCAACGGAAAATTTGGTGGGCAAACGGGGCACTCAGAAGCGTTGTACGCTGAAGCTGGATCAGATGACGCTTGTGCTGCGGACAAGCGTCGCGGAGGAACAGACCGATCAGAACCGTTATACGGTGGATCTGCCTGTGGGGCAATATATCGCTTACGAAGTCACACCGACCTGCGGGCTGGCTTCGTCGGAGAAGCGGATCGGCATGATGGATGATCCCCGCTACTTCGATGACCCTGAACGTACCAAGGCCGAACATCTCTGGTTTGCAAGCGGCTATGTGGAATACCGGATTCCCAACTATCTGGTAGGCAATCAGTCTGCTGCCAGCCTGGCCCTCTCTCTGGAGATTGGTTCGGAGGCTCCCGGGTATAACGAAAATTGGCCGTCCGACATCACCTTCTCCATCAATGGCATAGATGTAGCCACCTGGACCTGCCCCGGAGACTTCGGGAGCAGACGCGGGGTATATACCCCTTCATGGTGGGTGGATACCCAGTATGGGCTGCACAAGACCTTGTCCATCACCGACCATGGAACCTTTATCGACGGCAACCAATTCTCCGGCATTCGGATCAGCCAGTTGAATATCCGGGCAGGACAGGAGCTGCGCTTACGCATCTCCTGCCCGGAAACCGCACTTCACTGTGGAGGCGTCAGCCTCTTCGGCAAAGGCTTCGGCAACTACCCCCAGGATATCCGGGTGACCATTACGGTGTAACGGTCCGCCCGGCAGACCGGACACCCATTTCCTGCTGTTATTCTTCCGAGGATTCCAGGTCGTATAGCAGCTTCGGAATCTTCACGGTCACGGTCGTCCCCTGGCACAACCGGCTTTCGATGGTGATCCCGTACCCCTCTCCGAACAGCAGACGGAGCCTGTTGTGGATATTGGACAGCCCGATGCTGTTGGCCGGCTGGCCGTCCGGCACGTGCTTCGGCTGCGCCATGCTCAGCTTCGCCTGAAGGGCGGCCAGCACCTCCGGCTCCATTCCCCTCCCGGTATCCGCGATTCGGAAGATCACATCTCCATGCGGATCCATGCTTCCGGCAACCTCGAGCCTCCCCCCTAGATCCATCCGCTCCAGCCCGTGGTAGACGGCATTCTCCACAATGGGCTGGAGGATCATCTTGGGGGTTCTCATCTCCAACAGCCGGTCCTCCACATCAAGCTCCATGGAGAATTTATTCTCATACCGGATGGAGATAATCTTCATATATGCCTGAATACAGTCCAGCTCTTCCCGGATCTGCACAAGATCATTCTTTTTGATGCTGTACCGGAAGATCTTGGACATGCAGGATGCAATTTGTGCGATCTCCTTGCTTCCATATTCCAGCCCGATGCTGCTGATGCAATTCAGCGTATTATAGAGGAAGTGGGGGTTGATCTGGCTCTGGAGGGCCGAAAATTCCGCCTGCTTCTGGCTCAGCTCGGATTCATACAATCGGGCCTGGGTATTGAACATGTCCTGGGCCATTTCCTCCATTTCATCCATCATCCGGTTGATGTCGCAGGCCAGCAAGCCTACCTCATTGGTAGACCGGACTCTCATGCGGAAGCCCATGTCCCGCCTCCCCACCGCCTTCTTCATATCCATCACGAGTCCCATCACCGGACGCATCAGGTTGTTCATGAAAAAGCTGCCAATGAGAATCATGCTTAGGATAATTCCAATTCCCACGGTTATGCTGACCTTCCGCATGGGGTTCATGTCCTCGGTCAGCTCATGCACCGGAATCATACTTACAACCCGCCACCCGTCAGCCTCTTCCAGCCCCTTGACCTGAACTAGAATATCCTCCCCTTCGATGGTTGTTTTCACGCCGTTAAGCAGGATATCCTTATCCATGGACAGAACATCCGTGAACAGCGTGCCCCGAGCATTGGCATTCGTGGACGCAATGACCTCATCCCGGTTATTCAGAATGTACAAGGTGGAATTGGGCGTCAGTTCCGTATTCTTCACAAGCCCCTGCAGCTTTTCCATCTGGACCATTACGGTGCAGTACCCTGTAATCTGGGAGAAATGGATGCCTCCGATGGTCTCCACAATCGGCGCTATATAAAAGAATTGTTCCGCTTCTGTTCGCTCATCTCTTAGAATCGTGGTGAACATCCCTTTATCCCGAAGCGAAGGGTTGTCCTTATACGTCCGGATAAAGGTTTCATAACGATTCAAGAAGAAAATATCGCCGCTTGCAGACCCCAGACTGTAAATCTGCTTTCCCCGAATGTCGTTAATCACAATTCCGTTCACATACGAATTAAAGGATCTCATATAGTCCATGAGATCCAGTGCATATGGACCGGTATCAAACGCCCTCTTGTAATCATCCTCCACTACGGTAAATTCCTGAATCAGTTTGCTGTTTACCGCAACGCTGGTGCTGACCCGGATATCACTAAGCACCGAATCGACCTTACGGCGAGTTTGCTCTATGATCTGGTTGCCGTAGTTGGCCGCCCTCTTCTGGGTCAGGTCGGAGAAGCTGTAATAGAAATAGAGCTCCATGACGGTGAATAACACGACAGAGAAAAAAAAGATCATCCAGATCTGATGCTTCAATTTCAGCCTACTGGTCTTCATGGCCCGCCGCTCCGTCCCTTTTAACTTTTTCTGAATTTGGTGGGCGTCATCCCGCAATGCTTCTTGAACACTTTATTGAAATAATAATAATCCACATATCCGGCCTTAATGGCAATCTCTTCAATGGACAGCTCCGTTTGCTTCAAGAGCTCGCGGGCTTTCTTAAGCCTGAGCTCCGACACATATTCGGAGAAGGTTCTGCCCAGATTTTTTTTGAACAATTGACAGCAATAGACCTGATTGATGAAGAATTGGCCGGACAAATCCTTCAAATACAATTTCTGATCGAAGTGACGGTCGATATAGGCAATCATCCGGTTGAAGCAGGACAGGATGTCTCCCTCTTGGGAGGTCCGCTGGTTCCCCTGCCTGATGGAGGCGAGGACGTCATGCAAGAAGCTGCACAGAGACTCAAAGTCTTCAAACCGCTCCTTGATCTCGGTATGATTCAGGAATTCCAGATCCATGTCCTTCCATTCAAGCGAATCCACATTGATCAGGATCCCCACCGCCTGATTCCACAAGTAGACCACTTCGGACATGCCCAGATGATGTTCTCTGAAATATTCCTGCAGCCCCTGGATGTACACAGCCATGCCGTCATATGGATTCTCCTGGATGAACCGGTGGATCCCCTCGATACAGGGCTTCACCAGGTGCAGCCTCGGCCCGTAGTGAACGACGCCTGCCGCTTCCTCCAGAAAAACCTGGGAAGCGGACAGATCCGCTTCCTTAAGGAGCTTGCTCATATGCTTCAGCTGGCTGGAGATGGTGCTGATGCCCACCGCATGGATGCCCGTCTCCCGCAGAACAGCGTCATCCCAAGTCCCCTCCAAGCAAGCCATATCCCCCGTCATCACTACAACCAGCATTTTTCCCGGGCCGGCTTCCACTTCCACCGCTTGAACAGGCTTGCCCTCCAAGGGAAGCAAATCCCGGAGGTTTGGGTTCTCCCCCTCGTAATAGATGGCGAACACCCGGTAATAGCATTCAGTCGCCCCATTCGATAACGGCAGAAGCCGCTTGATCTCGTCTTGATCCCCCGAAGTCAGCGCATCCAGGAGGAGCTGATTGCGAACGGAGCTGCTCCGGGAGAAGTGCATGGCCAACTTCGCAATCAGTGGGTCTGTCATATCCACATCCAGCGGTTTCAGGATATAATCCAGCGCTCCGAAGCGCAGCGCTTCCTGGGCATACTCAAACTCCGCATATCCGCTAACGATGACAAATTCCGTGTTCAGACCCTGCGTCTTGGCTCTCTTCATCAGATCCAATCCGGAGATGTCCGGCATGCGGATATCCGTAAACACCAAATCCGGTTCATCCGCTCTGATGGCATCCCACGCTTTGTAAGCGCTTGTAAATTGGCCTATGACTTCAAAACCATACTTCTCCCAGTCAAAGGCATTGCGGATCCCTCTAATCGCCCAGGTCTCATCATCCACAATCATGACCTTGTACATGGGGTTCCTCCTTAAGGATGTTGATTCCTCCGAATAATAGCAAACCAGTTCGTGAATAGCAAACCAAATACGGATAAACCATGGGATCAAAAATCGATGGCTTATCCGTATCCAAAAGGTTATTTTTTGCCGGCCTTGATTTCTCTGAAGTTCTTCACGTTCTCATCCTGAACCGCCTTGCCGCCGGCGTCCATATATTCTTTGACCAGCTTGTCATACAGGGCGTCGAACTCTGCCGGCTTGGCAACAAGCAGCCTGTCAATCATTTGCTTGTTCATATCCCCTAGCGTTTTGCCGTATTTGATATTTGCTTCGTTCGGAACGCCATAGTAGAAGCCGGTGTAGCCGTCTTTGGTATTGATCTTGTAGGAATCGATAGCCAGCTTCTCATAGCTCGGATCTCCGGCTGCCAAAGCAGCTGCATACGTTCTGACATTCTTCTCGGTGTCGCCCAGCTCTGCGCCATTAACCACCAGTGTATAGTCCAGATTCAGATTGCTCATCTGCATATTCTCGCCGGTTTGCACAATCCCTTGCGGGATGCCGTTAACCATCTTGTGGTTGACGCCTTCTTGACCGAACTGCAGGAAGAACAGCACTTCCGGGTTCGCCATCCAGTTCAGATACTTGATCGCCAGCTCGGCATTCTTGCTGCTCTTGGGGATGAAGGAGAATACTCCGTTTTCATTGTACATCTCCTTCAGGTATTTGCCTTCACTGTTCTTGAAGGTATCTACGGGAACGAAGTTGGCAGCCGGCGCATTCTGCTTCAGCGGTTCACGGATTTTCTGGACCAGCGGATAATCCCAGTTGGCTGCGTAGAAGCCTACCTTGCCGTTGGTCACATCGGCATCCGCTTGCTTGGCGGTTTTGTCCAGCGCAAAGTCGGGGCTGATCAGCTTTTCATTGTACAGCTTGTTCAGCCATTTGAACGCATCCTTGTGACCGGGCTTCAGCCAGTTGGTGGTGGTTACGAATTCCTCCTCCGACATCGGACCCCAGAAGGATTGAACCAGGTTGCCGAAGGTGTAATTCATGCCGGCGGCCGCTGTCGCCCACGGAATGACACCGTTCACATTCCCGGGGTTCTTGTCGCGGAAGGCCACCAGGGTGGCATACAATTCATCCCGGTTGGTCGGAACCGGCATACCCAGCTTATCCAGCCAATCCTTGCGGATGAACATACCGTTCCAGGCAATCAGAGTCCGCTTGGCCGGGATGGAGACTTGTTTGCCCTCATATTTCCCATAGGACAGGACCTTATCCCCCAGGTAAGTCTTCAATTGCTTGCCATGCTTCTCCAACAATTCATCGAGCGTATAGAGGCCATTGCTTTTGGCATAGCGGGTTACGGTCGTACCGTCATAGGTGAAGGAAATATCGGGAGCTTCGTTGGCAGCCATCAACACATTCAGCTTGTCTACTTCCTGGGAGCGGGGGACCGCTACGAATTTGACAACAGCGTTATTGGCCTTGCCGAACTTCTCATTGACGTACTTGGTCCATGCGTTGTTGTTCAAGTCCGGCTGTCCCTGAATCCCCCTGTCGAACACTTCCACTGTCAAGGTTGCAGGAGGACCGGAGGGCACAGCCGATGCTGCGGTTGACGCCGCCGGCGATGCCGTGTCTCCACTCTTCTTGTCATCGCTTCCACACCCTGCCGCAACACTGGCCAGAAGCGCTGTACTAAACAATATTGCGGTTGTCTTCTTCATGCCTGCATTCACTTAAACCACCCTTTCACGCTGCATGTAATGATAACACCCAAGCTGTACATCCCTTGCATCTGGATATCCTTTCGCCAATCCGGGAACCACCCCCCTTCAACCCGCTGCGTACCCCATCAGCCCTTGATCGCTCCGGTCATCACACCGTCTACGAAATACTTTTGCAGCTTGGGATAGATCAGCAAAATCGGGATGGTCGTAAACATCACGCTGGCGGCCTTCAGAGACTCCGGCACAATGAAGGAGCCGACACTTCCTTCTCCTCCTTGCTGGCTATCCAGCTGCTGATTGGCAGAAATGATCTGATACAGCTTCATCTGCATCGGATATAGTTTTTTGTTCGTAATATAAAACAGCGCATCCTGGAAGCCGTTCCATCTGTCCACCGCATAGAAGAGGCTCAAGGTAGCGATCGAGGGCAGCGAGAGAGGAAGCACAATCTTCAGGAGAATGCCCAGATCCGAGCACCCGTCGATGGCGGCCGATTCCTCCAGACTCTCCGGAAGATTGGTAAAGAAGGTCTTCAGGATGATCATATTAAACACACTCATGGCGCCTGGCAATACCAAACTCCACACCGTATTCATCATACCCAGGTTTTTCACCAGAATATAGGAGGGAATGAGACCGCCGCTGAAATACATGGTGAAGACCAGAGCCGACAAAATAAAGTTTCTTCCCATCAGCCGCTTCTTCGTCAGCGGATACGCTGCACATATGGTCAGGAACATACACAACGCGGTATAGAGAACGGTTAGCACAATACTGTATCCAAGCGCATAGAGCATATCCGCATCGCTCAGGATGGTCTTGTACGTTTCTGCTGAGAAGCCTACCGGCCACAGTCCGACCTTTTGAGAAATAATCGCCTCGTTGGAGCTGAAGGAAAGCGCAATCATATACAGGAACGGAACGATACATGTGAAGGATAAGGCCACAATAAAGGCGATGATCGCAATATCCGCCGCACTCCATTTCTTCTTCTTGCCCCAATTGCTCACCGTACTCACCATATCCCATCCCCCCCTAATTTCTTCGCGATAAAGTTGGCAGAAACCAGCAGGACAAGACCAACCACGGATTGGAACAATCCTACCGCTGTCGCCTGGGAGAAATCCCCCGAGCTAATCCCCACCCGGTATACGAAGGTGCTGATTACGTCGGAGTATTCGCTGACCAGCGAATTCCCCATTACAAAGGGACGGTCGAACCCGATGGAAACCATCCGGCCGATCTGGAGAATCAACAATATATTAATGGTTGGCTTAATGCCGGGCAGTGTAATGTGCCACATCTTGCGAAGCCTGCTGCAGCCGTCTATATCGGAGGCCTCATACAATTCCTTATTGATCCCCGTAATGGCCGCCAGATAGATGATGGTGCCCCATCCGATATTTTGCCATACGCCGACGGATATATAAGTGATCAACCAAGGGGTCTTCTGCGACAGGAACTCGATCTTATCCAAGCCGAAGCTCGTCAGGAAATGGTTGACCATGCCGCTGTTGGAGAACATCAGATAGACCATACCGCCGATGATGACCCAGGACAAAAAGTGCGGCAGATACAGCACGGTCTGAGTCATTTTCTTAAATGCAGCCTGCCTCACCTCATTAAGGAGAATCGCCAGCAAAATGGGTGCCGGGAAGCCCGCAATCAAGTCGAGAACATTCAGGACCAGCGTATTCTTCAGCGCACGGTAGAAGCTGTCCTGTTGGAAGATAAACCGGAATACATCCAGTCCGACCCAGTCGCTCCCCTTGATTCCTTCGAAAATGTTGTAATCCTGGAATGCCATCACCAATCCGTAGATTGGGGCATACCTGAAGATCAGGATATACGCCATAGGGAGCAGCAATAGAAAATATAACAGTCCGTCTCTTTTGATGTTGCGCAGAACGTTATTTTTCTTCTTTATTGCAGCGTACTCCCGGGAGCCGTCTATAAACGCTTTCATAACCCTCATCCCTCCGCTGTGTTCAAGAACGATCATGGTTTTCATTATACCTTCCGGTTCAGATAAGAAAATGTACTCCCTTAAATCAATTTTTGTACTAACTTAAAAAGTGGGAGGCATGTGAGTTAGCCGATCCGCGGCAAACAAAAAATCCAGTATTCTCGGTCTCCCATCAGGAGCTTACCGAGAATACTGGAGTAGATAGGGTGCTATTAACCGTTCACTTACTTAAATGCAGCACGCTGCGATTCATAAATCTTGTAGAAATCATCCCAGACCAGGATGTTGCTCTTCTCCTTGCTCCACCAATCCAGGTACCAGGCTTCGACTTCCTTGCCGCCTTGCTTCTCCCACATGGTTTTGGCCTCTGTATAGGCCTGGTCCACCGTGTAAGACTTGCCGCCGACAATCGACTTGATGAACAAGTCATCGATCGGCTTCGTGAGGTTGGCCATCTTCGTCTGCAGATCCTTCGGCAGCTCCGGCATATGCTCGGAGTGTGTAATGCCTTCTCCTACCGGAATCTTCTCCATGTATACATCGCGCGCCGCCTTGAACAAACGCAGGGCTTCTTTTTGTTCCGGAACGCTTTCGTTAAAGAACGTTTCGGTATAGCCGTATTTACCGCTTTCCAGACGGCTGTAGATCATATCGAAATCGCTGTTCCAGCTCACTTCATTCTTGTACTTGTCATTATCCAGGATCGTCGGCCGTCCGTTCGCATCCGGCTTGTAATGAGTGCCTTCAATTCCGTACCGGAATACATTGCCGGTTTCGGGCTTGGCCAGGAAATCGATCTGCCGGATAATGGCGGCCGGATCCTTCGCTTTGGCATTGACCACCGCAGTCATCTGAACCGGGTTATTCCACACCACGGTAAACTTTCCAACCGGCGACTTCGGCAACGGCATAATGGAGAGCTTACCGCCGGGCACATTCTTCATAAAGGTCGCCAGTTCCTTGGAAGCGAAGGCGGCGTAATCGTTGGTCATCCAGCTCATGATCCCAACCTTGCCGTTCAGGAAATCCTGAGCAGCCTTGGAACCATCCTTATCCGTCAGGAAGTCCTTGTCCATGACACCGGCCTCAAACAGGTCCCGCTTGAACTGGGCTTGCAGCTTCATGTTCTCCAGTCCGAATTGCAGCTCATTCTTATCGTTTACGTTCACCCAGTTGGCGTTGAACATATACCGGATCGGTCCGCCCATGCCGCCGAACTGAATTCCTGCAATACCGTAGGTATCGTTCTTGCCATTGCCGTCCGGGTCCTTCTCGGTAAAAGCTTTCGCAACCGCAAGCATTTCTTCCGTGGTTTTGGGCATCTGAAGACCCAGCTTATCCAGCCAATCCTGCCGGATAAACACGCTCGACAGAGGATACACCTCGTTGATACGGCCTACCTCATAGAGCTTGCCGTCGCTCTTCGTACCCGCTTTCTTCAGCTGCGGATATTTTTGCATCAATGCTTTATACACCGTGCTGTTCTTCTCGATCAGGTCATCCAGAGGCATAAGCTGCTTCTGAGCGAACAGGGAGTTGCGGATGCCGGTTCCGAATTCGAAGATAAGGTCCGGTGCGCTTCCCGAAGCGAACAATACATTCAACTTCTGCGCAGATTCCCAACGGGGAACCGCTGTATATTTCACATCATTGGGTCCCTTTTCATTCATCCACTTGCTCCACATATTATCTTCGATGGTCCCCATCCCGTTGGGCACGTTCCCGCGCTCATAGATGGTTGCCGTAATTTTGCCCCGTTTCACCGGTGCCTCACCGGAGGCCTTAGGCGTCTCTCCGGCAGCTTTGGAAGGTTCAGTAGCCTTGTTGCCGTTATCCGAACAGCCCGCAAGCATGGAAGCGGTTAATACCGCTGTCAATCCCAGTTTCATCCAGCCTTTCTTTTGCATACAATCGCCCCTCTTCATTTTCATTAAGACCCGAACATGTCAGAACGAATGGCGGATTACCCTTTTATAGATCCCAGCATCACCCCTTTAACAAAGTACTTTTGCAGGAATGGGTATACAAGCAGGATGGGAACGACCATGATGATGACCGCAGCGGATCGGATGCCGTCCGGCGTTAGATTGGAGATCATATCCGGGTCGGAAAAATCCTGGACCATGGAGGTCGACTTGATCATGTTCTGAACAAGAACAGTCAGATTATATTTGGCGGTGTCATTGATATAGATCATCACACTCATGAACGCATTCCAGAAGCCGACTCCGCAGAACAGCGCAATGGTTGCCAGCACCGGCTTGGAAAGGGGGAGCATGATGTTAAATAGAATGCGGGTTTCGCCGCAGCCGTCAATCCGTGCCGCTTCCTCCAACTCGTACGGGATGTTGGCGAAGTAGGTCCGCATGATGAGCACATTGTATGCACTTACAAGCCCGGGCAGCCATAAGGCGCCGTATGAATTGACAAGCCCCAGTTTAGATACGATCAGATAGGTCGGGATGAGGCCGCCGTTGAAGAGCATCGTGAAGACCATCGCCATGGTAAAGAAGTTCCGGGCATAAAATTGTTTGCGCGCCAACGGGTAGGCCGCCATGATGGTAACGGATACACTTAGAATCGTACCGACCAAGGTAATTTCAACACTGTTCCAAAATGCGCTGACAATCGGCGTCCCTTTAAATAAGCTCTCAAAGGAATACAGCGTCCACCCCACCGGAATGAGCGACACCTTCCCGGTCATTATGGCATCGGCATCGCTGAGCGACAGAGCGATGACATTCATTAACGGAATGATGCAGCTTAAGGCAAGCAAGGTGAGTATGGCATAGTTGACGGCATAAAAGATTTTTTCTCCGGTTGAATCTCGCATGTTCATCCTCCCTTCCGGTCCATTCGTAGTTTCACCAAAGTCCCTCATTAAATCTGCGGGCGATATAGTTCGCACTGACGACGAGCACAAAGGCAACCAGCGATTCGAACAGCCCCATGGCTGTCGTTAAGCTAAATTGTGCTCCTTGCAGACCAATTCGATAGATATAGGTGCTGATGACGTCGGCAATCTCGTTGACGTTTGGATTTTGGAGCATGTACACCTGATCAAAGCCCACCTCCATCACTCTGCCCATCGAGAGAATGAGCAGCAGGATAATCGTGGAGCGGATGCCGGGCAAGGTGATATGCCAGATCTGACGGGCCTTGGTGGCTCCGTCCATGTTGGCCGCCTCGTACAAGCTCGGATCGATGGTGGTCAATGCGGCCAGGAAAATAATCGCATTGAAGCCCATATCCTTCCATATGCCGGAGCCGACAAACACGACGACCCACGAGAAATTGTGATACATGAAGGCGTACGGCTCGCCGAAGATCATTTTCACCACGTTGTTAATCATGCCGTTCTCGAGGGAGAACAAGGTCATGATCATCATCGATATGATGACCCAGGACAGGAAGTGGGGCATATACACAATGGTCTGCACCGTCCGCTTGAAGCTCATGCTGCGAACCTCGTTAAGCAGAATGGCCAAAATAATCGGTACGGGAAAACCAAAAACGATGCTCAGCAGGCTTAGGAAAAACGTGTTGCGAATGATCTCCAGCGTTCTAGGGTCATGAAGCAGCGTCTCAAAATACTGGAGGCCTACCCAAGGGCTCTGAAGGATGCCGTCAAAAAAATTGTAATCCTTAAACGCGATGATCAGCCCACCCATCGGGGCGTATTTGAAGATCAGGAAGTACAGCACAACCGGGGTGAACATGATCAGCAAAGGGATGTTCGATTTGAACCGGCGAACGCGTTGGTTGCGCAGCCTGCGTTTGGCTTCCAGGGCAGCTTGCGGCACTTCAACCATTGGTATGCTATCCATAGGAGCTCCTTTCATCGTGAAATGTTGGATGGCTATGGTCTTATTATAGTGAAACCCCCAGGACAGAGCATTTGAAATCCACAGAGAACTTTTAGATATTCTACACAATCATCCGATCCCCCTTATTACACAAATAGACCGGCTTCGCTGTACGCGCTGCCGGTCTAACACATCTTTTTACTGAGACTTTCGGTACTCGCTCGGCGATATTCCGGCCAACTGCTTGAACACGGTGGTGAAGTAGCTGGCATTGTCAAAACCAACCTGGTCGGCAATTTCGGTCATTCGCATTTTGGTGCAGGTAAGGAGCGCTTTGGCCTTCTCGACGCGTAGTTTGCTGACATAATTGCTGAAGGCGATTCCCGTTTCCCGTTTGAACAGGTTGCTCAAATAATTCGGCGTAACATGAACATGAGCGGATACCGCTTGCAAGGAACAGTTTTCCCGGTAATGAGTCTCGATATATTGTTGGGCCCGGATGACCACATTATCCCGCTTCTCCTGAAGCCATCCCTCGAACAACCGAAGGAAGGTCTCCGCCTTGTGCTCCGCCCACTCGATTATCTGCCGATTCTCCGAGAACAATAGAAGGGCTCCCGGTTGCAAATCATCGTAGTCATCCGCCCTCAAATGCTTAAAGTCGCCCGCAAGCAAATCGGACAGGGCCGATACCATCGCATAGATTTCGATCTTGCAGGTCTGGATCGGCAGAGCTGCGGCGCGTTGAATATGACGGGCAAGCTTCCTTCGGGCTTCCTCCACATCTCCAATGATCAGATCGGACAATATGCTCTCCCGCAAGGCCAAGGACCGGTCTGCCTCGGAATCCATCGGCTGATTATGGGCATGAGAGGCACCGCGCAGCTCGGCATACCCCGCCGCAAGCGAATCCAGCTCATTCATGGTTCCGGCCAAGCTCCACTTCGTCTTCAGGTGAAGGAGCGATTCCACATTCTCTGCCACCAAGGAGCAGTAAGGCTCAACCACCCCCGGTGCGAGCAAGAACACGAATTCCCCGCTGCTCACGGAGAGATAAACACTGTTGAGCGCCCGATCCTGTACTTGCAAGAGCTCCCCTGCAATGTTCGAGATGGCGTAATGGAGCAGCTTCACATCCTTCTCCCCATAGCCTCTTCCTTCGGGGAAGAAGCTGTCGACCTGTAATAACCACAGCTCATAGCCGCTCAGCAAGCCGCTCATCTCCGCCCAATCCTGCCTGTCGCATGGCAGCCGGTACAAGGCAGCGCGCAGGGTATTGACCTGCTTCTCCCGCTGCCGCAGCTTCTGATCCAGCTGCTTCTGTCTGAATCTCTCATAGGCAGTGCGCAGGATTCGGGTGGTATCCTGAATGGACATCGGCTTAAGCAGAAACTCGATGGCACCGTAACGAAGCGCCCGCTGCGCATACTCGAAGTCCCGGTAGCCCGTCAAGAGGATGACCATTATCTCGCTTCCCGCCTGAGCGAGCCGTTCGGTTAACATCAAGCCGTCCACAACTGGCATACGGATATCGGTAATGATCAGATCGGGCTTGGCCGTCTCGATCAAGGCGAGGGCTTCCTCTCCGTCCGACGCTTCCCCCACAACCTCCCAGCCCAGGTGTTCGCTGCCGATCAATTTCATCAGGCCTTCCCGGCACCAGGATTCATCATCGACAATCAGTAATTTACCGATCATGGTTTGTCCCCCTCCCATTCCCTCTTGTCCGGCAGCCGCAGCCGCACCTTCGTTCCCAAGTCTGGAATTGAGGTGATCTGAATCCCATAGGGTTGGCCATGAATCAGCTCAATACGCCGAACGACACTGCTCAGGCCAATCCCCTCACGTTGGCTTTCTTGATGCTCCATGGAAGACACCGGCTGGAGAATACGGCGGATGGTTCCTTCCGACATGCCGCAGCCGTTGTCTTGAATGTCCAGCACGAGGAACGCCCCATTCTCTCCCGGTACGGTTTCCCGGCAGCCCCGAATGGTGAGGTGGTGCCCGTTCTTTTTGTTACGGAAGGCATGTACGAATGCGTTCTCGACGATGGGCTGTATCAGCAGGCGGATGATCTGGCAGTCATATAGCTCTTCCGGAACCTCGATCTCCGTCGTCAGCACCTCTTTGTGCCTTTCCCTCTGTATGCTTAAGTAATGGTCGATTTGCTTCAATTCATCCCTCAATGTGGTCAACCGTCTCGCCGGCTCCAATGAATAATGCAGCATTTCGGACAAGGAATTGACCAGCTGTGCGGACTTTTCATCCCCTAGACCATAGAACTTCCAGAAGAACATGCCCAATGCATTGTATAGAAAATGGGGATTCAGCTGCGCTTGAATCGCCTTTAATTCCGCTTCCTTCTCGCTTAATTCCCGCTGGTACACCTCCCGGATAAGGGTATCGATCTGCTCGGTCATCTGGTTGAAGCGGTCTCCGATAAACCCGAGCTCGTCACTGGACCGGATATCCACCCGCGTATCGAATTTGCCCGTGCGTACCAGCGTCATCGCCTTGACCAGACTCTTCAGCGGACTGAGCAGCCGCCGGCTGATGATGGTGATGATCAACCAGAAGAGAATGATGCTGCCGATGGCCGAGATGACGGCAACCTTCAGGATCAGCTGGCTGCGGTGGTGGACCTCTCCCAGGGATGCACGGCTGACCAATTCAAAATGGACCTTGTCGGATATCTGCTTGGTGTACAGATAGGAGCCTCCGTCCTCCTCTACGATGCGATCTCCCCGATCTCCCATGGAGGGCAGGATTCTATCCTGCTCCTGGCCAAATTCAACCGAATTATAGAGCAATGCTCCATTGGAATCGTACAAATAAGCCTCTGTGTCGCCCAGTTTGCGCAGGTCCTTCAAGTAGGCCTCGAACAGGGAGGTGTTAAATAGAATCAGCATCGCGCCATAGGTTTCCAGATCCGAGGATCGCATAAGCCGCGCAGCCAACACCCAGTTCTTATAGGTGTAATCCTGAAACTGTGCCTCCCCGATCCGCCGCCAAATATATTCACCGCTCGTGCCCTTCAATTGTTCGATAGTCTCATCCAGAAACACCGGATCAAGCTGCTGGAACGAGCCGGCATACGTGCCCAAATTAAACATATTCTCATTCAAATCGTAAATCCGGATGGCCACGATCTCGGGGGCATCCAGACGCACTTGGCGCAGCTGCTCTTCCAGTTCATTCTCCAGAAGCAGCCGGTCGTAGGAGCTGGCGCTTGCATTCTCCCCCTGCCCGCTGACTAGCTTCTTGACCATGGGATTAAAGATGATGTACTCCGTAATGCGGTACATGTCCTTGATTCGGGAGTCAAGCCGCGCCAGGATCTGTTGATTCTGCATGCCATACTGCCGGCTCAGCTCTTCGTTGAACAGCCTCAAATGAACCCGATAGGTGACGAGACCCGTAATCCCGGAAATGCCAAGGTTCACTGCAACAAGAATCAGGATGAGCTTGGTGCTGAAGTTGTATCTTCGATGAAAGAGCCGGTTGATGATAGCGCGCATGCAAGCCACCCTTTATTTGGAAAAGTATACCCTTCCATTTTCGCATAGGATTCAGGTTTGTACAACAAATCAGCTCTCCCGAACCATCCATGTGGTCGGGAGAGCTCTTTTGTCCTCCGGGTCTTGTTAGGCCGGCAAGGATGCCATCATCCGGAAGCGGCTAAGCGACACCGGTCCGGACAGCACCAGATACACATCGCGCCGGCCGGCTGCGAACGTCAGCCCGCAGGTGACCTGCTGCCATTCCTGTTCATCGCCGGCGGGAAGGGAGCACCTGCCAACGAGAGGCCCCTCCGGTCCGTCCAACCGGACCTCCACCGATGCGTCTTCAGCCGCGGCAGCCTGAAGCTCGATCACCGAGACGCCGGAGCCGAGCTCTACATCCCGGAAGGATAGCCAGCCCCTTGCCCCGCTGACAATAGCGGCGCTTCCGCCTTCGCTGCATTCACCAAGATGGATGCCTTGGCAGGCATCATAGTTCGCAGCCCGGGTCACCTGACTGAGATCGCGGGGTGGAATGGTCTCCCCTGCGACGAAGAGGCGGCCTTCCAGCCGGAGATCGGAGGAGGAGGCGCCGAGCAGAACCGTATATTCCCCCGTCTCGATACAGAAGCGGTCCCGGGTCACATCCCACATAGCCAGGAACTCCAGCGGGAGGCGGAACGTCACATCCGCCGCTTCACCCGGAGCCAGGGCGATCCGCTCAAAGTCCGCCAGCTGTAGGCGGGGACGCTTCACTCGGGAATCGCCCGCCCGCACATACAGCTGGACGACTTCTTCCCCCGGGCAGCTACTTGTATTCGTAATGCGGCAGGCAACCTCCACGGCTGCATCTCCTCCCGCCTCGACCCGGTTCGCGGACAACCGAAGGCTCTCATACCGGAACTCGCTGTACGAGAGCCCGTGTCCAAACGGATACAGGGGTTCGCCTTCGAAGTACTGATACGTGCGTCCTCCCTGGATGATGTCGTAATCCATAAAAGGCGGCAATTGATCGACCGACTTGTACCAGGTCATATGGACACGGCCTGCCGGATTGACGTCTCCGAACAGCACGTCGGCCACGGCATGTCCAAGCTCCTGACCCGCATGCGAGGTGAACAGGATCGCCGGCACCTTCTCCTGCAAGGCATTCAGAGCGAACGGGTAACTGCCGACCACCACAACGATGGTGTTCGGATTCGCCTCCGCCACTGCAAGCGCCAGCTTCTCCTGCCGTTCCGCCAGGGTAATATCGGGCCGGTCCATCGTCTCCTTCCCGTTGATCAGCGGGTGGTTGCCGACAACCACAATCGCCACTTCAGCTCCGCGGGCTGCTTCAACCGCGGCCTCCAAGCCGCTGGCCGCAACTTCCAGCTCGAAGGTCTCCGCCTGCACTTCGGCGTCCGTGGAATCCACTTCCGACGCGCCGCCGACGTTGATGGTATTCGCGGTTTCTGCCGCACGGCCATCGCCGACCAGCAGCTCGCCCGTCTCAGCGTCGGCCGTCACGGGCATACCGTTCCAGGTTGCGAGGGTCACATGCATCTCGCTCCGATCTGCCGGCCGAATCTGGAACACTTCCTTCGTGAACCATTCCCAGATCCGATGTGCCGATGCCTGCACCGTCTTGTCGTCAGTCGTCAGGTAGAGCCCGTTCCGCTCCGCAAGGAAGGTATGGCTGCCCCAGCCCCAGTCCGTTGCCTCGAACACATCGGCGTCCTGAGCCTGCAGCGCGTCGGCGCTAAGCCTCGCCTTCTCATCCTCGCCGATCCGGACATATCTCCCGTTGGAGGCTGCCTTCAAGCGAACGCGGTCATTGCCGTCGGCATAAGCGGTCTCCGCGCCGCACCCCGCTGCAGCGAGACGCTCCCGAATCCCTGCAAGGGGAGAGACCGCATAGGGCAGCGCACCGCTGTACCAATCGCGGTAGACGATATCGGCCAACGGGCCAACAACGGCTACCCTGCGCAGCCGGTCCGCCTGCAGCGGCAGCGTGCGCCCTTCGTTCTTGAGCAGCACGACGGCCTTCTGCGCAGCCTCCCGGGACAGCTCTGCGTGCTCCGGCCGGAGGATCGTTGACTCATCGAGACCTGCATACGGATTCCGATCCGCCGGATCGAACTCCCCGAGCCGGAACCGGACACGGAAGGTGTTGCGAAGCGCGGTATCGAGGTCATTCTCCGTCAGGAGTCCGTCCGCTAACGCCTGGCGAATGGATTCCGTCACCCAGGCGGCTTCATCCGTAATACTGTCGATGCCCCCTTCCCGGACCGAGCGGGCGACCGCTTCCTTAGGCGTCTCCACGTAATGGTGATCACGCACGGTGCCCGACACATCGAACGCATCGCTGACGATAAAGCCGTTCATGCCCCACTCGCCTTTGACAATCTCGATCACCTCCCGGCTAAGGTTCGCCGGTACCCCGTTGACCGCATTGTACGCCGTCATCATGGACTGGGCGCCGCCTTCCTTAAACGGGATTTCGAATGCCTTCAAATAATACTCCCTCAGGTTCCGGGGATCCAGGGAAACGGAGGTATCGCCTCTTCCCGCCTCATTGTTGTTGCCGATAAAATGCTTCAGCGTGGCGACCGCCTTCAAATAAAACGGATCGTCCCCCTGGATGCCCCGTGTCAACGCAGCGGTCAGCTTGCCGGCCAGCACGGGATCTTCGCCGTACGCTTCCTCCGTCCTTCCCCAGCGGGGGTCACGCTCCATGTCGACCGTCGGCGCCCACAGCGTCAACCCGTTATGGGTCGGATTCCGACGGTAGAAGCCGCGGGCCTCGTCGCCGATCGCACTGCCGATCCGCTTCAACAGATTCTTATCCCAGGTGCAGGCAAGGCCAATGGGCTGCGGATAGCTCGTCGCCTCCCCAAGCCAGGCCATGCCGTGAGCGGCCTCTGTGCCGTGCTTGTATGCCTGCACCCCCAGCCGCTCCACTGCCATCTGATACTGCGGCATGAGCCCGATCTTCTCCTCCAGCGTCAGCCGTCCGATCAGATCGTTCAATCGCTCCTCCAGCGGGAGATCGGGATTCCAATAAGGGTAGTTCCTCTCGAATGTCATCGTGTTTCACTCCCTATTCGAAGGCTTCGTAATCGAACCAGTCATAATGAGCAGGCGATCCGGAACGCTGCCCGTTTCCGGTTGCGTACATGGCGATAAAGACCCCCGTAAAGCCGCCAGCCACCTCGGTGGACAGCAGCCCGCACTCCCCCGTTCCGAGCTGAACCGGCTCTTCTCCGCTAACGGCGGAATAGCCGAAGCAGTAGTGCTTTTTGTCCGCATCGACCGTTATCACAACCGAATCGGACGGCCAAGAGACCTCGTGTTCCACCTTCCACAGCGTCCCCAGTCTTCTTCGGAATAGGAGTTTACGCTCGCCCGCCATTTGCGTTACCGCAAGCTCGTAATGGAAACGTTCGTTCATATACACCGTGATACCGGCCTCTTCCCCGTCACGCTCAGGCACGAACGTCAAGTGTGCGGTGATCCGGCAGGCAAAGTGCTGCTGCCTTCGGCCAACAAAGGCCACCGAGCCTCTTTCATTCAGCGTAACCGGGGACCCAAATAATGTCAAACAACTGCTCCGGGAGGAGAGTGACCAATTATCCGGGTCCGGGGAGCGCAGGAAACTCCATCTCGGAGCAAGATCTCCTTCGTCAAACTCATCCCTGACGTGGATATGGGAATCCGGGTTTCGTGATAGGGTGGGATCCGGTGCAGATTCGGGTATGGTTCCGTGGTCCCCGATGATCGGCCATCCCTCCTCCGTCCAGGTGACCGGCGCCAAGAAGGTTTCCCTGCCGAGATGATGATGTGTAGGATATCCGATCGGGCGAATGCCCAGGAATACGGCCCACCAGTCCCCATCCGGCGTCTGAACCAGATCGGCATGCCCCGTCGCATGAACCGGCTTCTGCAGGCTTCTATGGGACAGGATCGGGTTATGCGGACAGCTCTCGAACGGTCCGTCCGGTTTCCTGCCTCTTGCCACGGTAACCATGTGACCGTATTCCGTACCCCCTTCTGCCAGCATCAGATAATACCATTCACCGATCCGATAGAGATGCGGACCCTCCGGATATTGACCGCCGGTTCCCTTCCAGATAAGGGTAAGCTCCGACAGCCGTTTGCCTGTACTTAGATCAATCCTGCTTTGATAGGCGCCTTGCCCCTCGGCGTCATAGGAAGTCGTGTAATAGGCTGTGCCATCCGCATCTACGAAGATGTCCGGATCGATGCCGGGCTGATCCACATAGACGGGATCGGACCAGCCCCCCCTCGGGTCGTCCGTATATACGTAGAAGTTGCCGCCGCTGGAGACATTGGTGGTCGTCATGTAGAACATCCCTTTGTAATAGCGGAGGGTTGGCGCAAAGATTCCTCCTGAGCTCCATGCGTTGCGCAGCTCCAGTTGCACCGTCCGCGTCAAGACATGGCCAAGCTGCTCCCAGTTCACGAGATCCCTGCTATGGAACAACGGAACACCCGGAAAGTACTCGAAGGAGCTGGTCACCAGATAATAGTCCTCCCCGACTCTGCAAATGCTGGGGTCCGGATGGAAGCCGCTGATAACAGGATTACAATAATTCATAATGTTGGCTCTCCTTACTTATTCCATAGATTTACGCGATCTTGCACATATTTGGTATAGCCCTTTTCCATCTTTTCAACACCGGCTTTGATCAGCTCTTGCTGATAATCGTCCCATATCTTATCGAACTCCTCCGGCTTTGCCATAATGGCCTGCGGAATCCTCTTCCAGGTGATGTCCTTCATCTTGTTCCCCAGAATGGTCACTTCATCATCGCCCGGAACAGGAATGTTCCATGCCGCTCCCCAGGCCTTCACCGGAAATTCATCCGGCTTCGGGAACAAGTCCAGCCAAGTATTCGCACCGTATGCCTTCAACGTTTCTTTGTCGGCTGCCGTATACCCCTCGATGATCTGCTCCGGGAAGTTCTTGGTATAGTAGTTGCCGGTTGAATCCTTCACGCCATCACCATAGTGCGCGCCCAGATTAGTATAGAAGCCGATGCCGGACTCCTTGCTGAATGCCGTGTTGTCGTTCACAATACGCAGCTGGATGTCCGCCGGTACCACGCGTTTGCCGTTCACCACATTGTAGTGCTTCCCCTCGATCCCCCAATTGTTGAGAATCTGCATGGGCTCGGACGCCAGATAGTCCAGGAATCGGATGGCGCGGACCGGGTCCTTGCAATCCTTGGATATCCCCACTCCCCAGCCTGCCATGAAGCCGGTGGACTGAAGCCGATTGTCCTTGTACTTGTCTGAGAGCATGACGGAATAATGCCCATAGGTCTGTTCCAGCTTGCCGGAGGTCTTCAGTGATTTCTCGCCGTCTGCATAATCCCAATCGGCATCGATCAATCCGATCACCCGTCCCGAAGCGACCTTGGCCTGATATTGGTCGTGCTTCTGGACAAAGCTCTCTTTATCCAGCAAACCGGTGCTGTACATATGGTTCAGCCACTTGAAATATTCCTTCTCGCCTTCCGTACGGAAGTGATAGGTGGCTTCGTAGGTTTTCGGATCGATATAGTACTCTCCATCTCCCGATTTGCCTGTCGTTTCGGCGGCCGGATTCGTGACGGAGATGAACATTCGCCAATCATCCGCATTCAGAGTAAGGCCGATGTTCTTATTCCCGGACTCATCGGTGGGGTGTTTGTCCAGATAGGACCTTATAACTTTCTCGTAATCCTGGAGCGTCTTGATCGGCGGGTATCCCGCTTCCTTCACGGCACGGTGCTGCAGCTCGAAGCCTCCGCCGGCAACGAAGGTCTTCCCGTCTACGGCCGAGTACGTCGGAATCACGTAAATCGACTGGTCCCCGTTGCTGTAGCGAAGACGCTTGAGCTGATTCCCGAAGAGCTTCTTGAGATTCGGCGCATGCTTCTCGATCAGATCCGTCAGATCCAGCATTGCCCCTGCATCTACCAGTTTGTTCAGCTCTCCCTTGGGGCTGATCAGGTCCGGATAATCTCCGCTGGTTGCGATCAAGGCGATCTTCTGCGCCGGGTCGCCGACTGCGAACTCGGCATTCAGGGTTACGCCCGTTTGTTTGGTTATTTCCTTGCCGACCTCGTCCTGCATCCTCATCCAGTTCGGATTCGGATCCGCGCTGAAGAAGGTAAAGGTAACAGGCGACTGGTCATTTCCTTCCTTCGCTTCTCCGGTTTCCGTGCTTTCATTGCTTCCCGAGCAGCCCGATAGTAAACCCACTGCAAGTGTAAAGGCCAGGATCAGCTGTACCTTTTTCATCTTCATCATCGCCATCCCCCATTATAATCATAGTAGCTTACCCCTTAATTCTTCACGGCGCCAAGCGTCATCCCCGTGATGAAATACCGCTGGAGAAACGGATAGACCAGAAGAATCGGCACGGTAACGACGATGGTGATCGCCATCTTGACCGACTCCGGCGAGATCCGATTCATGACCTGGCCCATATTAAGTCCATTCACGTCTTTCCCGTTGCTGCCAATCTGGGTGCTCTGCAGCACCTTCATAAGCTCGAATTGCAGGGTCGTAAGATGTGGCTTGGAGCCGTTATACAGGTAAGTGTCGAACCAGGAGTTCCATTGGCCGACGGCCAAGAATAAAGCGATGGTTGCAAGGGCCGGCGTCGTTAGCGGCAGAATGACCCGCCAGTAGATCATGAAGTCGTTGGCACCATCGATCTTGGCCGATTCCTGCAATGCATACGGAAGACCGTCAATGAACGAACGTACGATGAAGACGTTGAAGGCGCTTACGAGTCCGGGAAGCACATAGACGGCGAAGGAGCCCAGAAGATGCATATCCCGCATGAGGAGGTAAAAAGGAATGAGTCCTCCCGAAATATACATGGTTAAAGCAAGGTACGTCGAAAGGAATCTTCTCCCCTGAAAGTAGGAACAGCTTAATACATAAGCCAGCATGGAGGCGCTGATAAGTCCAAGAATGGTGCCGGTTAGGGTGCGGAGCACCGAGATCTTCAACCCGGTAAGCAGCCCGTCGAAGGAGAAAATCAATGAATAATTCTCAAGCGTGAATTGTCTGGGGTAAATCGTAATGCCGCCCCTGACCGTATCGGTCGAATCGTTGAAGGAGATGGCCAGCACATTCAAGAATGGGTACAGCGTGCACACCGCAACCAGCGTGACGACTAGATAAACGGAGACGTCGAACATGCGGTACTGGAGGGTGCCCGCCGGTCGTCTATTGCGTATGTCCACTGGAATTCCTCCCTACATGATACTTTCTTTGGTGACCTTCTTCAGAATGCCGTTGGCGGAAAAGAGAAGAAGCAAGCTGACGACGGAGTTGAATATATTAATCGCCGTACCGAACGAATAACGGCCCATGCCTAGACCGTAGTTGAGAGCGTACAGGTCCAGCACCTCCGACTTCTCCTTGACCAGATTGTTGCCGAGGAGAAATTGCTTCTCGAATCCGATGCTGATCAGGTGGCCGATGGACATGATCAGGAGAATAATGATGGTCGAGCGGATCCCCGGGAGCGTAATGTGCCAGATCTGTCTGATTCGGCTTGCGCCGTCTACGCGGGCCGCTTCGTACAGCTCGGGGCCGATCCCTGCGATGGCTGCCAGATAGATGATGGCATTCCAACCGGTTTCCTTCCAAATGTCAGCGCTTGTGACGACGTACCAGAACATGCTTTCCTTCGCCATGAAGGGGATAGGCTCGTGGATGATGTTCAGTCTGACAAGAACCTCGTTTACGATACCGCCCTCCGCCGAGAGCATCTTGGTGACGATGCCGGCCACGACCACCCAAGAGACAAAGTGCGGCAGATAGGACACGGTCTGCACGAAACGTTTGAGAAAGGAAACCCGCACTTCGTTCAGGAGAATCGCAAAAAGGATCGGAACGGTGAAGCCGGCGACCAAGCCCATGACGCTCATGGCCAGCGTATTGCGGAGCGCGTTAAAGAACTGGGCATCCTGAAACAACAGGCGGAAGTGATCGAATCCGACCCACTCTTGCTCGAAGAACGAACGGCCTACCCGGAACTTCTGGAAGGCCATCGTCCAGCCCCATAACGGCAAATAATGAAATACAAAAACCCAAAGCACGAACGGAACGGACATGTAATAGAGGTATTTCTGCTGAACGAGGCGGCGCCATAAACCGCGTCTTGCCTTGGTTCTGCCGCGCTCTAACGGTATGACAGACAAGCCCTATCACTCCTCTTAGGATTGTTTTCCATTACCATTATATTACAGCCCCTTCTACCAAAACCTTGATTATCGAGTCTTCAACTAGCACAATTCGGACAGATCAGCCTGATAAACGCAAAGAGGCTATAAGTAGACGCCCCAATGTGCTGGCGAAGGACTTTAGCCTCTATAAATGGTGATGGACTATAGCAAACAAACCTCATCGTTCGAAAGGAGATACCGGTTTCTCCATACGCAGAAGCCTGTGGGTCTTACTACGGAAACGGTTAGCTTCCCCTTCACCGGGAACGCCCATTGAATATCTTCCGACTCTCCGGGAGACAGGGACAATAATTGGCTAAGCTCATGGTCCGTTTCTTCCAAGCGAAGATGAATGCGATAATTTTGGATGGAATAGGCGGGAAGATCCTTCTTGCATTCGATATGGCATTGTAGACCGGGGGGATCCTTCCTGACCGTTAGCTCTACCCGTATAGGAGAAGCCTCCTCCTTAAGCGCAGCGTAGGACGGCTTTGCCCTTCCATACAGATCCGTCGTGCCATGTACACGCTGTCTTAATCGGCCTTGGCCTTCCTCGCCCATTTGCGTACGGTAATCATTAAGACTGAAGAAGATCACGCCTGCAATGGCCGGAACCTTACGGTAGATGCCCAGCTTTTCCTTCAGAATTTCAACCCGCCTCGGGTCGCCTCCGGAGAATGCCGGCTCGCAAAGTCCAAATTCTGCTACGACTACCGGCTTATCGGGGTGATGGGTGACGATACCTGTAATAACTCCATCGATATCGTGATTCCCATGCCAGGTCCCGATATAGTCATTCCACATCAGCGCATCGCCGACCTTGGTCGCGTCCCGCTCTGGCCCAAGATGAACCATGTGGCTGACGTAATTCACCAGCCGGCTGGAATCAAGGCTCTTGATAGAGGACTTCAACGTCTCCATAAACCGGACGGTCTGCTCGGACTGGCCGTCCAGCTCATTCCCCATGCCCCATGCAATAATGCTGGGATGATTGGCATGCCGAAGAACCATCTCCGCTGCTTGTTCCCTCGCTTTCGCCAGTGCGGCCCCATCAGGCTCCGCGGGCTGCTGCCACATGGGAATTTCCTCCTGGACAAGCATTCCGTGACGGTCGCACCAATCGAGAAGCTTCTCGTCCTGCTGCCAATGAAATCGGGTAAAGACACAATTCGCTTCCTTCAGCTTGGTTAGAAACGTTTCTCGGACCTCGTCGGTTTCCGCCATTCCAACATCCGGATGAGAGCCTGGCATCCATTCCACGCCAACGAGTCGAACCGGCTCGCGGTTTAACATCAACCGGTTTCCCTCCACCCGGAATTCTCGGAACCCAAAACAGGTCACCGTTCTATCCCATAAGGTATCCCCCTCGTATAGAGATACTTCCATTTCGTATATGTGAGGATGGTCAAAATGCCAAAGCTCAACGGAAGGAATTCTGATCTTACCCGAATTCAACTTCCGGCCCATATTCGTAAGGGGACCACTGCCGCTCCAGACCGTCTCCCCGTCCTTGGATACGGAATACGTAATCTTGACCTGCGATGCTTCTGCAGGGATTGGTTCGGCTAGAATCAGCTCGACATCGATTTCCCCTGCTGCCTCAGCATGGGGCCATTCGGGAAATTCAGGGGCCGCTCGAATAATCGTATGATCGATCGTTGCTTTCCCCGTTATGATCAAGCTTACATCCCGTATGATGCCTCCGTCATCCGCCCAGTCGAAATGATTGCCCCGGGGTAAAGCCGTTTCACTGTTCCGGTTATCTACCGATACGACGAGACGGTTATCTCCGGTCGGGTTGAGATAGGGAGTCAGCTCCAGCCGAAAAGGGGTATAGCCGGAATCGAAATGCTCTCCTGCCTTCATTCCGTTGATCCAAACGGTGGCATCTCGGTACACCCCTTCGAAATGCGCCCAAACCCGTTGTCCGGTCGTGTACCCCGGGATGGAGAACCGGTACTCGTACCAGCCCGTTCCTCTGTAATCCTCCGTCCCCAGATCTACATTCCAGGTATGGGGAACCGAAACCATGTCGGTCTCCGGCAGATCGGGCAGCCCATTCTGGGGCCACCCCTCGCTCAGACCGCGGTCCAGAGGATCCGTACGAAACCTCCAGAGTGAATCGCAACGTATGACTTGCCTACCCATTGGTACCATCAGCCGCTCCCCCTTGAACTCTTAACAACTTCCGTACTTCCCCAACGGTCACGAGGATTTCCGGTTCAAATGCTTCCGTCTTCATATAAGTGAAAATGCTGCGCCGCAGCTGTCTGGCCGCCGGCCTGGTCTCCAGCTCGTTCGTTAGGTCGATCCCGCATATCATGAGCTTGCCATTGCCGACCCGGCACTCCAAGAGATTGGAGAGCTTGCGGTTATGGTAGAAGTTCGGAATGACCTGGACGATCGGCTCGATCCCTAGAGGGAAACCGTCAAGACACAGGGATACGGAACGGTCCAGCAGATCCTTCCATTGAGGCTCGGCATACGTTTCAGTCGGGAACGAGGTGAAAACGGGGTGATCCGCCTGGACCCAGATGCCGCACGGATTTTCCGTAGAGAAATGGACAGGGCTCCAGAAGACGGGAAGAAAGGCTCCGGGAACGGCCCCAGAGATATTGGCCGTAACGAGGAACAGCACGGATCCTCCCTCTGCCAACGCTTGTTCGGCGGCTTCGTTCCAGGTATCCGTTACCAAGAGACCATCATGAGCCGTGCCGGTCCCTTCCTCCGAATCCTTGAACACCCATACCGGCCATTCATTCCGGTATTGGCCGCCGGGCCCCTCAATGGAGACGGTCAATTTCTCGCTCCGTTCCAACCGATGGAATACATCCGAGGTCCAGGCTCCGATCGGAATTCCCGAGCCTTGCCCGATTGCTGCTGCCCGGAGCACTCCATGATCCAGCCTACGGCCCGCCTCGCTCCGGATACTCCATTGCCAATCCGATGCCGGCAGCGCCTCGGGTCCGAAGTGGGCGATGTCCACCTGAGCCCTAAACCCTTCATCCGTCGTATAGATGCGCTTCGGTATGCGAAGGAGCAGAACGGTCTCCCTGCAGAATGCCCGGAACGCTTCCGGCTCGATCAAGCCCTTGGATTCCCAGAGCGAATTCAGAATGCCAACGGTTGCCGTACTCTGCCCCGGGAAATCGTGGAGGCCCAGTAATTGAAACCCGCCCATTCCAGGGGTTCGCAAGGCGGCTTCGATTTCTTCGCGGTACAGCTGCAGCGCCAGCTTGCCCGATCCGTGAACGAACTTACGTAGATAGCCCAGCAGCCCTCTTCGTTCCAGATCCGTTCGGATCGCTTCCAGGTTAACCGGTCTGAGATCCCCTGTGTATCGATTGATCTCGTCCACGTCGGGATAGACCGCATATTGACCTACCTCATGAGAAATCAATGGAACCTCCCGCTTCTCAACCGCTTCCCGGAAGTCGAGCAGGGTGGAAACCATCCATTCATCGGGATAAAATTGCCCCCTGACTCCCGCACCGTCGACGGTCTGGGCACAGAACCAGTCATCCGCCGGATCCAGCGGGCGGTCCCAGTTCGTCGTCAGTGTATACAATCTTCTGTCGTCTTCCTCTTTCAGAGCCGCAACGATCCGGTGAAGCAGGCCAAAATCGCCGTTCAATTCGTTGCCATTGCTGAACAGGCAGAAGGACGGATGATTGCCGTATTCATCCACGATCCGCTTCGCTTCCTCCGGCAAATAGTCATAATGCTCCGGATGCGCGCCGACCGGCATATTCCAGGTATCCATCCATACCGGACCTTCGGCCTGTATATAGATCCCGAGCTGATCCGCCGCATCGAATGCAGCTTCAGGCGGGCACCAGGAATGAAAGCGGATATGGTTTAGCCCGTAGTCCTTGGCGGTTTGAAAAAGGTGCAGCCAAGGCGCCGTGTCCGCAGGCGGATGCCCGGTCAACGGGAAGATGCAGCACTCCAGTGTTCCACGCAGGAAGGCAGGTCGCCCGTTGATCTCGAACCGGTTCCCGGCCTGGCGGAAGGAACGCATGCCGAAGCGGTGGCGCCGCTCCGACTCCTCGGACCCTTCCGCCGTTACCACACGGGTCAAGATTTGCATCTCATAGATAGCAGGCTGAAATTCGTCCCACAGCCGTACCTCTTCCCCCATATCGTAGACCAACTCATAAGAATTCGAGCTGTTCGGGGGAAGCGTGAATCCATACGGCATCCCATCCGTCCGATGCGAATCCGTACCGTTCACAAGCTGGGCCGTGAGGGTTAGGGTTGCGGACGCTTCGAGCTCTGAAGGATTGATCCATCTCCCCGTAACCTTCACTTTGCGGTTCTCAATATCCGGGAAGAAGCGAATGGAATCCGTATAAACCCGGTCCGTTGCCTGCATCTCCAGACGGCCGATCATGCCGTTCCAGATGGTCTGCGTTTCATCCGTATAGGCGCTCGGACACCCTCCGAGCTTATGAAGATCCCGGTTGTCGATGCGGATCGTGACTCTGTTAGCAGCCCCTGTCCGGATGAATGCCGTCACATCGAACCGATGGGGGACTGACAGACTATCCTGCCTACCCGCCAGACGGCCGTTGATCCATAAGGTCGATTGAAACATGACTCGCTCCAGGAAGAGAACCACCCGCTTGCCCGCCCAGTGATCCGGGACCGCAAGCTCACACGAATACCAAGCCGCCCCGACATAACGATGGTGCTGCCTTAAGGATCGGACCGATTCGCGATTCATTTCGCCGTTCCACACCGTTTGCTGACCGATTCCATTCCCCGCCAAGGTGCCGGGAAGCCGGAGGGTCCCCTCCTGATGGGGGAGGCCGGACTCGCCATACCATTCTTCCGTTTCGCCCGCATCTTCGGGATCCAGGGCATACGCCCATGATCCGTCCAGACGGAGAACCGTCTGATCTTGCTCCACCTTCTCCATGGTACGACCTCCAACCCATGCGATCTAAGCCATACAGGATGCGAAAATTCATTGTAGGACCTGTAGGTTTATTTTAGAATAAAGGGGAACCGAAAGGAATGATGATATGGCTGTAAAACCGAATGATCCTGCTGCTTCTTCCCAATACACCCATCCCCCGGGCATCCTAGTCTCCGATTCCTATTGCAAACCATACGGCTATTCCTGTTACCGCCCGGAGGGGACGAAGGACTGGCTGGTGATGTATACCCTTGCGGGGAAAGGCTTCGTCAATAATGCGGGCTGCGGATTACTGGAGTGTACGGAAGGCACGCTGACCCTGATTCCCCAAGGGGTCATGCACGACTATTACACGGCGGAGCAGGAGGTGTGGGAGAAGCTCTGGGCCCATTTCATCCCTCGGATCTCTTGGATGGATTGGATTCCGGCAAGCAATACCGACGGACCGGTCTACCATGTTCCTATCGGCAGCCCGCTTATCCGCCAATCCATGGAAGCCGCTTTCCGCCGTGTCCTCTCCTATCGTCTGGACACCTACACCACTCTTCGGGAGGAGCTTACGCTCAATGCCCTGGAAGAAATTCTGCTGCTGGCTGCAAGCCTGCAGACCGACCGGAAGCCTCTCGATCCGAGAGTGAAGGAGGTGCTCGACATTCTTGCCCGGCAGTTCGCGGAGAACCACCTCATCGAGGATCTGGCGCGCCAGGTCTGTCTGTCTCCTTCCCGCCTGTCTCACTTATTCAAGGAACAAGTCGGAGACTCCATCATCGAGACACTGAACAAATATCGGCTTCGGCAGGCGGAGAAGCTGCTGAAGTACACCCTCCGCCCCATTACCGAGATTGCATGGGACGTCGGATTTCATTCGCCCGATTTCTTCACCCGGCAGTTCGCCTCGTACTACGGCATGAATCCGTCGCAGTACCGCAAACGGCAAGACAAAAATCCCCCCATTGTTCGGGGGGAGGGGATAGACCCTATTCGATAGATCACTCCGTTGAATGAAGCCGCAGAATCCACACCTCTCGGCCTGCAAGCTTATTCACTCCGCTTTGCACCGTAAGGCCGGTCAAGAGATCGATGCCCGACCGTTCACCCAGGTCAACCGCAACGGCATCCGCATTGTGATTCAGCACGAACAAATAGGCTTGCCCGTCCTTGATACGCAGCGTCGTCTCCACACCTTCCGGCATGCGGGGAATAAGCGGGGCGATCCCACGGGAGGCGCACAGCTGCGGAAGCCAATCCTGCAGGAACGCGGCTTCCGCGCTCGTCGCCAGGTACCAGGCTTCACCTTCACCGAACCGGTTGACGGTGAGCGCCGGCATTCTGCGATAGAAGTCGTCGCCATACACCGCCATAACGGCCGCACCCTCGGAGTGGATCAGATCGCAGAGCATGCCGCACTCGTATTCCGATTTCAAGCCGGGAGCCGGCTCCTGCATCACCATCCGATTCCGCTGATCCGGCAGCAGAGCATCGATTTCCTCCGCCCATATGCCGAGCAGATGCCGAAGCTCGCCAGGATATCCGCCTGTCCGGACCAGGTCGTTCTCGTCGACAATGCCGCTGAAGAAGGTCGTGATGAGCGTCCCACCGGCTTTCACGTATTGTTCCAGCCTGCTTGCCACCCCCAGCTTCACCATGTATAAGACCGGCGCTATGACGAGATCATAGGCGCTTAGATCGGCGGCCACGCCAACGACGTCCGCCGCGATACCCGAACGGAACAGCGCATCATAGAACTTATGCACTTCGTCCATATAGTTTAGGGCAACGGTCGGACCGCTGGACATTTCAATGGCCCACCAGTTTTCCCAGTCGAACAGAAGGGCCACCTTCGCGCTTACCCGTGAATCCAAGAGCTGGTCACCGAGCTTCCCCAGCTCTGCACCAAGCTGGGCGCATTCCCGGAATACGCGGGTATGCTCGTGGCCGGCATGCTCAATGACGGCACCGTGAAATTTCTCGCAGGCTCCGATCGACCGCCGAAGCTGGAAGAACAAGACCGTATCTGCCCCCCGTGCCACCGCTTGGTAGCTCCACAACCTCATCACGCCAGGACGCTTGAGCGAGTTATACGGCTGCCAGTTCTGCTGGCTTGGGGTCTGCTCCATCAGCATGAAGGGCTGTCCATCCTTCAGTCCGCGCATCAGATCATGAACCATGGCCGTATAGCTGAACGGTGTATCCAGCCGGGGATAGTTGTCCCATGACACCACGTCCATGTGTTTGGCCCATTTATGATAATCGAGCTTCTTGTAGGCGCCCATCAGATTCGTCGTGACGGGGATGTCCGGCGTATGCTTCTTCACCGCTTCATATTCCAGGTTGTAGCACTCCAGCAAGCTATCCGAATGGAAGCGCATGTAATCCAGCGAAATCCCCTGGAAGTTGGTCGACGTCCGTCCGTCAGCGCCATGCCATTCCTCGCTAAGCGCATTCGGAAGGACGATATCGTCCCAATCGTAGAAGAGGTGACCCCAGAATGACGTGTTCCAAGCCCGGTTCAGTTCGTCCAGGGTGCCGTAACGCGCTTTCGCCCATTGGCGGAATGCCCTCTCGCAGTTGTCGCAGTAACAATTCCCCGCTCCGCCATATTCGTTGCTGATATGCCAGATGAGAAGAGCCGGATGGTTCTTGTAACGCTCGGCAAGCTTCTCAGCCATCCGAACCGCATATTTACGGTACGTCGGACTGTTCGGGCAGGAATTGTGGCGTCCACCGAACTTGCGTTTCTGGCCTTGGAAATTGACTTGAAGCACATCGGGATATTTGCGCGCCATCCAGGCGGGATGCACAGCCGTACTCGTCCCGAGACAGACGCCGATTCCTTCTGCATGAAGCTTATCCATCATGTCGTCGAGCCACTGAAAATCGTAGGTGTCCTCGTCGGGTTGGTTCTTGGCCCATGCGAATACGTTCAGCGTCGCCACATCAATGCCGGCCAGCTTGAACATGCGCATATCCTCGTCCCACACCGGCTTCTCCCACTGCTCGGGATTATAGTCGCCGCCGTACCAAATTTTCGGTTTATTCGGATGTATCATCTTGTCCCACCTCTTAATGGTTAATCGCGTGATCCGCTTCCAGGTCTTCACCGGAGACGACACGCTGGGAGGTCCACTTCTCATGGGGCGACGCCCAGAACGGATCAGACGGCAGCAAGCCTAATGGGAGAAAAACGGCGGCGCACAGATACAAGCTTCCTGTGCTTATATATCCTTCTGCAAGGCCTGGCTGGAACCCATAAAGCCCCGGACGCAGCCATCCGTTGGCATCGAAGTTCCCCGGTGCGTCCATGACCCGGCGGATAACGGCCGTTAGAGCACAGCGTACCTGGGCCGGCTTCAGGCTCTCGTCCAGAAAATGCTGAAGGGCCGCTTGGCCCAAAAGCTGGAACGCCCCGAAGCGGTAGACGAGGGAACGGCCGATGTACGGGTAAGTCCCTTCCGGAGAAATGGACCGTTCCAGAATGGAGGCATACCGTTGGGCTCGTTCTACAATGACTGTCCGCAATGCGGAGTAGTCGCCGAATTCCCGTTCAAACAAAGTGACGATATCCACAAACATGGGCTGGATGACAAAGCTGTTGTAATAGTCCCAATGGAAGCTCTCGCCGTCCCCGTATACGCCATCGCCTTTATACCATTTCATGAACATGCGGACCGCATAGTCAATCCGCAATGGGTCATATTCCGGATCGCCGAGGACATATAAGCCGGCTTCCACCATGGCGCTGAAGAAGAGCCAGTTGCTGCCGCCCGGCACCGTACGGCGTGTCTTCTTCAAGGAAGCGGCCAGTTGAGCCTTCACCCGGGAATCCAGCGCCGCCACGATCCGGTTGGGCGCCCGGACAAGGGCGTGGGCGAGAAAAGCCGCATCCACCAAGGGCTGGCCTATCGTTTCGAAGTTCATATAGTCCGGGGAAGACGGATCTGTGGCCGCGTCCAGCGATTCCAGCATCAGACTGGCATACCGGGCGCGCAGCTGCTCCTCCTCTCCGGCAAGCCCCTCTCGTTCAAGCCAGGGAGCCATGCCGCAGGCGAGTCTGCCGAAGGCCTCCAGGTGGGCTAATGGACTGCGATCCGGATGGAAATCCGTCGGCAGCACCTGCCGCAGCTGTCTCTTGGCAAGAGCCGACAACACCGGCTCCCCGATGGTCAGCATCGTATCCAGCCAATACTTTCTTTGTTCCGAAGCATGCATTGAGATCACTCCTTAATAATCCGAATTATATAAGAAGGAATGGAGGTTAGCCTTGATAATCCAGTCATGGAATAGCATAATATAGACATTATGAAGGGGGTTTGGAGGGGGAAGCATGAGTATTACCTATTTGGAATGGTTTACGAAGGACGAGCATTTCCCATTCTTTATTCAATACGGGGGGCATGACGAGGACTTGGAACTGCATAAGCACATTGACTTCCTAGAGCTTGTCATCGTCTTGAATGGAAATGCTACCCATATCGTCAATTCCCATCATTCCTTTATCAAAAAATGGGACGTCTTCGTCATCAAAGACGAAACGCTCCATGCCTATAAGGACCCTCATGACTTCAAGATATGCAATATAATGTTCCGTCCCGAAATCCTGCGGTCCGTCGGTCCGGATCTTCGGACCTCCAACGGCTTTCAGAGCCTATTCGTGCTGGAGCCCTTCTACCGGAATATCCATGCCTTTGACAGCAGCCTCAGCTTGCCCATCCCCAGCCTGGAGTACATCTCCTCGCTGATCTCCGTGATGATCGACGAGTATAACGGCAAGCAGCAGGGGTACCAGACGCTGCTGATCTCCAAGCTGATGGAGCTCATCGTGTATTTATCCAGGCAGTATGAGCATCAAGAGAGAGGCGCTGGCAGTTATCTGAGACATCTGGCGAATGCCATCTCCTATATTGAAGACCATTATCTCGAGCCATTGACGCTGGAGGAAATCGCCGATCAATCCGGCATCTCGGTCCGGCACCTGAACCGTGTCTTCCAATCCTATTTCCAAACAACCCCCATGACCTATCTGCAAAGGCTCCGGATGGAGCATGCGAGCTCCTTGCTGAAGCAAACCAAGCTCCCCATCATGGACATCTCCAGCATATGCGGCTTTAATGACAGCAATTACTTCACCCGGCAGTTTACGAGAATATTCGGTCTTTCCCCAAAAGCCTACAGGACGAAGATCTAGAATACCGGGGCAAGTCCCTGTATGCAGGGGCTTCCATGAAAAAGATAGCAGACGGAGCCCGCGCTCCGTCTGCTCTCACGTCTTATGGAAATGTCTATTCCTCCAGCCACAGAATCGAGGTCACCCCGCGCGGATAATACTTGCTACCCTTGGCCAGGCCGGAGAGGATCTGGTCGCTCCAGCACCAGATGGCGTTCCTCGGGTCGGTCAGCCATGCGACATGGGCGGAATCCGCCCGTCGACCCGCTTCCTCCCAGGGAAGCCCCAGGATGCGGCGGGCGACGAATTGGCACAGATAGATCTTGCTCAACCATGAATTGCTGCTGGTGGAGGACAGCTTCCATCCGCCATCTTCGAACAGGCAGCCCCCTTCTACGGATAGAACCGTATGAAGATGGCGCTCCAGCGCCCGGATATACGAGGCATAGGGGCCCTCCCGGCCCAGAGCCCCATCACAGCCGCAAGCATACGGGAAGACCAGGCCCTCAATTGCAGGGATGATACGGGAATCGTTATCCTCATATAAGACGGCCGGAATGTAGCCGCCGTCCTTCACCTGGCCGGCCAAGGTATCCGCGCACCGCCTGGCGGAAGCGGCGGCCGTCTCCGCCGCTTCCGTTCGTCCGAAGGACCGGAGGATCCGCTCCAACGCCACGTAAGCCGCCCAGCACTTCCCCGCCAGGTAAATATTGTTCCGTGCCTGTCCCAGAGAGACGTCGAGGCTGTCGTACGTGGTGATCTCCGCCCCGCCGAGGCAGCGGGAGCTGTCCAGGCCCATAATGCCGTTGCGCTGCTCCGGATCGGGGTGGTCCCGGTTCAGCATACTCGACAGGCACATCTCCAGGATCGGCAGCCGGTGCTGCAGCCACTCCCGGTCTCCGGTCTGATGGGCATAGACGGCGGCGCAGAGCACCCAGTTCGTCAGCTGCTCATGGGTCATGTAGGAGAAGCATCCCGTCAGCCCCGACTGCTCATAGGACGAATACCCGGGCCGGGACAGGGCGTTGGCCACCCCCATGTCATGCGTAAAGCTCAACCCTCCGGGATACAACCGTTCTTCGCCAGGGAACCGGACCTCATCGGTGTAGCTGAAGCGCTCTGCGAAGAAGTCAAGCTCATTGCGGACGGTCCACGGATTCAGGCGCATCTCATAGAAGAGCTGGTCCACCGTCAGGTCGAAGGTGTTCATCATCTTGTACTGGCCTTCGTTCACCACCCAGAAGGGACGGCCCTTCCAGTCCAGCAGCTGGGTATTCCCATAGTAGCTGCGGATCGAATGAATCATCATGAAGCGCTGATTCTCCGACAGCTTGGGGCCGGCGAGCATCCCGTCCGCTTCCCGGCATATCCGGCTGATCGGCTCATATTGCTCCAACGCATATTCGGCCACACGCTCGATGTCCGGGAAGTATCGGGTATACCAGTAGGACATGGTTTCTCCGGAAGTGACTTCCCCCCCACGGTAAAAGCATAAGGCGAAGCGATAGGTCCGGCACTCTCCGGCGGGAACCTCCATGAGAAGCGCTGCCGTCTTGCCAAGACCATTATCTGCCGGAAGACCGGACGCCATCCGCTGAATCATTCTCTCGATCGTCCGGTGCTGAACCGCCTGGACATCGGGGTCCAGCGTCGCAATGGCCGTATGCCGGCCCTGCCCCACGCCCGTAACTCCGGCTTCCGTCCGGAACCGGCGCATATGGCTGTACGGGTCGCTGCCCTGATACCCGAGCATGGCCTTGCGGGGGCGGCTTCCGTTCCGGTTGTCTAAGGTAAGCTCCGCCAGAATCGCCGGAACCAGCGCTTCCTGCAGCTCCTCCTCCCTGGCGGTCTCCGGGTCCGGGACCGGCCGTACTTGGGACAGAAGGCGGAAGGTCAGCGCGCCGGCCTGCCACGTATCGGTTCCCAACCGGTAGTCCCGCTTGATCTCGTCCTGGCGGAAGGGCCGGACGAGGAGGTCCTCCTCCGGGTGACCGGGGGAAGGCTCCGCCAAGGTAAACCACTGGCCTTCATCGAAGCTGTCCCCGTAGAAGGGCAGAGCTTGGTAATAACCTCCGTCCTCCTGCTCCATCATCACATAGACCTGTTCCTTGGGCGGTTGGGCCAGCTCCAGATCGAAGCCGCCGCTGGCGCCCGGGTAACCCAGGGTAAAGCTGGCATATGCCCCAATCGGGGCATGGTGTGCATGGAAGAAAATTCGGTTGGACATCGTATAGGTCTCCCTTCATCGTAAAAGCAGACTCCGGAGCCGGTGGACCGGCCTTCCGGAGTCTGATCCCATCCAGCCCCTTTACGGCTGGCTCCAGCTCTGGAGAATTGCCTGCGCATCGGCTTGAAGCACCGACTTCGCGCGGGCGGATACATGCCGCTGCATCGCTCCGTTATTCAAGTGCTGCAGGAAATCGTGCAGGTGCTTGGCTGCCTGGGCCCGGTTCCCTTTGTTCCAGTGCTCTCGGGCCTGATTCAGCTTATTGGTGAGTTGGGCCAGCAGCGGTCCGTCCAGTTCACCCGCTTGACTGAACCGTCCGATCAACAGGGCTGCCGAATCCATGCTCGTGATCATGGTGAGCTCCACCTCCACCAGTGCGGTATTGCCGGCTTGGTCCGTTGCCTGGACCCGGATCCGATGCGGCCCCAATTGTCCGGCCCAATCCAACCCGGTATTCGGTACATACGGCTTGCCGTCCACTAGTACGGACAGCTCCTTCACACCGGATAACGAGTCCTCCGCATAGACGGACAACGTGACGGTCTGGTGATCCAGGAAGGTGGTGCCGGTAGAAACCGATTGTCCGTTCGCCAACAGCGTGATGATGGGCGCTTGGCGATCCAACGGAACGAAAGCCACCTTATAGGTCCGCATGCCGCCGTCCTGTGCGGCAACGCGGATCACCGCCGTACCGGGAACCGCTGCCGCCTGCTCCACCGTAACCGCAGACGCTGCCGAACGGGCGTTGGCGGTTACGACCGGTACCGTGTGGGGATCCGCCAGCTCCACCCGGTACTCCGTCTTCGCGGGAGTGAACTCCGGCAGCGCGGTACCGTTCACGACTAGCGCGGCCAGCTCGCGGTTGCCGTCCGCAATCGGGATGACGCCGGCCGGATCCCAGCCGTCGCTGCCGCCCAATACAGCAGACGGAGCATACTGCGCCGCCTCCTCCGTAGTCAGCTGCTTCGTCCAGCTGTACCGGCTCTTGGCATCGGCCCCGGGACCGAAGCTGGCGAACTCGCCGTAACGGGCGGTCTTCTCATTGTTGGCATTCCCCCAATTATTCCAGCCCGCAGGTGTGATATGGCTTCCCAAGTAACTGTTCACGTAGACGACGTTCGCATCGCCCCTCCACGGCCGACCCAGTGCCACTCCGGTTACTCCGGGCTCCGATGTGATCCGGCTGTTCAGGAATACGTACCCGTACTTGCCCGCACCGGTAGAAGCAGCCGTGACATATCCGCCGCCCAGGCTGTGGAGGACGGAATTCTCGAACACTGCAGCAGCGCCGCCGAAGATGAAGTCCACGGTTCCGGCAATGTAGCTGTCGACATAGTATTGCCGGCCTCCGTTGGCGTACACGGTATCCTGATGCCCGAGCAGGCTCACGTCACGGAAGACCAGCCGCTCCGCGTTGGCGTAGAGCGCCACCGCCTGCCCTGCGTTCATCCCGGCATCATTCTGGATGGTCAGATGCTCCGCGGTGAAATCCGCCGCTTGTACCCGGAAGCTGTAGCTTCCGGAGGTGCCCATCGGATTGCCGTTGGCATCCGGCGTGCTGGCGGCATCCCCGTTGATCAGCACGGTGCCCTCTCGGCTTTCCCCGATGATCCGCAGCTTCACCTTCGTTGAAGGAACATCCAGCTTCTCGCGGTAGATCCCGTTCTTGATCTTGATGATGGTCGGCAGCGAGCTGTTGGCAGGCACGGCATGAATGGCATCCTGCACCTTCGTGTACGATCCGCTGCCGTCGGCGGCTACAGTCAGCACCTGCGCCGGCACCTCCGCCACGGTGACGGACGAGAGCCCCTCCCCGGCTTCATTGGAAGCCGTCACCAAGTAATAATACCGGTTTCCGTTCACAAGGCCCGCGTCCGTGAAGGAGGTCCCCGTGACGCCTTTCGCAATGGCGGCGAACGGTCCTGCGGCGGAGGTGCTCCGCTTCACCGCATAAGAGGTGGCTTCGGGTACCGCCTCCCAGCTTAAGGCGATGCCCCCATCCCCCGGTACCGCAGCAAGACCCGAAGGGGAGCCGGGAGTCCCGTCAAGGGAGGCCGCCCGAACGCCGGACGGATAGGAATCCAAGCTGGCCGTACTGCCGTTCCAAGCGGTTACGCGATAATAGTAGGGTGAGCCCGCGGTTAATCCGGTATCCGCATAGGCGGTACCCGGAACCGCATCCGCCACGGTCTCGTACGGACCATCCGGTGAAGAGGCCCGCTTCACCCGATAGGCCCCGGCTCCCTCCACCGGCTCCCATTGCAGCTCGGCTCCGTTCGGGACGGACCGGACGGACACGGCGGGAGTGGCGAGGTGTGTGTAAGGAGTAACGGCAGCCGCTGCCGAATCGGGCCCCTCTCCTCCAATGCCGGTGGCAGATACCGCATAATAATAGGTGGTCCCGTTATCCAGGCTCCCGTCCCGGTAGGAGCTTCCGGTCAACCCCGAGGTCACGGAGACGAATGGCCCCTCCGGATGGGTGCTTCGCTTGACCGTATAGGAGATGGCGTTCTCCACGCCCTGCCATGCCAGATCCACCTGTGCGCTGCGCGGTGAAGCAGTCAGGCCTGCAGGTGCTTCCGGCTTCACGGCGGACAACGACGGGGTGGCCGAGGCTTGGTTGGAGGGTCCGCTCTCTCCGGTTGTTCCTACGGCCGTAACCACATAATAATAAGTAGTATCGTTGGCAGCCGTATCATCGATATAGGTTACTCCGGTAATGCCGGCAGCCAAGGTCGTGTACGGACCTCCGTCTGCGGTGCTCCGCTTGACAGTATAGGTGGAGGCCCCTTCGGCCGCGGTCCAGCTCAGCTGGACCTTGCCATTGCCGGGTGCAGCCGCCAGTCCGTTCGGACTTTCAACCGGTTCCACATACACTCTCAGGTTATCGTAGTAGATTGTGCCCTTGCCGCTGCCCGGCGTCTTGGCCGAGATCCGTCCGATGCCAACGGAGCTGAGATCCGATTCAAGAGGGGCGTTGTCCTCCACCAAGACGTTGTCGATATAGATATCCGCCGTCTTGGACGGTACGTTCGCCACGATCTTCAAGTTGTACCAACGGTTGTTCGCGGGAGGAGTCATCAGCTTGTAATCCGCCCCATTCTTCTTATAAACCAAGGTATAGCTGTTCTCTGCAGCCGGTGCGGTCGGCTTGCGGAGCTGGAACGACAGCCCCGTCTTGCTGCCGGCATCGTCCTGCAGATTCAGAACCGTCGAAGTGCCCGGCCAGCCCGGGGACATGATGTCCACCTCCAGAACGAATTTCCCGGTTTGCGGCGCGAACTTGCGGAACAGCTCCGTGCTGCCAGCGGCGTTGTCATACAGGATCAGCGCCTTCTCCGACGGATTGCCCGTACTGCCGGAAGGCAGATTCGCCACGGTGACCTTATGGTCGGCATCCTGAGGATTGGGGGCAAAGGTGTAGCCTGTTGGAACCGTGTCCACGGCTGGGTTCTCGAAATCATCATTCACGAAATACACGGTCTCCGGTTCCCCCTCCGCCGTGGCGTTCGCCTCCGACGAATGGAAGCTGCTTCCGTGTTCGTTCACCGCAGTCACCACATAGTAGTAGGTCATGCCCGGAATCAGGTTCCGGTCGGTGTAGGAAGTATCGGCGGTCCCTTCGATGACCGGGGTATAGGGTCCCCCCGGAAGCTCGCTACGCAGCACGTTATACCCTTCAGCTGCCGGTACCGTACTCCAGATCAGGGTCACAGACTTATCACCCGGGGTCGCGGTCAGGCCTTGCGGTGCCGGAGGGAAGTCGGCGGGCAGCGATTGGACCGATGCCTGGGAGAACAAGGAGGTATTGTACTTGCTCACATCGTCATCCGCCTTAGAAGCATCGGCTGCTAAGCCGATATAGACCGTTTCCGGCAGAGGGAGCACGGTGGAGTCGATGACGATCCAATCGTTTCCGTTGTCCGATACGAGCGAGGTCAAGGTATCTCCCAGCCGGACCAGCTTCACCCAATAAGGGGTATTGATGAAGGCGTCCGGCTCTACCGTCGAAGCCGCCCCCCCCTCGGACATACGCTTTATGACCACACTCTTCTTGCCGTATTTCACATAAGGAATTAGAAGACCCACGAACGGGGAATCTGCCTCCAGGTCCTCCCGCACCATGACCCCGGCCTCCGCTCCGTCATCCGTTGCGGTGATGCTATCGACGCGGGCAACAATCTCCCCGTTGCCGGTCAGCGTCTGGTAAGCGAAGTGGAAGCTATCCATGCGGCCCCCGATATCTCCGGCGGACTTCACCGTCACTTCCCTGGATGCTGCTCCCAGCTGCGTATGCCCCGCGATTCCCGGCGTCCCGATATCCGCCGACTGCCACGGAGCCGTGCTGCCCGTCTTGTTGACGTGAACGGCTACGTTGCTGGATTGTGTAGACGTGCCGCTGTTGTCAACCGCACGGACCGTAAGGAAGTAGGTGCCGTCCCGGACCTGCTTCCACGTGAAGGTGTAGGGTGCCTCGGTATCCACCCCCAGCAGGCTATCGCCGAGGTAGAACTCCACCTTCGCCACAGTCCCATCCGGATCGGAAGCGGCGGCTGCGATGTCAACGTCCGTCCCTTCCTCCGCAATGGTGTTGTCCGTTGGGCTGACGATAGCCGCATGGGGATTCAACGAGCCGTTTCCGGTCATGCTGTTCAGATACACTTCCAGGTTCGTATATCCGGATGGTTGAATTCCGTTGCGGTCAGAGGCCTCGTTCGGATTCAATGCGTTCGCCGTTTCCCATTCATTCGGCATTCCATCGTGATCGTCATCCGCCAAGGCCGAGGCCGTCTGTGTGAATTCCAGGTATCCGCCGACTTCCTTCGGAGAGTTGATGTGGCGTCCGGTTCCGCTCCGGACCTCCTGTACGATCCGGGCATCGATCGCATCCCGCCTGGGCAGCGTTGCACCGGCATGGGCAAGCACCTGCTCGTAGGCTTCCACGGCCGGCTCGGGAGATGCCGGCTGCGGCATCGCAACGGGGCTGCTCAGCTTCGAAGCCGGGTTGGCCAGTCCGCCGGCCCCCTTCCAGTTGTCCGCGGTAACTTCCGAAGAACCGAACATATAGTTCCCGCCGATGAAGAGACGGGTTTCTGCACTTACGTCCAGGAACAAGGTATCCCGGACCGAACGGTACGTGTTGGGGCCGAACTTGTAGTAATTGTTGCGGAGGTTATAGGAGCCCTGTTCCCCACCGTAAGACGAGAAGAAGCCCCAGTTATAGATGATATTGTTGTAGACATCCGTCGGGAAGTTAGGCGAACCGGCCAACCGGGGGTTCCGGCTGACGTTATGAGCCAACAGGTTGTGATGGAATGTCGCATTGTTGCCGCCCCAGATGCCGGCGTAGCCGTGCCTGCCCTTCTGGTGTGTGGTCATCAGCATACTCTCCGTGGCCAGGTTCCACTGCGCCGTGGTGTTCTCATTCACATACATGCTGAGAACCTCGTCCACGGACCAGCTGAAGGAGCAATGGTCGACGATGATATTCTTACGATACCGGCCGCCGAAGGCATCGTCCTCGCTGGGGAACCGGTCTCCCAGCCGGAAGCGCATGTACCGGAGGATCAGATTGTCCGCCTCGAAGTAGGTGGCATAATCGGATACCGTGATGCCCTCACCCGGAGCCGTCTGGCCGGCAATCGTCAGGTTTGAGCCGGTAATTTTTAGCGGAGATTGCAGATGGATGGTGCCGCCTACCCGGAATACGATGGTCTTGTTGCTCTGGGTCACCCCCTCGCGCAGGGAGCCCGGCCCGGCATCGGCCAGCGTCGTTACTTCGTAGACCTCCCCGCCTCTTCCGCCGGTCACATACTTGCCGCCGCCCTCGGCGCCGGGGAATGCGGGCGTCCCGTCGTTCACCAGCCTCCACTTCTGAACGGCCAAGCCTTGATAGGTATCGATCCGAACCCTGCGGGCATCGGCATCCAGCGTCAGCGCCTTGGAAGGGTCGGCCTTGTTCACGATCTTATACCGGACGAATCCCTCCTCGTTCAAGGGATCCGCCACGACAAACTGCCAGAGCTGCTCCTCCCTCGAAGCATCCTCGAACAGGACCGACTCTCCGCTCATGGCCCCATCCTTCGGCGACAACAGCTTCAGGGTCTTCGTATTCACCAGCTTGTAATTCTGCCCGTCTACCGAATCCAACCGCCAACGTTCATTCGGCAACCCTTGCGTAAACCAGACGTTAATCGGATCGTTGTTGCCGTACCCTGTAATATTGATGTTGTCTCCGTTCGCACCCACGATTCTGAATTCCTGGAGGGGGGCTGATACGTTCACTGGAGTCTCAGCAGCTAAGACCTCCCGCGCCGGCCAACCCAACAAACCAATCAACGACAGGACGAGAGATGCGACAAGCGTCAGGATGAACCCCTTCCGTAAGGCACGAATTCCATTACCCACTAATGAAAGCCCCTTCCTTATTGGATTATGATGCCGCCTTACGGCATTCACGCTTCATAAGGCGGCATCGTAGAACCGATCCCTTATTTCTTCGCCTTCAAATAGGACGCTTTATATTCCTCCATCAGCTTGTCGCCGCCCGACTTCTTCCATTTCTCCACTTCCGCTTTCCAGCCGGCTTCATCGATCTTGCCCATGATAAACTTCGTCTCGGCATCGGTGATCATCTGTTCGAGGTCGCCGCCTCGCTCCGTAAACGTTGTGGAGAGCAGCGTCAGCGCCGGATTCGGCACCGCATACTTGTCGTTATCCGAAACCACTTTGTTGTTCTTCAGGAACAACTCCGTTTGCTTCATCGGTTTGTCCATGTTGTAGGCTTCCCCGCGCTGAAGCAGGGTGTCGCGGTAAGGCTTCACTTCCTTGGCATCCGCATCGCGGTCCAGGAGAATGGTGAAGTCCCCTTCCACCTTGTAATGCTTGCCTTCGATCCCCTTGTTGATCAGATTCACCATTTCCTTGTCCAGCAGCTTGTCGAGGAAGCTCAAGATCCGCTTCATCTCCGCTTCGGTCTTGACCGCCGACTTCGGGATCGCCAGAATACCCGCGTTGCCGCTCTCCGCCGGCACCTTGATCCCCGCCGTGCCTTCCAACGCCACGGCATCCATCACGGCTGTCGGCACTACCTTTTCGAGATTCGTCTGCATGGATTGTGCATTGCCGCCGGAGATGCGGAGCGCCACACGGCCGGATTCATAGGCTTTATCGATGACGGTCGCATCCGATACCGCAAAGTCTTGGTTGATCAGCTTCTCGTCATAGAGCCGCTTGAACAGCTTCAGCGTCTGATAGAATTCGTCGGTCATAAACTCCGGTGTGAAGTTCCCCTGGGCATCCACCTTCCACTTGTTAGGGCCCCCTTGAGAGACGCTTAACCGGGTCAGCGTGGAGAAGACGTTCTGGTTATAATTCTTGTCCAGCATCATCCCGTAGGTATCCTTCTTCCCGTTCTTATCGGGATCCCCTTCGGCAACCGCCTTCATCACGTTATACCAGTCATCCAGCGTCTTCGGCACCTTGAGTCCCGTTGCGTCGAACCAGTCCTTGCGGTATTGAAGAACAGCCCGGCCGATGCCCCGGTAGATCGGAATCCCGTACAGCTTGCCGTCCACCTTCACGTTGTCGTAATAGGTCTGAGATTGGGCGGCCAGGTTCTTATAATCCTTCAGATAAGGCCCCACCTCCCAGAAGACATTGTTCTGCATGGCGCTGATGATGCTGGGAATATAGCCGACCTTCACCAGCTTGGGGAGTTCACCCGACGCAATCATGACATTGATCTTGTCATCGTAGCCCGAGGTCGGTATCCATTGGAAGTTCAGATTCGAGTTGGTATACTTGGCAAGCGCCTGTTCGAACGGATTCCCCTTGGCCGGCGCTTCCCCCGCTAGTGTGACGGCTAGGGTCAGGTCGAGCGACTTCTCCTCCTGCTTCGCCGCCGGCCCGCTGGCCCCCGGACTGGTACTGGCTGCCGTCCCTTCCTCCTCGGAACCGCACGCCGACAGAACGGCGGTGGCCACCAGAACGCCTCCCAGCAGTAGCACTGTTCTTTTCTTCATTCTTTACCCCTCCGCTATGAATGTGATCTATGGGAACCGGGCTAGCCTTTGACCGAACCCAGCATGACCCCTTTGGCAAAATGCTTCTGCAGGAACGGATACACCAGCAGAATGGGAACCGTGGCGAATACGATGACCGCCATCCGGATCGTAAGCGGTTGAATCTCCGTGCTATCGATAGACGTGTCTCCGATGCTGCTCTGGGATAGAATGACGATCTGCCGCAGCAGCACCTGAATGGGATACAAGCGGCTGTCACTGATGTACAGCACGGCATTGAAGAATTGATTCCAGTGTCCGACCGCGTAGAAGAGGCCGAAGGTAGCCATGGCCGGCAGCGACAAGGGCAGGACGATGCGGAAGAGCACCCCCACGTCGTTGCAGCCGTCGATCCGGGCCGAATCCTCCAATCCGTCCGGAATCTGCTGGAAGAAGTTCTTCAATACGATCAGGTTGAACGCGCTGATGGCGCCCGGGATCATCAGGGACCATAAGGTATTGGTAAGGTGCAGACCCTTCACGACGAAGTACGTCGGTATCATCCCGCCGCTGAACAGCATGGTGAACAGAACGCCGAGCAGTACGGCCTGGCGTCCCCGCAGATGCGGCTTCGCCAGCGGGTAAGCCATCAGGGAGGTGAAGAACAGATTGATGAGCGTCCCCAGAACGGTGATATAGATGGAGACGAGCATGCTGCGGAATAACGTATCGGTGGAGAAAATATAGCGGTAGGACGCCAGCGACCATTCCTTCGGCCACAGAATCAAGCCGCCCTTCGCCACCTCGGCCGGGCTGGTAAAGGAGACGGCCAGCACATACACGAAGGGTAGCACGCAGACGACGGCGATCAGCAAGAGAAGGAAGCCGTTGACCCAATCGAAGATCCGGTTGCCCCATGTTTTATCCTGCATCATCTCAATAGATCCCCTCTTCCCCGAATCGCTTCGCCAGCCAGTTGGAGCCCAGAACCAGCACCAGTCCGACGGCGGACTTGAATAATCCGACGGCCGCGCTGTAGCTGTATTGGGCTTGCGTCATCCCTTTGGTATAGACATAGGTGTCAAAGACCTCGCCCACTTCCCGGTTGGTCGGCGTCAGCATCAGGAAGATATGCTCGAAGCCGGAATCCAGGAAGCTGCCCAACCGGAGGATGAACAGGATCACGATGGTGCTTCGGATGGCCGGAAGCGTAATATGCCAGAGCTGGCGCCAGCGGCCGGCTCCGTCGATCCGGGCCGCCTCATATTGCTGCAAGTCCACTCCCGCCAGGGCAGCCAGGAAGATGACCGTCCCCCATCCCACTTCCTTCCAGATGGATTGGGTGATGATCATCGTCCGGAACCATTCCGCTTCGAGCAGGAAGGCGATCTTCTTCCCTGTGATATGGTTCAGGAGCTCGTTCAATACCCCACTCTCGGTGGTGAGGAGGATGTAGAAGATCCCGACGACCACCACCCAGGAGACGAAGTGGGGGATGTAGATCAAGGTCTGTATGAAGCTCTTGAACTTGGCACGCCTGACCTCATTCAACATCAGCGACAGAACGATGGGCAGCGGGAAGAAGAACACCAGGTTGTACACGGCCAGGATGACCGTGTTGCGGAACAGCATGCCGAACTGCGGCTCCGAGAAGAATCTCTCGAAGTGCTTGAACCCGACCCAGGGACTTCCCAAGAAGCCGGTATACGGCTTGTAATCCTGGAACGCCATGCTCACTCCGTACATGGGCACATATTTGAAGATGATAAAGTACAGCACGCCGGGCAAGAGCATCAGATACAGCCACTTGTCCCGCGTCATATCCCGCAGCAGCATCCCGAACCGGCCCTTGCGGGCTCGCCATACGGGGGCTTGTGCCGGAGCGGACAATCCTTGCTTCATCGTTTCGTAACCTCCTACCTGATCTCAGTGGTTTCTGCCCCATTATCGGACCTACGCGCCATTTCCGGCTATAAGGCTGGCATAACCTTGTGCGAGGAATGCGGCCATTGCCTGGGAAATCATCATGGGATAACCTTCCGGTGTGCTTCAGACAACTATTCCATGCCAAAAAAAACACGGCGGAGACCTGAATCTCCCCGCCGTGCATTTATTTCACGCTTCTGCTATTCGCTTCTTCGTACTCCCGGATCATCCGGTCGCCTCCGGCCTGCCTCCACTTGGCCAGCTCCGCCTTCCATCCCTCCTCATCCAAGAGGCCCATGATGAACTTGGTACCCGCATCCGTGATGATGGTCTCCAATTCCTTGCCCCGCTCCGTGTAGGTAACGGATTCCAGGTTGAGCGCCGGATTCTCCACGATATGGGATTGGTTCTCCCTCCCGATCTGCAGGTTCTTCCGGTACAGCTCCGGCTGGAGATTGGGCTTGATGGGGCTCTGATCCTCCCCCAGGAAAGGAAGCATATCCCGGTATGGCTTCACCTCCTTGAGGTCCAAGGTTCGATCGAGAACCACGGTGTAGTCGCCCTGATCCGACCAATGGCGGTGCTCTACCCCCTTGGCGATTACCGTCTGCATAGGGGGCTCCAGGAGCTGGTCGAGGAAGCTTAGAATTCGCTTGACCTCCCCCAGCGTCTTGACGGTCTCCTTGGGAATGGCATAGAAGCCTGCGTTGCCCGGTTCACCCGGCAGACGGATGCCTCCGGGCCCTGCGAGAGGAGCTACGTCCACCTGGGCGCCGCCGACCGCCTTGCCGAGCTTGTCCAGCCAGGTCTGGGCATTGCCGCCGGTGATCTGGATTCCCGCTCGTCCCGAATCATAGAGCTTCGCCGTTTCGTTCGTATCCACGACGGCGAAATCCGAATTGATCAGATTCTCCTGATACAGTCTGCGGAACAGCTTCATGGTCTCGAAGAAAGGCGGGGTCATGAACTCCGGCGTGAACCGGCCGTTCTGCACCATCCACTTGTTCGGTCCGCCCTGGGATACCGAGATCCGGGTCAGGATGGAGCTGACATCTTGGTTATACCGCTTCTCCAGCACCATGCCGTAGGTATCCTGCTTCCCGTTGCCGTCCGGATCATCCAGGGTCATGGCCCGCACCACCCAGTACCAGTCCTCCAGGGTCACCGGCACCTTCAGCCCCAGCCGGTCGAACCAATCCTTCCGGTATTGAATGACGGCGCGGCCCAGGTCCCGTAGGATCGGGACGCCGAATATTTTGCCATCCACGGAGATGTTCGTATAATACTGCCGGTCCAGCGCGGACAGATGGGGATAGTCCTTCAGCAGAGGGCCGATCTCCCAGAACTGCCCGGCCCGTAAGGTGGAGATGTAAGCGGGCGCGTATCCCAGCTTGATAAGCTTGGGAAGCTCACCGGAGGCGATCATCAGCCGGAGCTTGTCATCGTAGGCGGACATCGGGATCCATTGGATCTGAAGATCCGTATGGGTATATGCTTCGATAGACTTCTCCACCTCGTTATTCTTAGGAGGGAGCTCCCCGATCAAGGTCGTCCCGATGGACAGATAGTACCTGTCCGGCTCTGGGGTGCCGCCTGCGCGGCCGTCGACGAAACCGCCGCAGCCCCCTAGCAGGCAGCTCGCCAACACAGCGGCAAGCATCACGGATGCATAGGGCTTCATTCCGTTCCCCCCTTCAGGATCTTATCGCGGTACTGTCCGGGTGTAATCTGATACGTCTTCTTATAGTTCCGGATGAAGGAGCTGATATTCTTATACTGCAGCTTCTCGCTGATTTCCGCAATCTTCATGTCCGTCGTTTCCAGCATGACCCGGGCCATCTTCATCCGGTAATCGCTCAGATAATCGCTGAACGGAATGCCGATCTCGCGCTTGAAGATCCGGCTCAGGTAGACGGGATGGTAGTTCAGCAGCTGGGAGCAGGATTCCAGCGTCAGCTCCCGGTCGTATTGATCTTGGATCATTCGGACCAGCTTATCCGCGATCGTGACATACTGGCTCTCCGCTTGCTCCGCAAGCCGGTCTATCATGGGGGCGAACAGCCGGGATTCGAACCAATGGATGATCTCCTCGCGGGTCTGCAGGCGGAACAGCTTCTCCATCATCCTCTCGTCCTCCAGCACCTTCTTCAGCGGTATCCCTTGATCCTGTACAATCTGCAGCAGTCTTGCAGCCAGTTGGATCAAGAGCGTCTGGTGCTCGTGCAATGTACCGTCCTTATACAGCAAGGCATCCAGATACTGTCCGAACATCTCCACGGCCGTCTTCGGCTGCCGCTCCCGGATGGCGTAGGCCAGCCTCTCCTCCAGCACCTTCAGATGGGTATATTCGTAATGGTCGGCGCCGGGGGAGCTCACAATATCCCCGTAGTGAATGATGATATCCGGACCGAGGCTGATCCTGGTCTTCAGTGCCGCAAGGCTTTCCCCATAGGCCTTAACGGTATCCGTCAGCCGCTCGAACGGATGGCTGATGCCGATGCTGACCTTCACCTGAAGCACCTTCTCCACATGCTTCTTCGTACAGTCCGCCGCCTGGTACAGGATCCGCTTGACTGTCTCTGGATCGTCGCTGTCCGGAGCCACCAGCGTCACCTGGGTCGAATTCAGGGTGATCGGGGTAAACCGGACCGACGCCGGGAGAACTTCTTCGGCAATATTGCTGGCCGCATAAAGCAGGAGATCCCGATCCTCCTCGTTGTACCGGGTTTCCTGCAGATTGTCGATCTGCAGAGCAAGGACCCCCAGACGCTTCCAGCCTTGGGGGAAGCCGTGGATGCCGGACCGGTACAGGTAGTCGTTCTCCGTAATCTGGCCCGTGAAGAGCTTCAGGACGAAGAATTCCTTCAAGTGGCTCGCCTGCCCCCGCATCTGCTGCTCCACCTGGTCTCTCGATAGGGCAAGAGACTGCATGCTGGTCTTGATGAATTCCATCTCGTCCCTCTGGGACGGCACTGGCGGCTCCTTGCCGGAGGGCCCGAGACCTCTGGCCACCTCCAGCAATGCCCCTATAGGGCGGTACATCCGCCGGCTGCCGAATAAGGCTACCGCCATGACGATCAGCAGTATCGCCGCACAGACGGTGATGGTTAATGCTGCGATCTTCCGGGTTTCCTTCTTCAGCTCCCCGATCGGAACCACGGAAACGTAGGTCCAGCCGTTATAGTCGGAGTGGCGGTACAAGACGGCCGCTTGCTTCCCTCCGAGCTTCATATTGATAAGTCCCGGCCGATGCTCCGGGTCCGATTCCAAGCGGCTCAGCACGGCGCGGTTCATCTCCGGGTACGGCTCCGCCTCCGAGCCGGACTTCAGGATATCCGCTCCCGTCCGGTCCAGCAGATAGCTGCGGTTGGGGCTCGTCGAATCCGGGGAGGATAACATGGCTTGGATCTCGGATGCCATGATACGGATCATCAGAAGTCCCTTAGGCCGGTCCGTCTGCGGGAGGATGGGGATCTTGTGCACCAGGGTGATGGTTTCCAGAGGCTCGTAGAGATCCTCTTGATAAGGAGCGGTGAGACCCGCATACCACCGGATGCTCTTGGGATCCTTGGCATTGTCCTTCAATTCCTGCTGATTCTCCATCTTGTCCAACGGCTTCAGCACATTCAGGTTCAGCGCCCAATTCCGTTCGAAATTTACCAGGTAGGCCTGTGTTATGGTCGCATCGCTGGATTGCAGGTTATAGAGCTCCTTGGAGAGCTCGCGGACGGACCCGAAGTCGGCTGAAGTATACGAGGTGTTCATGGAATTCACGACAAGGGAGGAATTGGCGAATTGGGTGGCGGACTTCTCGATGGACTTCAACGTCTGCTCCACGCGCATCTGGGTCTGGGACAGCCAATGCATATTCGCTTCCTTCACCTTGTTCTCCACATCCCGCGATGCGATGGAATAGGAAGCGGCTCCGATCATGATGGCGGGAAGCATCCCCAGCACGAGACTGTAGGCAAGCAGCCGCAGCATATATTTGCTCAATCTGTATTCCTCCTGGATGTAGGACTCGAACCGTCGTCATTAGCTTTACATAACCTCATAGGTTATCTCAAGTACCATCATCTACGCTGCGGGCATTTCACACAATAGACTTGAGATAACTTTTTGGGGATTGGCCTGCTATATCGGCGATAAAACAAAAGGATCTCCCGCTGTGTAAAGTGCAGGAAATCCTTTTGTGTTTTTAGGATCGAAGCCACAGCGTACCATACGGGAGCTGTACATTCATTCGGACCTTACTTATGTTCACGAACCCAAACCGTCATTTCGCCCGGCTTCCGATTCCCCCACAATGCGTATGGAATAGCCGAGACCGGGACGCTGGTTTTACTCCGGATGACCGGCCGGTATAGTTCATTAGCCCAGGTGTGCTCAGAACGAAGGCCTTCTCCTGTTAAGACGACGATACCGCCCAGCAGGTCCTCTCTGTATTCCGGTTTGAATTCGGAGCCCTCGACTAGGCAAATATCCGTTAGATCCGGGCCATTGTCCACCTCCTCCAAACAATACACAAGCGGACCATATTGCAAGGCGATTTTGCCAGCATTCTCGTGGACTTTCGGATTCGATTCCATACGTTCGACCGTCATTGGAAAATCCAGTTGGATGTCATCCCCGTCCATCCATCTTCTGCTTATACACGCATACCCGCGCTTGACAAGTTGATCCAGTCCCAGCAGCTCCCCGTTGACCGTGACGCTGGGTTGTCTGCACCAGGAAGGGATCCGGAAAGACAAGGTGCAATCGGTTGGCTCATCCAGATGCACACGGACCTGAATCCTTCCCTCCCATGGATAACGGCTATCTGTACGCACGATCATCCTTCGCCCTTGGACATCGAAGCTGCTTTCATTAGAAGCATAGAGATGCATGGCAATCTCCTCATCGTTCTGCGTAAAGAAGTAACGATCCAAGGATGTCAGCAGCCGTGCGATATTCGGCGGACAGCAGGCGCAGCCAAACCATGGGACGCGTTCGGTCTTGACGTGCTGCATATCATAACGGTATTGCGCGACGGCAGGATGGACTTCCAAAGGATTGACATAAAAATAACGGGTGCCGTCCAGTGACATGCCGCTCAGCACCCCATTGTACAGAACGCGCTCCATCACATCCCCGTATCGGCTGTCCAGTTCGATGCTCAACATTCTGGAAGCAAACATGACAAGTCCAATGGAGGCGCAGGTTTCCGTGTACGCCGTATCGTTAGGGAGATCGTAATCGATCGTGAACCGCTCGGCATGGCCCTGCGAGCCCAGTCCCCCCGTGATATACATCCGCTTGGATGTCACGTTATCCCATAGCTTGCGAAGGGTCTCGACCAAGGTGGGATCGCCGTATGCGTGAGCCAAGTCCGCCATTGCCGCATACAAATACATGGCCCGAACCGAATGACCCTCCGCCGTTTCCTGATCTCTCACGGGGGCGTGAGCCTGATGATAATCCAGTTCAAACCAACGGTCCTTATACTTGTACCCGAACCCGGGATCCTCCGTCAGAAAGCTGGGCTGCTTTCCCCGCTCCTCCACGAAATAACGGCTCAATTGCAAATACCGGCTTTCCTTCGTCACCCGGTACAGTTTGACTAAGGCAAGCTCAATTTCCTCATGGCCGCAATACACCTGCATCTTATCGGGTTCGGGACCCATCATCCGATCGATATAATCTGCATAGCGACACATCATGTCCAAAAAGGCCCGCTTGCCCGTAGACTCGTAATACGCGACCGCCGCCTCGATCAGGTGCCCGGCGCAATACAGCTCATGCCCGAAAGCAAAGTCCCTCCACCGCTGTTCCGGTTCCGCTACCGAATAATACGTATTCAAATATCCGTCCGATCCCTGGGACCGTTCCATCAAATCCACGACGGCATCGATGATGGCTTCGAGCTCAGGATTAGCATTTTGCCGCAGGCTGTAAGCGGCGGCTTCGATCCATTTGGCCACGTCGCTGTCCTGGAAGACCATCCCGTAGAATGCTCCAGTCTGATCTCCCGCCGCGATGCGAAAGTTCTCCACGGCATGACTGGGCTCCGCGCCTTCGATTTCATCGTTAAGCGCTCTCCATTGATAAGGAATCGTATGGGAGACCGTCTGTTGGACCTTGGGCTTCCAAAATTGATCATGAAGATGAACCTGCATTTCGAACACACTCCTCGAATGGGATAACGGGGATAAGGACTAATTTTTCAATCCGGTCAGAGTGATTCCCTCTACGAAATACTTTTGACCGATCATGTAGAATAGGACCCCCGGAGCAAAGGATAAGCACGTGGCCGCCATCGTCAGCGACCAATCACTTTTCAATTGGCCTCTGAAGTTGGTAAGCCCCAACGCAATCGTATATTTCTCGCTCGAGTTTATGTAAATCATCTGCTGAAGAAGATCGTTCCATAATCCGATGAAGATAAACAGCGCAACGACGATCATAGCCGGCCGGATTGCCGGCATAAGGATGCTGAACAAGATCCGGAAGTATCCGGCGCCATCGATCGTTGCCGCTTGATCGAGCTCTCTCGGGATGGACATCATAAACTGCCGGATCAAGAAGATATTAAAAGCTCCGCCGCCGCAGAAATAGGGCAGAATCAATGGCAGATAACTGTCATGGAGCCCCAAGCCCCGCGTCCACCCAATATACAGCGGAATGAGCGTAACCATCGCAGGTAGAAGCATGGACCCGATACAAAGGGACCATATCAGCTTTTTGCCTCGAAAACGCAGCCTTGCAAAGGCATATCCACACAAGGTGGCCGTGAAGGTTCCCGCCAAACAGGAAGGAACGATAATGATCATCGTGTTCCACAAATATTTCCAAAATTGAAATACCTTCAGGGTTCTCTCATAGTTGGAAAACAGCCAATTCTCCGGCAGCAGCGATGGCGGGTATCTGTAGATCTCGGCATTCGTCATCAGAGACGTTCGGAAAATCCACCAGATGGGGAAGAGAACGAGAACGGCAAAAAAAACGACGACGACAAACGTGATGATGTTGATCCATAATTCCTTGCGTTTCCTGCTCCTAAGTCTGCCGTAGGCCGCTTCACTCATTTGTCGTCGCCTCCTTCATTGTGAATCCATAGGTTGGACGTCTTGAACAATAGAGCCGTAAAGACCGAGAGAATGGCAAAAATAATAAAGGTAGTCGCACAAGCATAGCCCAATTTGTAATTCACAAATGCTTGGTCATACATCAAGTAGGTCATGAACCGGGAAGAATTGCCCGGGCCGCCATTCGTCAAAGAAAGAGCAGGCGTAATGACTTGGAGGTTGGAAATCAGACTCATCAGCAGGTTATAGAAGATGATCGGCGTCATACAGGGTAGCGTAACATGCCTGAAGCGTTCCCATCCGTTCGCACCATCGATTTCGGCCGCTTCATGGTAGATGCTCGGAACGTTTTGAAGCCCGGCCAAAAATATAACAATCAGGTTCCCCGCCAACCAAACGGAAATCAAGGATAGAGAAGGAACGACATAGCTGGAATCGGCGATGAAGAGAACTTTACTCAACCCGATCTTGGTGAGCAGAAAGTTGAAGAACCCAAAATTCGCTTCGTATAGCCAAGACCATCCTACGTATATAGCGGCGGCCGGCAAAACAAATGGAACATAGAAGACGGCCCTGAAAAATCCCCTCGCCGGAATGGAACGGTTTAGCAGGAGCGCAATGAAAAACGAATAAAGCATACTTCCGGCCACGGATAAGACAGCGAAATAAATGGTGGCGATAATGGAGTCTTTCAGATACGGGTCGGTCGTAAAAAGCTTGATATAATTATCGAAGCCGATGAATTCGGGATTTTTCAACCCTGTCCAATTCGTCAAGCTGATTCCCAGCACCCCAATAAGCGGCAGATACGTCAGAAAGATCAGTCCGATAAAGGCCGGAATCAAACATATATAAGCCACGCGCGCTTCGCTTGAATGAATACGGGAACGGCGTTTCAGCGGTTTGTTAACGGTTTCCATATTTCGCTCCCCACCTCATGGGTAAAGGATGACCTCCGCTTGGACGAGATCGGCGGTCATCCCCCTCTTCCTTTTTTACTTTTTGCCTTTATGTGCCGCTTTCAAAGCATCGAGATTCTTGGATATGGCATCCTTGGCCGTCGTCTTGCCCGTCCAGACGTCCCCCAGCACCGACCCGAGCAAGGTGTTAAAGTCCGTCGTATTGTTCGTATAGAACCAGGAAGCGGGTCTTGCTGCGGAGGATTGGGCATAATCCACGACCGCAGACTTGTATTGGTCATACGGAGGGAAGTTCGGATTGTCGACCCATTTATGGGTCAGCGTTTCGTTCTTATACCACTTTTCCAGCGTCGGCATCCAGATTCCTGAACTGATGAGTCCCCAGTTGTTTTCTTCGGAGTTGTACCATTTGAGCCATTCCATCGCTTCTTTAGGATGCTTGGTCTGGGAGAATACGACGCTGGCGCCGCTCGTATTGAGGGTAACCTTATCCTTCATGTAAGGCAGTACGGCTACGCCATAATGCAGACCTTTTTCCTTGGCCGTGTTCAAGCTGGTTCCTACGTTCCACGTACCGTTCGTAGCCATGGCAACCGTTCCAGCGATTATGGTGCGCTGAATCCCATCATCCGTCTGCCCTACGGACAACGGCGCAACATGGTCCTTCAAGTACAAATCGGCAACCTTCTGTATGGCTTCGATACTGGCGTCTTCCCCGATCCTTACGTCTGCTCCGTCTTTGGAATAGAAACCGCCGCCATTGCTGATGGTCCAGGCCTCCATCTGCCACGGCAGATTCTCAACAGATGCCCCATATTGAACGATGCTCTTCGGATCAAAGCCGTCCTCGCCAGGATGTTTGCCTTTCTTGTCGACCGTCAGTTTCTTAGCCGTATTTACAAATTCATCCCATGTCCATGCCTTATCCAGTGCGGACGGAGGGTAAGGAACCTTGGCTTTGTCGAACATGTCTTTGTTGTAATAGAGGATGAGGATTTCATTGGCAGAAGCATAGGCTACCGTCTTGCCTTTATATTTGTAGGCCAAGCTATCCAAAGGCTTGCTGTCGTTGCCCTCGTACATGGAGCTTACGTCATTGAGCATCCCTTCGGAGGAATATTGAATGACGCCATCCTCCCGCAGCATGCCCGTGTCGGGCAGTTGTCCTGCGGTTGCCATCGTATTCAATTTCGTCATGTAGTTCTCCCATGGAATCGCTTGCACTTTCACCTCGATTTTGTCTTGGGAAGCGTTAAACTTGTCTGCAACGGCTTGTGTTTGACTTCCCTCCGCCTCGCTGCCCCACATCGAATAAGTAATCTTCACCTTCTCCGTCTTGGAGGACGACGATTGAGGCGTTTGGGCTGCAGGTGCTTTGGTTGCATCCGCCCCCGTTGATGCGGTGTTCGTCTTGTCGCTCTCGTCGTTCCCGCAACCGACGGCTCCGAGCATACATGCAGCCGCGAGAATTCCTGCACCAATCTTCTTCCCCTTTTTCATTGACCCACTCTCCCTTTAAAATTTGCATGAGCTGTTCAACGTGTTGTAGATGAAATTAGAAAGCGCTTTATCTGTATTGTGACATGATTTTTATACAAAAAAAACAGATTTATACAACCAAAATTTTAGTATTCTCAACCTTTTACACAACGATTGAACTGCCGAATAATAAAATAAAAAACGCCTAACGGCCTCAGCCGTTAAGCGTTAAAATGATAGATTCAGAGCGAACTAACGTTCCTGCCGAATCTAAAACGAAAGTAACCCACCCTAGTTGAACGCCAGGTAAGTGGGTTACTTCTTCCAGTACATCATTCGGAGGGTAGCCCCATCCAAACTGTTATGCGGGGAGACGTGTTGTTCCTTAGCCCCGGTTCCAGAACAGCCGACGTACGTTCCGATCCATAAGCCATATCGGTCCCCAAGCTAAGATGGCAACATAGACCGAAAACAGCGTATTGGACCACAAGGGTTCATCCAACCGAAGCTGTGCGGCCACCGCACCACCGAGGTAGCCCGTAAGCAGAAGAGCACCAAGGAATCGAGTCCGCGGCACCACATAGAGCACGGTGCAGATCAGACCTAGAACGCCGATTACGGTTATGTGCTTCTCCAGAAACCCGAGTGATAGCGTGCCTTCTACCACCTGCTTGGGCTTCGCCAGCTTTCCGATTCCATCGAACAGCATGAACAGGACCACAATCCCCCACAGAATCCGTGCTGTCCAGATTCGTCCCTTAGAATATTCGGCATGGATCGCCGCGGGATTGGTTCTTACCTCTATTTTGCTCATAGGTATCAGTTTTCCTCCGTATATCGTTTGAAATTGTCCATAATCGCTTGCCAGCCTGCCTGCTGCATCTCAACGGAATGTGTGCTCTCGGCATCAAAGCTTTCCATCACCTTCGTATTCTCCCCTTGATCAATAAAGGTGATCTCCACTTTTCTGCCGTCTCCCATGGTATAAGAGATTTGCTCATGGTGCTTGACCTCATCGTACACCCCTCCGAAATCAAAGCCCATGCTGCCGTCCTTCGCTTCCATCCTTGTCAGAAACTTGCCGCCCATCCGCAAATCATTTTCCGCTCTTGGCGAGTGCCAGGTCTCGGAAGCTTGATTCCACTTCGTGATATGAGCGGGTTCGGACCAATATCTCCATACTTTTTCCACCGGTGCTTGAATGATGGCTTGAACGGTTACTTTGGTTTGTTGATCGTTTTTTTTCATTTTGCGGCACCTCACTCGGTTCATTTTTGGACTCTCATCCCTATAGACGAAATCCGCCGGCACCATTCATCGGTCCAATCGTTCCGGAAGACCAAATCGAGCAAATAATTTTCTGTTGATGAAGTTTTGAAGGTGGAAGATCTTCCCCTCTTTCATGATTATGACATGGATGCCCCATGGAACCAGGCAGCTGGATTCACTGCTGGGCATGAATTGCGCAACTGCTGGATACCCGCCATTCACCGTTGTCGGAATAAACCGGGACCCCTCACAATGCCAACGAGTAAGCGAGAAAAATTGGAGCAAATCCTCTTTGCCACGGATCCACATGGGGAATGGGGGCATGGACATATGGCCTTCCTCATGGAACAAGGCTACCAGTGCCTGGATATCAAATCGCTCGAACGCATCCATATACCGGGAAACCAGCTCTTGATCCGGCTCGACAGCCATCAAGCTGTATTCCTCCGAGCGCTGCTTCGCCCTGCTCATCGTTTCCCTGGCCCGCTGCAAAGCACTGTTCACCGCTGCCGTTGACATGTTCAACGTTTCGGCAATTTGCTTGGACGACCATTCCACGACGTCCTTCAAGAGAAGGACTGCGCGTTGTCGCGGTGGCAAAATTTGCAGAAGAGTCACAAAGCAGAACTGCAGGGTATCTTTGCGGATGAGGATCTCTTCCGGATTATCGGAGAATGCGGGGGCAGGCCAGACCCAGGACGAGTCAGGCAGTGTTTCGCTCGGTGCGATGATGGATGCCGCGGGGTCGGTAAAGTCAACGGGCCGCGTCCGGCGTTTCGTCTGTCTCAGCTTATCCAGGCATAGATTGGAGGCAATCCGATAGACCCACGTTTTGTAAGAGGACTCCTGCCGGAAGGAGCTTCCATTCTGCCACACCCGAATAAAGGTTTCCTGAACCGCATCGTCTGCATCCTCGATAGATCCCAGCATTCTATAACAGAAGGATGTCAAACCGGGCTTCAGGCTGTCAAATAACTGTAGTTCCAGCGCATGCTCCAGTTCGGTTTCGTTCATTTGGGCCTCCTCTTGTTGGGCAAGGTACGATCATTCATTTTATATAGAAGTTCTATTTAGATATTTATTCTCCTTCTATATTAATTACAAAACGCATGGATACCCGAAAGAGGACCGAAGAAATCATAAACAGCCGGGGAAAAGCCCCGGCTGTTCATATGGGTTCATTATCAGAGTGCTGCCAGTAAGCCGCTAGGGTAGCGGCTTTTCCTGCTCCTCACTCGATTCCTGCATGGTCATATAGGGATTGCGCTGACGGTTTGCTTTTAACTTGGACATCTTACGCCAGATGAAACTTCCCGCCGCCACAATCAAGATCCAACCCTTCTTAAAAAATATGATGCCCAGGGCTATCAGCCCGGTCTTCTTGGCAACGACTAAGCCTGCACCTCCAAGAATCAGTCCGGTCAACCCCAGATTCGAGGTTTTATCCTTGGAAGGGTCATAATCGGAGTAACGCTGGCCGTCATTAAGCTTGAACTGTTTCAAGACGAGCTCCTGGACCTTCTTCTTATCTTCCTGTAGCTTTGCCGGATCGGTAACCAAAACAACGGAAACATAGCCTAACCGGGTCAGCAGCTTGATATTATAGTTGACGGTCTGCTCTTTCTTCTCATCCTCCAACCGTAAAGCCCAAGTAAGAGAATTTATGGACTGGTCATACACAGGCGCCTCATCCCAACCGACCACAAACAGCTTCTCTCCGGCGGGACGGTCCTTGTTGGAGCTCTCTTCGCCATCCTTATAACTCTTCAACAGTGCTTTGGCGTCGATCTTGTTCTTCTCGTTATCCTTGATATGACCCGATTCGTAATATTCGAATACGACAAACCAGTCCTCTTCCTTGGGGTAGATACTTCCGATCTCCGTGTGGGTCGGGGGATTCCCCAATTCCTTCTGGAAGATCTTCGTATCCTTGTCGTTCAAGAACAAGAAGTTGTCGCCCAAATCCAAGGTACTGAGGTTATTCCCCATCTTAACCTTTTGCGGCCCCTCCACCCAGTTCACATCTGCCGTGTTATTTGCGGCTTCTACCCGATTTCCTCCAACCATGAACAGGATGATGACTATAGCCAACCACTTTTTCAAAAAGATGTCCTCCCCATTGAATCTCCATTTTTTAGAAATAATGCGTATAAACAAGCGAAAAAGGAGCCTTCTGATAGACGGCCCCTCTTTCCCTAATCCGTCACGCTTCTTGTCTGCGACCAACAAACCACAGGATGGCGCCGACGGCTGCAAAGATGATAGCGGCGGTGGTCTGTGATCCGCCGAATATTCGCATCACTTTAAATTGCAATCCGAACATGTGTAGAACAAAGGTTCCAATTCCGAAAATCAATAAGTAAGTGCCCAACGTCTTCAAAAAGTGATCCCCTCTCTAAACCCATAAGCCTACTAAAATTGTTAAGAGTAGTTGGCTATGAAACAAAACTATTATCCGGGACCGGAGTGATTTCGTAAATAGTGCATGTGTATTAGCGCGGATGTTGCATCGAACGCCGGCCCCATGCAAAAAAACACAGTCCTCTCAAACATAGAGAGGCTGTGTTTTCGGCGGTCATTGGCCGGCCATCATCTTACGGTATTCTTTTGGGGAGACTCCCGCTACCTTGTTGAACATATGCGTAAAATAATTGGAGTCGTTGAAGCCGGTGGCTTCAGAGATCTCGAATATCTTCATATCTGTGCTTTTCAACAGAAGCTTCGCTTTCTGTACGCGCAGGTTCTGGATATATCCGGTTACACTTTCCCCCGTTTCCTTCTTAAACAGATTACTGAAGTAACTGGGGTTGAGATGGACATGGGCCGCCACCTCGGCCAAGCCGCATTCCCCCATGTATGTTTCCTCAATAAACCGGATGGCTTGCTTGACCGGATGATCTTTTTTACTGGCAAGCCAGTTATTGTGGGACTGCAGGAATTCGTGGATGTATCCCTGCAGCCACGACGTAATATCCTCCGGCGTCTCAAATTTATAAACGGAATCCCACTCGATGGGGCTTACGGCCATTTGCCATTCGGGGAATTGGACCTGCACAAGCCGGAGAATGGCAGCAGCCAGCAGCAGCGCTTCGATCTTGGCGGGTTGCATGGGCAAACGGCTGATCCGGACGGCTTGCTCGTGCAGCTCCCGGCAAAGCCGGCTGTTATCCTCCGACATGAGCCAGGTTACAATCTCCTTCTCCTTCTCGTAAAGAGCCGTTTGATTGAGCAGGGATTCATTGTCAGATCCATAGTCCCTCTCCCCTTCCCGACAATACCGTTCGTAGCCCTGGCGCAATTTCTCCATGCTGGTGCATGGCCCTTGTCCGCTGTATTCAAGAGTAAGCTTAAGATAATGATGGACTGAATCAGTGAGCGCCTGCAGACATGTGGAGGATGTATCCGGCGGCTGGGAAGCACTCTGGTTTACTAATAAAGCCCACTCCGATGCGTTAAGGGGAAACAGGCGATAACATCCGGGAAACCATTTGTTCAAGTGCTCCCCGGCAATATTGGAAAAAGCGAATTGCAGAAGCGGCACATCCTGGGCGGAATAGTGCTTTTCCATGGGTAAATAATTAGGTATACGCAGAAAATGCAGCTCGCATGGCTTCATCCGCTTCAGTAAAGCCTCCACCTCTTCGCCGCTGCAGGGCATGCCCATAATAGCCGAACGCAGCTCACTGTCTTCATGCTGCCGCCTCCACCCCTCCACCAAGAGCTGGGACTGGCTTTCTTCAATCAGCTGCACATAGATCCGGTCGAGTACGCTTAATATATCCGTTTCTACACATGGCTTCGTGATAAAATCCAGTACCCCGAACTTGACAGCGGACTGTGCATACGAAAAATCCTTAAACCCGGTTACAATCACGATCTTGGTCAGCCAACCGCGGCTTCTGACTTCTTCTGCCAGCTGCAGACCATCCACATGGGGCATTCGGATATCGGTCAGTAAGAGATCCGGGACACCCTTCTCCATCATGAGCAAGGCGTCCCGGCCATTGGCGGCTTCCCCGGTCACTACCCACTCGGCAGACCGCTTCCCCGCCAGCTTCAGCAGCCCCTTGCGGAAGTTGGGCTGATCCTCAGCAATAAACAGCTTGGCCTTCATCCATCCCCCTCCTCATGACTCTCCATGGTCCCGGATATAATGGGGAGCGACATATGAACCTTCGTGCCTTTCCCTTTACAGCTGGTAATCTCCACTCCATATGCGGGCCCGTATACCAATTGAATGCGCCGCAACACACTTTTGTAGCCGATTCCCGTCTTATTGCCGTCAGGCAGACCCGTTTCCGCCTCTGTCAAGGCTCTCAGCGTTCCCTGATCCATGCCACATCCGTTGTCAGCCACCTCTATATGCAGCGCCTCATGAAGCACGAACGCTTTGATCCGCAGCACCCGGTCCTTCTCCATATTGCGGAAGGCGTGCACAAAAACATTTTCCACCACCGGCAGCAGGAGGGAACGCATCATCCTAAGATTCAGCAACGGCTCCTCTGCTTGAATGATGGTTTCAATCTCGCCGGTGAACAGCTCGGTCTGAATCTTGATATAATTGCGAATCTGATGCAGTTCTTCGCCAAGAGTTGTATCCGTCTGAACCGATTTAAGGGAATACTTCAACATCTCCGAGATGGCGTTGATCAGCAGCGCCGCCTCTTCCTGATCATTGCTGTACAGCTTCCAATACAGCTCATTGAACAGGTTATGCAGATAATGGGGATTCAGCTGTGCCTGAATAGCCTTCAGTTCGGATTCTCTCTGGCTGATCTGGGCCAAATATACTTTATTGATCAGCTCACTCACTTGTTCCGCCATGCTATTGAAGCTGTCTCCGATATAGCCCAGTTCATCGCGAGAATCCACGTTGACCCGGACCGAGAAATCACCGGAGCGCAGCTTCCGCAGCCCCTGCATGAGATTGGCCAGCGGAGTCAGGAGCGACCTGGTGGAAATCGTAATAAGCAGTGCACTGAGCAGAATCACGCCGATTCCGGCAAAGGCCAATACCCGGATAATATCATTATTTTTCCTCTGTATTTCCTGCAAGGAAGCCCCGCCATACAGCGAGAAGCCGGCCGGAATCAGTTCGTGGCGAACGAATAGATAGGTGATGCCGTTCATTCTGACATAACGGGGGTAATTCGCATCTGTCAGCTGCAGGAGCTGCTCGGTCTCGTTCGGATCGGTATTCGAGTATAGCATACCTCCCATAGGCTCCAGCAACAGCACCTTGCCGCCGGTCTCTGTAAGATCCCGAAGCACCTTGGATACCAAGCTCTCCTCCATCACTATCACCATGGTGCCGTACGGAATCAGCTTCTCATTGAGCATTCTTCTTGCAGCAACCAGAACCGTTCGGCGGCCGTCCGGATCAATGGTACTGGCAGCCCCCGCCCGTCCCCAAACCATATTCCCCCGATGGGGCTTCAGCTTTTCCAGCAACCTGGCCAAGTCATCCGGTCCCGGCTCTCCCGACGCACCGGTTTTGGAAAGAACAGTCATTTCGCCGTTTTCATTGTACAGAAAAACGGAACGGATGGATGGCGCATCCACCAATAGCATGTTCAACTGCTCTTCCACATACTTGCGGTTCTTATATTCAGTGTAGGAATCACTTACGGGAACGATGTTCTCCCGGAGGAACTGTTCGATATACGGATTCAGAATAATGGATTGGGAGACCCGGTTGATTTCCTGGAAGGACATCTCCAATCTGGCCAATGCCTGTTCATTGGCGATGGAGAACTGCTTGCTGATCTCATCCTCCATCAATTGGATATTGGACCGGTAAACCATCCAGCCTGCTATGGAAAAGGCCAGAGTTACCATACAGGAGAGCAGCACGATCAGCTTGATCTTGAAGCTGCCCTTTATTCTCCCGGCTATATGCCCCGGCCAGCTTGTCGGATGCAATCGGCTCCCCCCTCCATGATGATCCAATGGTAGTATAAAACGCTCCGGACGGTATAAACCGTATTACTTCAATGCTTCGTACAAGGCAATAAGAGCAAGGGACTGTCCGTATGCCATCGGCATAATGGTGATGTTCTTATAATGCTCTGGATCCATTCCCATCCCGGTTCCGGCTGATACATTCAGAACGGTTCCGTCCTCGCTGATATTCTGGCAAACCGCTTGGATGGTTTTGTCTGCAACGGTCTGATAGGAAGAATCCAGAATACCTACTTTGATCGCCTTAAGGATCCCTGCTGCAATGGCAGCCGATCCGGACACCTCCTCGTAACTGGTTGGATCCTGCAGGACGGTGTGCCATAGGCCGGATTCGGCCTGGAGCGGAACCAATGCATGAACCTGTGCCTTATACGTGTCAACCAGGAATTGCCGGACGCCCGGATTCATCGTATCCCGACAAGTATCCAGGTAATCGATGATGCCGTAGGTGAACCAGGAATTGCCGCGGCACCAGAAGATGCTGCCGAAGTTATCCATGCGCTCAAAGCTCCAGCCGTGGAAGAACAGTCCGGTATGCTTGTCGAACAAATACTTGATATGGAGCAGAATCTGGTGCACTGCTTCTTGTTCCCAGTCCGGCCGGTTGAACTTCCGCCCGGCCTGGTTCAGAAACAAGACCGCCATAAAGAGGGTATCGATCCATAACTGCCCATCATGCAAGTGAATTCCATCCCGGTTGCCAATGGCCGTGACCGTATGCTGGAAGCCGCCTTCTTTGGTTTTGGGCAGTTCATGAATGAGCCAGTCCGCATGGTCGCGGCATAACTGTTCCAACCGGCCGGTAGGCTCAAGCTGATCCAGCATCAGAGTTAGAGCCAGAAAGGGGGCGGTGGTATTTATATTTTTCGACGGCAGGCCCACCTCTATATTGCGGGTATACCAGTTTTGGAAGAACTTTGTATAGCGCCGGTCCCCGTAATACTTCTGCAGTTTGTACAGACCGTAAAGACCAACGCCCTGAGGCCAATCCCATTCTTCAATCCCGAAGTCCCGCTGGACAATCCCTTTTCTTGTATCTGCCTGGACCACAGTTTTATCCTTCTCATAGTCACTGCCGCCGAGATTCACAAGCTTATCTACGACCAGACCGATTTTTTCAAGCAGCCTTTCATTTGTCATATTTCCATTACTCCTCCTATTTATGTTGGGAGCGGACCAGCTCCAGGATATCCTTGCCTAGGAAGGCTCTGTCTTTGTTTTCCTTATACCAGGTATTCATGAACTCCTCGATCTGTTTGCCGCCGCCTCTCTCCCAGGCTGCCTTGGCATCGGCTACGGCCTGCTCAGGAGTATATTTGGCTCCACCGATAATCCCTTTGGCGAAGATGTCCTTCATTTCCTTGTCGACATTGGTATTGACTACGACCAAATCGCTGGGCAGGGCCGGCATATGCTCATAGTGACTCAGTGCGGGATACTGGGCCTCGGTATTAAGAAGGAACTCATCGGCTTTCTTCAGCATACCCAACCCGGCCTTTTGGTCAGGATCACTCACGTCGAACGCTGTGGTGGAAATTAGCATCGGATTCTCGGGGATCGAGTAGAACATGGAGTAGTCCATAGCCCAATCCAGCTCTTTGGCATTCTTCGCAGGATCAATGACCTTCGGGAAACCGTCAGCCCCCTTCTTCCAATGCTCTCCTTCTATTCCCTTTTTCAGAATCAGGCCCGTCTCCGGCTTGATGATGAAATTAATATATTCCATAGCGGCCTTGGGGTTTTTGGCTGCAGCATTGATCACCGTGGTCATCTGAACCGGATTGACGACGTGATGGATAAATTGCCCCATGGGAGACTTGGGCTGCGCCATCGGTGCAATCTCCGCATCGGGAACAACTCTCCGGAGCGTCTTAATGTCCGTAACCGTGGTTTCAAACCAGTTGGTTATCGCAGGGGGAAGATAAACGCCTATTTTTCCGTTCAAATAGTCCTGCTTGGCTTTGGCCCCGTTCTTATCGGCCAAGTAATCCTTATCGATAAGCCCTTCCTCAAATAACCTCTTCTTGAACTTCAGAGACTCCAGCGTATTATCCCAGGTTCTTACAATTTTATCATCCTTGGATATTTTCCAGCCGTACGAGCCAAACATGGAATCCACCATGCCGTCCGAGGTGTAGCTCATATTGGTTCCATAAGTATCCTTCTTCCCATTGCCATCCGGATCCTGCTCAACGAAGGCTTTCAGAACAACAAGTAGTTCTTCCGTAGTCTTTGGAACCTCCAGCTTGAGCTTCTTCAGCCAATCCATCCGAATGAAGGCTACGCTCTGCAGATGGGGCTCATTGATTTTCCCGATTTCGTACAGCTTGCCATCCGGCTTGGTGCCTATCTTACGAAGTTGCGGATATTTCTCCAGAAGCTTCTGGTACTCAGGCGCATACTTCAAGTAATCGTCCAGTGGCATCAATTGCTTCTGCTGATACAAGGAGTTCCGGAATCCCGAATCATAATCATTGACAATATCGGGAGCGCTGCCCGAAGCGAACAACACGTTCAGCTTCTTAACCGCCTCAGCCCGTGCAACCGGCACATACTTGGCCGTAACGGGAGAATGCTCATTGATCCACTTCGTCCATCGGTTCTCCTCTACCGTTCCCTCCGCTGCGGGAATATTCCCCCTGTCATAGTTGGAAACCGTAATGATAGCTTTTTCTTTGGTGTTTCCCTCTGTTTCTCCCTCCTTCCCGCTGCAACCGGCTGCCCCTGCCGCCATAACCGCCGACAGTCCCAGAGCTAAGATGACCTTCCTTCTTCCTGTGGTTGATTGTCCTTCCATATGGAATACCCCTCCATCTATGATTGATTTCGTTGATGCCGCTAACCCTTAATAGAACCAAGCATAATGCCTTTGACAAAATACTTCTGGAGGAACGGATATACCACCAGCATGGGAACAACCATAACCATAACCCCAACTGCCTTCAACTTTTCGGATACCATCTCCTGCTGCTGCATCATATCCATGGCTGACATATTGAAATTCCCCTGAATTTGCAGCATGCCCTGAACGATTACGGTGAGATTCTGCAGATTCGTCTTGCTGATATAAAGAATGACGCTCATAAACATGTTCCAGTACCCTACTCCATAGAACAGAGTCAGTGTAGCCAACATGGGAAGAGACAAGGGCAGGACGACGCGTAGGAGCAGCTGAACTTCTCCACAGCCGTCGATCTGGGCGGAATCCGCCACTTCTCCCGGGATGCTCTCGAAGTAGCTTTTCATAATCAGCATATTGTAGGTACTGATCAGTCCGCCGAACCAAAGGGACCAGTAAGTATTGGTCAAATGAAGGTTATTCATGACCAGATACGTTGGAATCATTCCTCCTCCGAAGAGCATGGTGAATAATGCGGCCGTTGTAATCGGTTTGCGGGCGTAGAGGTAACGGCGGGATAAGGGATAGGCTGTCAGCACCGTGGCCAGCATACTCAGGGCCGTTCCGCACAGGGTAATGACCACACTGTTGGTAAAGGCGCGCAGAGCCGGTGTATTCTCAAAAAAGTATCTGTAAACGGTAACGTCAAACCCTACCGGCCAAAACCAGACCTGACCCAGATCAACCGCATGTCCCGAACTGATGGACAGTGCAATCAGATGGAGGAAAGGCAGGATACAGGTAAGCGAAATGACGATCAATACCACGTGAATGAAGAGGACAAATATTTTACCGCCAGTTGATTCCCTCAAGAGAATTTCCCCTTTCTTTAGAATAGTCCTTGGTCGAATTTACGGGCCAGTGCATTGGCGGAGAGCACCAGCACCAGGCCCACTACGGATTCAAACAAGCCCATAGCTGTCGTAAGTCCATACTGTGCCTGCTGCAGCCCCACCTTGTACACGTAGGTGCTGATCACCTCCGCTTTTTGCAGTACGGTGGGATTCTGCAAATTGTACACTTGGTCGAATCCTACCTCCATCAGACGGCCCATCCCTAGAATCAGCAGCAGAATAATGGTGGATCGGAGGCCCGGCAGAGTGATATGCCAGATCTGCCTTAGTTTTCCTGCCCCATCCATCCCCGCCGACTCATAAAGGCTGGGGTCAATGTTAGAGAGAGCGGCCAAGTAGATAATTGCTCCGAAGCCCATCTCCTTCCACATGCCGGAGCCGATAAAGATGGTGATCCAAGAGTTCGCACGGTATAGGAATGGGATTGGTTCCATCCCCCATTGGCCCATGAGCTTGTTGATGGTGCCGCCGTCGATAGAAAATAGGGTTAGGATAATGCCGGCGACGATTACCCAGGACAAAAAATGCGGCAAATAAATAATGGTTTGAATCCAGCGCTTCAGCCAGCTTCTCCGTACTTCATTCAAGGCAATGGCGATAATAATCGGTGCAGGAAACCCGAAGATGAGGTTCAAAATACTCAAGGTAAGCGTATTCCAGATAATCTGCAGCGTGACGTGGGAATGGAATAGAAGCTCGAAATAGTCCCATCCTACCCATGGACTTGACCATATGCCGTCGTGAAAATTGTAGTTCTTGAAGGCGATCACGAGACCGCCCATAGGTAAATAACGAAAGATCAGATAATAAAGCACTCCCGGTATAAGCATGACGAAAAGCGGAATATTCTGCCGAAATCGCTTGGTCTGGTAAAAAGCTTCTTTGGCTGCCGGTCCTCTATTGGTTCCTACGGCAGCAGATGTTTTTTTCATGGTTCTCCCTTCTTTCTTGCTGATCGTTAATGTTGATGGTGTTGCTTCAAATGTACCGCATTACGCACATTCCGGGCCTTAAGAATCTTTAGGTCTTTCTGTGCGTTTTTTGTTTCTCCATCATCCACTTTCATCATGATCGTACATACAATAAGCAGCCGGACCATATGTCCGGCTGCCGCTTGTACGATCAGATCAAATCCGATTTTTGAAGTAAACGCTGGATCAGAACAGCTGCCTCCGCTCTCGAAATAGCAGCTTTCGGAGCCAGCAAGCTTTCGGTTCGTCCGGTAACAAGTCCCGCCTTCAAGCCGGCGACGAGACCTTCCTTGGCCCATGCCGATACCAGCTGCGAGTCATCATATGGCATCAGCATGTCATCTGCCGACCGGTTCGGAAGCTTCTTCGCAAGCTTCGTTATAGCCATCGCCTTCGCCACGATGGTCATGGCCTGTTCTCTCGTAATCTTCTCCGATGGGCGGAACGTGCCGTCTTCGAATCCTTGAATCAGGTTGTACGAGTGGGCGGTCAATACCGCACCGCTGAACCAATCGGAAGGCAACACATCGGTATAGGGAGCATGGCAGCCGTCGAGCTTCAGTCCCAACCCCCGCACCATAATCGCTGTAAATTCTGCGCGGGTAATATCTTGGTCTGGATGGAAGAGATCCTCCGTGACCCCGTTAATGATCATTCGGGAGCCCAGGTTGTTAACGGCTTCCTTCGCCCAATGCTGGGCTACGTCCTTGAATTCTGTCGGGTGCCATACCACAGAATACGTACTGTTCGTCATGCTGTTGATTTGGGCAATAAATTGGCCATCCAGATTGATGATCTTCGTCGGCACATGCCGCAGCGTTCCATCCGGTTCGATTACAACCCCGGTGGTGATCTTATGAGGAGCTATTCCATCCGGTATAGCAAGGGTTCTCTCCACATATTCGCTATACTTCTGAAGCTCAACCGTCGCATTTCCATGGACGGCCTTAACCGTAAAATCCAACGGGGGAACGACGAACGTGAGCTTATCGGACTCAGAGGCCTTTACGACCTTCATCCTCATAGCATCAGGCTGGCCGATTGCGATCTGCACCTTGATATCCTGCAGAATAACGTCCTGACCGAATGCATCGGTGATCGCATTGATCTTCATCTGCTGGGCCGGCAACGTATAGGTTGCCTTCTTCGTCTTGATTACGACGACCGCTTGCTTCTGTTCTAGAGCTCGGACGAGCAGTCCGTTCCATTCTCCCACGATGGCGTCGGATGAGCTGTTCACCGGAATTGTGATGACCACACCCTGATCTTCCGCCGCTAGCTTCGCCTCCATCTTCTTCTCGTCAACCGCAACGGTCGTAACGGTCTGCTCCCCTCTCGTCGCAGTTGTTACAATCCCGATATTCTCCGCCTTGCCATTCACCAGAATCTCCAATCCTTGGTTCCGGCTCTCCTCCGGGCTGGTTGGTTCCATCGTATTCGTCGTCGGCGCACTTGGCGTGACGGCGTTGGATGCAGCCGAGGCTTGACTGCTTCCCGCTCTGTTCATGGCCTTCACCGTAAACGTATACGTTGTTCCGTTCGACAACCCCGTCATCGTAACCGAATTGGCAGTACCCGTCACCATCCTGCCGCCGGGAGAAGCGATCACTTGGTAGCCGGTTACAGCGCTTCCGCCAGTCCCTGCAGGAGGGTCAAATGTAACAGTCGCCTGTCCGTTGCCGGTCGTCGCGACGACATTCGTCGGCGCCTCTGGGACAGTGGCCGGAGTTGCGCTGACCTGGTTGGAAGCCGGGCTCTCGCCGTCCTCGTTCATCGCTGTAACGACGAAGTAGTAGGTCGTACCGTTGGTCAATCCGGCTACATTAGCCCCGTATACCGAGCCGGTTACGGTGGCGGCCTCGGTACCGTAAGTACTGGAGGTTACGCTTTGATAGACTTTATATGCCGAAGCGCCGGCTACCGGATTCCACCCAAGACTGACCCTCCCGTTGCCTTCCTCCACGGTGATGACCTGCGGTACCCCGGGGATATCCGGAGTTCTGCTGACGGTGTACCTAGCGATGGCCGTAACGCCGGGACTCGCGGGTAACGTGGCAGTTATCGTCACCTCGCCGGCAACGGGCGGTGCGGTCAAGACAGAGCTGAATCGGCCATTCCCATCCGTTGTGGACCGATCGGTATTGAAGCCGTCCGACGACCCCCCCCATTCTACCACTACTCCGGAGACCGGCAGATCCTTGCTGTCGTAGACGGCTCCTGTAACGGTCACTTCGCCTCCTGCACTGACGGACACCGGTGCCGCTTCAAGCTCCATCCGCACGGGAACCTGATCAACAGGCTCTGTGCCGAATACTTTGAATTCCCAGAGAGAGTAGCCGTATGTGCTTCCTCTTTTTATTCCATACATCTGAACATATCGTGCATTCACCGGTTCGATAGAGATGTCATCGACCCCACCGTCACCGGTTGTGGTGCTGTAGACGGTCGTCCAATCCGACGCATTGTCGGAAACCCGAATCTGGTATTCCTTACCGAATGCGGCCTCCCAATTCAGACTGACCTTCTGGATGGATTGGCTGGTGCCCAGATCGACATAGATCCACTGCGAATCGGAATAGTTGGAACCCCATCGGGTCGTTAAGGAGCCATCGACAGCATTACCGTGCATCACGTCCGCGGCTCTGGACGAGCTTGCTGCGGTCGGCATCCCTTCCGCGAGATTGGGTGCTACGGCTTCGTACACGGAGAATTCATACAGGGAGTAGCCATCCCCGTTCCCCTGCTGAGCTCCCTGCATCCGAACATACCTGGCACTGACCTTGCGGAATGTAAGGTCATCGGTTCCTCCGTCTCCTGCCGCCGTTGCGTAAACATCCGTCCAAGTGACGGCATCATTCGATACTTGTATTCTATATTTTTTGCCGAATGCGTTCGCCCATTTCAGCCTCACTTTGTGAATCACATATTGGTCTTCCAGATCCACCTGGATCCACTCGTTATCCGACGGGTGTGAATTCCAATACGAGGTTCTGTAAATGTCTGTAGCATTCGAGGCAGAGTGGTTCACCTTGCTGCTTGAAGCTACCGTTCCTTTATTGTAGGCGAGATCGAAGCCGCTATCGTCAATCGAGGCTCCTTCGTTCAATGTCACGCTTCGGCCTGTGAACGTATCCTTGCCGAGCTTGAAGCTTGTCTTCGTTGCTTCTCCGTTCCGGTTCAGTGTTACGTTCACGGAAATCCCTGGAGTTACGGGATTGGTAACAGAGATTCGGACAGGTGCTGCCGATTCATCTAGGATTACCATGGCCGGCTTATCTACGGAGACCGTCAAGCCTTCTCTCACCGTCACGGTGTCGGGTTGATAGAACAGCAATTCTGCGATTCCAAGAGTTTGGTGCCGGACAGCCTGGACCGAAGCTGTATTCGAGAGAATGCTGATCGGGTTGCTGCCCGCATAGCGGCTTACTTCATCCGATGATTTATTGGGTAGTACAATGTATTGGTAGGAAGCGTTAGTAGGTTTCACACCATGATCCAGCCACATGGAGAAGATAGATCTTGTCATCGTCTCCGTTGAGCTGTTGGAGACCACGTCGCTCCAGCTTTCGGTCTTCGTCTCCCGTTTCACTTGGAAATCCGTCTTATTCGGGAATACATAGCCGATGTTATCGTTATAGGCCCAGCTTCCGTTCGTTTGAACCGTTCCCTCTGCAATCGGTTGGCCATCGACAAGAACCTCGCCTGCCGCTTGGCTTTGGTTCATTGTCGTGTGGATTGGGGCATTATTCGTTGAAGTAATCCCCGTGCCCAACGCTACCATTTCCTCGTCAAAGAAGAAGTAGCCCTTCTTCCCGCTTGTACTCAGCTTGGAAAAGTCGAATGCCGTGGCTCCATAGCGCTCATTCGTCACCCCACCTACGAACGTCTTGGGATTGTTGAAGTTCCCATCCTTCGTCAGGACATAAGGAGCGGTCGTACCGGGAACATGGGCCCAATCCATCAACGGATAGATGGTACGGTATTCATCACCGGTTCTCTGAATCGCCGTGGCTCCTTGCGGCGTCCAGTACAGCAGATTATACCCGTTGGGGTTAATCGTTCTCCACTCGCCGCCCTTCACCGTGCTGGAGGACATCTTGACTGTAATTCCATAGTCCTCCCGCATATGGGAGGAGACCAAGGTCTGCCATTGGGTTATATTGCTGGAATCCAGTCCGTTGCTCGTGCCCGTGCCGATGCTGCGAATATTCTCCAGGAACTGCGCAATCGCCGGAGCCCTTGCCGGATTCGCCGCCTGCATCCATACCAACGGATCTTCATAGAAGGTGACAGCCCAGCTCGAATATCCCGGCCAATAAGGTCCATTCATCCCCATCCCCAGGTCGGCCACATCGCCCTTCACATTATAGCGGGTGCCGTCCAACAGGTAGGACGATAACGAATCGATAGCCGGTTGGCTGAACGAGAACAGGGTCCCCGAGGTGATGTAAGCCCAGAAGGACATGTCTCTGGCGAAGCTTCTTCCGTATCCCGTCGTATAGTTCGTCTTACCATGCATGAAGAAGGACATGTCCGACTGGATTCCCGTTACCGTCGTGGTCACTTTCGACAGCACGTTGAATGCATCCACGGCATTCCTTACGATCTGGCTGTCCTCCAGCAATAAGCCGCGAACCATATAATTTTGATTGAACCAGGAAGAGTTGGCTCCATCGACAGTATGGGGGTTGCTGTCCAGAGTGTCTATGATATTGGTAAGCTGAGCAGCCGTTAAGTACCCTTCACACAATATGGCGATCTTCCCCAGCCTTAACTGTTTACCGATACCGGTTTCCCACCAGTTGGTTGAAGTCGGCTTAACCGTGAACCAATAGTCCAGCGCTTTCTTAATCCCGCTTAATAGCGCTTCGCTCCGATAGTTCGGATCATTCGGGTCGGCAAAAGCTTGCGCCATCGATTGCATGCGGTCTAAAGCAAGATAAGGGGACCAAGCTCTCCCGTTGGCACTGTTGGTCGTGCTCGCGTAATCCACATCCGGCCAGCTGCCGTTAGGATTTTGAATGGTTAAATACGTACCGGCCTGTGACTTGAAGGTCCATTCAACCCGGCCGTTCGTCCCATCGTTAATGATGTCTCTGGAGATGTAATAATCGACCATACGCTTCTTCATGAGCTTCATATCGGTTACCGCCTGAGATGGATTCGTCGCTTCGGAAGTGCTCGCCGATGCGGGAGTGTATAAGAGTATGGAGGATATCATCAAACCGGCCATAACAAGACAGATCCACTTCTTGAACCTGTGCAGCGGGTTATTCATACCGAGTCACTCCTTCATTGAAGATTGTAATCGCTTCCAACATCGTGTAAGACCAGGCACGGAATAAGGCTCCCGCCTGAAGCCGTTTCCAGCGGGGCCGTATTCGCGCCATCTCCTGCAAAAGCTCTAGTTCAATTCTTCCGTTGTTTCGCGGAATTGCTTGGGCGTCATGCCCGTTGCTTTCTTGAACGCGGTGAAGAAATGGCTTTTGGCTTGGAATCCCGCAGCCTCGACGATATGGGATACCGGCCATTCCGTGGAGTGCAGCAGCTGCTTCGCCTTTTCGATCCGCTGAACCAGGATGAAGTCCGACAAGCTCACCTGCAATACATCCTTGAATATGGTCCGCACATAATTAGGCGAGAGCCCGATATGCGAACCGATGTCCTCAATCGAGAGGACAGGATTATGCAGGTTTTGGTTGACATATTGGACGACAGAGGCGGCAACATCCTCTTTCCGTTTCTCCCGTCCGGGCTTCTTCACCTTCGAGAGGACCGATTGGATCTCTTCCCGCAGCCACTCATTCACTTCATTCAAGCTGCCGTACTGTTCAAGCTTATGGTTAATCCCTTGCCAATTCTGAAGCGTATCCGCTTGGAGGAACGACTTGGCGACTTCATACATGAGACGGGCTAGATGGAACTTGCATTCCTCGAATGACAATTGCCGAAGCCATTGGAATATATCCTCCAGCACCTTCGCCGTTTCAGCTTCATCGCCGTTATTGACGGTCTGGATCAGGGTTCGGATGAAGTCGTTCGGCATATCCTCGAAGGATTGACCCAACAGGGAAGGACGGTCCGAACGTTCATAGATCTTATCTTCTCCGGTTAAGAACTTGATGTAGGACATCTCGAGAACTTCACGGTACAGTGCGTTTAGGTCGAAGGAATCCGTACTAGTTGTTGAGAACGCACATACGCAATGGATCTTGAGATAGAGGCTTACATTCTCTTTGGCCTCCGACAATACGTAGCGGGTCACTCCATCATCCGCCGGATCTGACATAAGAACGACGAGATGGTCGTCAGCGAAGTCTATCGAAGCGGCTGTCATCCGGTGATTCCGCATCGTCTCTTCCACAATATTGCCCATGGCGTATTTGAGCAGCCTGCGGGAATAGTACGTATACTCCTCCTCGAAGGAGGGGTACGATTCGATCCTTATGACCGCAAGCCCTACCCTCTGCGCGCCGGCGATCGGGGTCAATTGCCGGAGAGAACCAAGCGTCATTTCCGGCAACTTCCCATTTTGGACCCATTGCCTAAGCAGATCCTCCCGAATGATGTGTTGACTGGACTTGATGGACTGATCCATCTGTTCGACTTGAACAACCAGCTTGCGAATGCCGCTTCGAATCAATTCGTATTCGGCCTTATCGCGAATCGCATCGTCAGGTCCGCCTTCATTCTTATGAAGCAACCCGACCAGATCACTGAAGGGCAAGTAATTGCTTCTCGAGATCCAGAAAACAAAAAACAGTGTCAGTACAAACATTCCGCCTGCAGATAGCAGAATCACGTTCCGCAGATGGGATACTTTGCTCTTCCAGATCTCCCAAGGCATGAATTGGTAGACCGTCCAGCCCTCCGGATCGATCTTGCTGTACCTTACGGTCCATCTTTGGTCCCCGTTCTTCCACTCGAACGTCCCCTTCTCGGCTTGCGATGGATTGGGAACCGCTTGCGCCAAGCTCTGCGGCACTTCACCGATAATCGGATGGCCGTAAGGATCGGTGATGATAATTTGTACCAGGCTTTGATCGTTCGATTGAAGGACATAACGTTCCAGCAGCTTCTGGTCCAGCAGCATGATCAGGAAGCCCTCAGGCTTCTTCAGTCCAATCGTGCGGACAGCCAAATTAATGTAGGATTCCGATTGGTAATCGTGTCTGCTGAACCGAAGATACGGGTCGGAAGCTTCAAGAGTATCCTTAAGCAAGGGTTGGTCGTAAAATTCGGTGAAATCGAACATCGCTTCCCGTGAGGTCCATACCCGATTTCCGAAGGTGCTGATCAAATCGATGTTATAGATAAAGGGCTCCGAAGAGACATATTTCTTAATACTATCGTTCAACCGGACAAGCAGCTGAGGATCGGCATAATCCGTAAACCATCCTTGCACCGTCTCATCCTCATACATCCGCATCCCATAGAGGCGCAGCTTATAGAGGGTGAACTTGGTGTTCTCCACGATTTGGCCGAGCTGGGTCTGGGCAACCTGATCGATTTCTTCTCGCGCAGACATGGAGAATATTTGGACCAGGTACAAAGAAAAGACTGTGACAATGATCGTAAAGAGGATCGCAAATGTGGCAAACACCCGGAGATAGGTTTTACGAAGGGACCATTTCAGTCTTTTTATACTGCGCATAAGAGTTCCTCTCGCCTGTTGGATTAGAATCCATTATACCCAGCAAGACCGGTTTTCGGTAGTTCTGATTTTGACAATCACAGGCTTCAGAACGTCCGGTATATCTCCTCGAGAGAAAGATCAGCGCAAGCCATTACTTCATCCGCTGCGCCATAATACATGCGTACGGTTTGCCCCATGGGCAATACTCCGCAGGAGAACACAACACCACCGAAGAAGCCGTTCCTCTCATAATCCGCTTCCGGCAGGAGGACGGGCACACGGGACCTGGCAAGCACCTTGCCCGGGTCCTCCCTGTCCAGCAGGACCGCCCCCATACAATATCGATCGTTCATGTCGGCCCCATGGTAGAGCTCGAGCCACCCGTCATCAGTTAAGAAGGGTACAGCGCCGCCGCCGATTCTGCCGTTATCCCAGCTCTCATCACGCAAGCCGATGAGGAATCGATGGTTTCCCCAATGTATCAAGTCCGGCGATTCCGCAATCCACATCTCCGGCGAACCGATGGATTTGGGGACAGGACGATGCAGCATGAAGTACTTGCCCCCTATTGTGGCGGGGAAGATGGCCACGTCCTTATTCTCCGGAGGCAGAATCAACCCCAATCTCTCGAAGCGGCGGAAATCTTCCGTTACCGCCAATCGTACCGCAACACCCTTGGAGGATACGGCACTATAGGTGATGTAATATTGATTGCCCAGTTGGGTGATACGCGGATCTTCGATGCCCCAAGCCTCTTCTCCATCCATCGGAAACATCGACGGCTGCTCGTCAATCTCGAACCGGATTCCATCCTTGCTGCGCGCAACCCGCAGATGCGACATCGAGGTTAGATAGGCATACCGTTCTTGTTCCTTCACCACCCGCGAATCTTCATAATTGTATCTAGGATCGTCCTTGCTCAGATATCGGATCACCACCGTGCCATCCTGCCCGTTCAATACGGGTACGGCTATGTTGTTTCCCGGCGTTTCGACGGGCATCTCTGCAACCCGTAGCAGCAATATGATCTCATCATGGATGGCAGCTACCCCGGCATTGAACACGCCGACAACCTTGAAGTCAGGTCTGCTGGGCTTCACATGGTCAGTCGTAATAATCGGATTCTGTTCCATTCGGCCTATTCTCATCTTGTTCTCCTTCAACGTTTATCCGGATGGTCCACCGCGCCGAAGCGGTTCCAGCTTCTGGCGCGGTTGCAGCCTTCCTTTCATTTAACGACCGGACATATAAGCGTTCAATTGTTTTTGATATTCGTTTTGAACTTTTTTAAGCGTGGCGCCCAGTTTGGCTTTGAAATCCTCCATCCCTTTGTTGGGTTCAAGCGAACCGAGCAGGATCGGATAGACGAAGGAATTGGCTTTCAGGGTTGCCACCTCCTGGGCTACCGGTTCAGGATTGAAGGTGAAGCCTGCGTCTACCGACTTGATGAAATTCTTCGAGTCCTTCGTCCATTTCCACCACTTCAGGTCCTCTTCCGTTAGAGTGGCGTTATACCGTTCCAAGGTCGGATTCCAGATCCAGTCATAGCCGAAGAGCGGGTAATCCGCACTAAGGGGCTTGAAGCCATCCTGCCCTACCGCTTCCCAATCCTGCCCTTGGATGCCATAGCTCAAGAGATCGTAATTATCCTTCTGATTCGCCCAGTCCAGGAACATAATGGCCCGTTCTTTGTTCTTGCTTGTCTTCGGTATACTGATGAAGTTCCATTGTTTGAAGTCAGATACGTATTTCTTAGTAGGATCCAGCAGTGTCAGCCACTCTACTTCGCCGCCGAGCTTCTTCACCGCGTCTTGGATGTTCTGCTTTACGCCTACATCCGCGATGGTGATGGCTGCCGTTTTACCATTCATGAACAGGTCCTGCTCGTTCTTAACAGCCAGATTATCCTTGTTGATGATACCGTCTTCGTACCACTTGCGCATATTCTGGATACCGGCCCCTATACCGGCGTCCTTCTCTTCGAGCATGTTGTAGATTTTACCGTCGTTATTTTTCTTGTAGAGGAACGGGAACATTTGCGCGACTTCTTGCTTGTAGTCATAAGCCGGATCGTAGTTGAACTTGTACGCATTGGTAATCCGGTCCGTATCGACCATCGTAGTTAGAGGACTCATCCCCTTCTCATTCTCTTTTACTTTATACAAGTAAGTATTGAAGTCCTCGAAGGTTTGGATCTTACCCAACCCGTATTTCTCGCGCAGATCCTTGCGGATGTAGATGCCGCGGATTTGGTAGTGAGAGATTCCAAGGGGAATACCGTACACCTTGCCTTCAAACTTGTTGGCATCCCACATATCTTGGGGGCGGGTGCTGATGATGTTCGGTCCGTGCTGCTTCAACAATTCATCCAACGGCTCATACGCACCGGAAGACACCATTCGGTTCATGTGAAGCCATGGGGCGTCGAAGATCAGGTCGATGCTCTCGCCGGAAGCCAGTGCGACCGAGGTCTTGCTGTCCAAGTCGGACCAAGGAATGAACGTAATATCCAGCTTGGCGTTAATCGTTGAAGCCATTCGTTTCTCCGCTTCTGCGATGACAGCGTTCATCTTCTTCGGACGGTCGCCGGGAATATATATTTTGAGCGTAACAGGGTCCGGCGCTTTGGTCGTGCTGCCGTTCCCTTTTGCAGCGGAATCACCGGCTTTTCCGCTGCTTGGCGCTGCCTTCTCTTCGCTGTCTTTTCCGCTGCAAGCGGCTAGGATGCTCGACATCACGAACATCAGGACAACGAGCAGAAGCAGCCCGTTCTTTTCTTTCCCCTTCAAGAAACTCATGGCTTATTCCTCCCTTTTTTTGGACCACATCTATGCCTCAACCGAATTCGGTTAAGCCTGTTTAACCTTTGACCGAACCAACCGTCAATCCCTTGACGAAGTAACGCTGAAGGAAGGGATACAGCAGAATGATGGGGCCGATAGTCAAGCATACCGTCGCCAGCTGTACACCATAGGACGGGATGGCTTGCGTATAGCTTGTTCCTGAACCTTGAATGTAAGACGCCGCATTGATATTGGAGATCAGCTGGCGGATCATAATTTGTAACGGATGCAGGCTCTCATTGTCGATAAATAGCAAGGCCAGCCACCAGTCATTCCAGTATTGCAGAGCATACAAGAGGGTAACGGTTGCCAGTACCGGCGTGGAGATGGGAAGAATAATCCGGAAGAACGTCCGGTATTCCCCGGCCCCGTCTACCGTAGCCGCCTCATTCAACTCGTAAGGCGTGGTCCGGAAGAAGGACACCATAACGAAGGTATTGAATGGATTGAGCACATAGGGCAGGATAAGGGCCCAGACGGTGTCCTTCAGATGATACCAGTTCACGATCATCAGGTAAAACCCTACTAAGCCGGAGCCGAATAGCATCGTGAAATAGGTGAGAAAGGCCAATGTATTGCGGAACCGAACCTTACGGTGTGCCAGGACATAAGCATACATCGATGTGATGAGGACCGCGATCAGCGTTCCCAGGACCGTAACCGTAACTGTAACTCCGTAGCTGCGGTACACCTGCCCTCCTTGAAGCAGAAACTGATACGCGTATAGACTCAGCTTCTTGGGAATCACCTGAAAACCATGGACACGAAGCGCATTCTCATCAGTAAAGGATCCGATCAGAACCATCCAAAAAGGAATGAAGCAAAACAACATAAAGACCGTTGTGATCAGATACGATGAGATATTAAGGATGCGATCGTTCAATCCGTAAACCTTTCTATTCAAGTCCGATCACCTCCTAGAACAGTCTGGAATCAGGGTCGTATAACTTAATGATCCCATTAAACAAGAGGATCGTGATCAAGCCCATCACGGATTGGTAGAGCGATACAGAGGAAGCCATTCCAAAATCGCCCAGTCCGCGCAAGGCCCTGTAGGAATACGTATCGATCACGTCTGTCGTCGGGAACAGCAGGCTGTTCTCTCCGACAATTCCGTATATCATCCCGAAGTCGCCATAGAAGATTCTTCCGATGGCAAGCAAGGTCAGGATGATGATCGTCGGGCGCAGCATCGGAAGCGTAATATGAAGAATCTGCTTAAGCCGACTTGCTCCGTCAATTGTCGCGCTCTCGTACAATTCATCCGATATCCCGGAGATCGCTGCCAAGAAAATAACCGAATTGTATCCAGCAAACTTCCATACATTCACAACGGTTAAGATGGCCGGCCAATAGGAAGGCGAGCTGTACCAATCGACGCCGCTCATCTCCCATTTCTCCAACTGCAGATTGATCAGGCCGTTGGTAGAATTGAGCAGACCGAACACCATCAGGCTGACCACGAGCCAGGATACAAAGTAAGGCAGGAAGATGAACGTCTGGGCCAGCTTCTTATAGATGCGTGACCGGATCTCATTTAACAGAATCGAGATGATCACGGCTGTCCCTAACCCGAAGAAGATGAATAGCGCATTAAGACCCAGCGTGTTGGTCGTAATCCGGATCCAATCCGTTCCCCCGAAGAGAAACCTGAAGTTCTCGATCCCATTCCATGGGCTCCCCCAGATTCCTTCTGTAATCCTGAACTGCTTGAAGGCTATGATGTGACCGGCCATCGGCAGGTAGGCGAATAAGATAAGAAACAGGATACCCGGTAATGCCATCACATATAAACTTCGATTTCGTGCAACATCTCTCAACAATCCCATGATGCTCTCTCCCCTCCATGCTCCCATCATAGGTTCCAACGATTGGTTCTGTATAGTTCTTGATTTAATAATCGGCCATGATACGGGTACTCTGGGCGGTTCTGATCTTAACGAACAAAAAAAAGCCTCGAAATCGAGGCTTGGGTGATGGACTCATAATAATATGCTTAAGGCATCTGATTGAATACGACAGCAACGTCAAGCCCTCTCTTCAGGGTTACCAGAATATGTTTGCCTAATCCATCGTCATATACATTCGCTGGTTGGCCGTTTACCACTGCATGTGTCCAAGGAATACCCGACTTAAGGCTGACCACCTGACGCTCCGCACTCGACTGCAAGATTACACAAACCATGCCGGACAATAGATCCCACGACAACTCCTTCACCTCTACACGGGTTCGTGCCATGAGTCCATGAATGGAGCCTGAAGTCCAATCGGTGGGCAGTGCCGGAAGAACTTCGATTTCACCGGTATTCGAATAGAGCAATGCTTCATTCACCGCACCCATATTGCCGAACAATGTATCCGTGCAGTAGGAAGTACATCTTCTGTTCGTATCATGGTCGGTCATTAAGGAGGTGTAATAACCGGCGTCCGTCATCATCGGCAGAAGGGAAGCAACGACCCCGTCCCCCTTTTTTAACCGGGCGTATACCAGCGCCTTGTGCATCCAGCCGTGCCCGGCTGTCGCGTCCTCTGTATTGTATAGCTCTCGGTTCGCAACCGCTTTCCTTGCAGCTTTCGCCAGCTCCGGGTTGTTTTGCGTTTCATAAGCGGGCCATGCCGGGTATAAATGACTCAGATGGCGGTGGTTGTTGTTTTCGGTATATTCCTTCATCGCCCATTCGCGTAGAGCCCCGTCCCGGTCAAACGTGTAATCCGGCAGCAGCTCCAGCAAAGCCTCCCATTTGGCAATTGCAGCTTCATAACCGTCGCGCTTCACCGCGTTTTCCATTGCCATAACCATATAGAGACCATCCCGCGCAGCGGAGATATCCATCGTAGCATTGGCCGTAATCGTGCTGTTGTAGCCCAGCGGGTGGTTTTCCGGCGAATAGGAGGGAATGATCATATATTTCTCTCCCGGCTGCAGCGCTGCTCTGCCTTCCTCATAGCAGGCTCGGCCGCTTACATCCGTATAGTATTCCGGCGTACAGATTTGTTCCCAGAAATTAGCTTGCTTCGTAAGCAGCGGAAGCAAAATATCCTTTTCCAAATCCAGATATCCCTTGCCGATCAATTGTCCGAATTCTTCATCTGTCAGTCCCCCATCCCTCACGTGAAGAATCGGTTTCAACTCATGGATCCTCATGCAGTCGTTGATCGAAATATGTTGATTGCCGTAACACTGCCAATACTCGAAGATCGGAAGCAGACACCAGCTTGCTCCGGCATTCCAATATTGAAACGGATAGTCATTGTCGTATTCCACATGCATGGCGCGGTCGATGTCCGAGTTTACCGACACCTGCAGCGCATCATGCATGCTATAAGACAATCTTGCGTTGTATTCGAAGTCGGGCGTGTTCCTCAAGAAGAAGGTGATGTACCCAAGCTGCGCTTGTGTGAAATGGCCTGAATTCATGGGAGAAACCTGCAAATTCACATTAGCGTCCAGCGTATAGATGCTTCGCCAGCCAGGATTCCATTCTCCGGTCCACATCCCATACAAGCGCGGAGCGCTAGAACCGCTGCAGCATATCAAGGCATACCGTCCCTGGTTATACACCTGCTGCATAAATGCAGGATTGATTTTCGTTTTGGATTCCTTCTGAACCTTGATCAGTTCCAGATTGTCTGCATTCTTCAGATCCTCATCGCCTGCAAGAGTAAAACGCACGGCATTAAATTCTGCCGAATGAATGTCCCTATGTGGTTCTAACGCTGCGTCATAATCGAAACCGCCGGATGCATCTATATATTTCACTGCGACGGCATTCGTGTTATTAAATAGATGGTCAACGATAGCGTATTGCGTCATTCCTGCAAAATCTTCGATTCGGCCCATTTCAAAGGTTCTGTTCAGTTGCGTAATGAAATATACGGCATCGGCGTCACATACTTGAATGGCCGGATTCCGTTCTGCCCCAACGTTTATCGTCTCATCCGAGTCAGCCAGAAGCACTCTTTTCTTGGTACCGTTTACAACGATAACCTGTGTCAGGCCGGCGTATCCCCCATAGATCAGCTCGCTCCCCGGATAGGACGGGTAATGGGCAACTTGTGCAATATATTCGGCATTTGGATCTACCAGCTTTTTGTATTGGAGCTCCGATAGCTCATGGGCTCCGCACATGCTCGTAATGTCATCTATGGAGATGATCATATTGATCTTTGCGCCTACAGACGACTGTACGATCTTCGTAATCGCTACATGGTCTTCCCTGGAAGTAAATGAAGTGCGTATCCACACCCCATTCTCATCGGAGTATCGAACCCCGGTTTCCGCCGTTTCATAATTCGTCCATCTCGCATAATCCGATACCGTTCCCTTATTCGTGACGTTTAGTCTAAGCTGGTGTCCCGGATGGAAGGCATAATAAAAGGTTCGTTTTCTCGTTGTTCCGTCCGGAAACGTGATTTTCCATTGGTCATGTAGCTGAAAAACATTCCATCTCGCTTCGGCAAGCTGCCCCGTTAGTTCTTCAGGAATCACTCTGGGGTCCGGGGAAGGACAGTTGAACCACATATTTTGGAAAATATAAGTATCCGTATATGGCGAACCTGATGTGACATACCCGATTTCGCCGTTTCCGCTAACCATGCCGTCCCGCCATGCCCGTCCCGGATTGGAGGTTGGGACTTCAGTATAGGTGCCGGCGTAATTCCCTTTTTGGTACAGATGGGCCTTATCCTTATCTTTCATCCTTCTCTTACACTCCCTTTAACCGGATATATCCATATTATATCGGGAGAGGTAGCCTTCATGAATCATTCAAAGCGACACCTTGTATGGCACACACGTCGCATTATCACAGATCTTCATGTCGCAATCATACAGAAAATATTGAAAATGTCGTTATCTATTCCGTTATAATAGAACTATCATCTCGCAGAGAGGGGCTGCAACGGTGGGATACCCTGCATTACATTTCGGAGATTGGAACATCACCGTTCACATAGGTGAGTATGCATTCCACGTGCTTTATGTGCATCATGGCTATTTTTTCAATGCCATTCACAGACATAGTCACAGCAATAGGAGCTACGAGCTGCATGTGATCCCGAGCGGATCCGGCACGCTGATTGCCAATGGCCGTGAATACCCCTTATTACCAGGCTCCGTATATATGACCGGACCGGATATCGCACATGAACAACGGACGTCGCAGGATAATCCCATGTTTGAATACTGCATCTGCTTTGAAACGATTCCGGTAGGGGCACGGACACCTCCTGCCGGTATGGATAGTGAACAAGCCGCCATTTCCAGACTGTTGACGGAAACGAGCTTTTGGATAGGGCAAGACACACAGAATATGCTGTCTGCCTTCCTGCAATTAGCCGAAGAAACAAGCAACCGGTTTATCGGCTATTCCATCATCGTCAAGCAACTCATGGAACAAATCATGATCAAGCTGGTTAGAAACTACACGCACAACCGCTCTTCTCAATGTACAATTCCTTCCAAAACGTTAGATGATCAACGATTGGCGCTGATCGACCAAAGCTTCTTGTCTGATTATCCTTCCATCACTTTGCCCAAGCTTGCCCAAATGCTAGGTTTAAGTATAAGACAAACCGAAAGAACGTTGAAACAGGATTACGGCTCCACTTTTACACAAAAACGAACCGAAGCGCGATTAAATGCCGCTGTGCATCTTCTATCGACGACAGCCCTCCCCGTCAATCAAATTGCCAAAAAGGTCGGTTATTCCACGCTCGAACAGTTTTGCCAAGCATTCAAAAAAGAGTTCAACATGTCGGCTACCGCTTACCGCGCCAAAAAGAACGAACCCTGAGATCCATTGGTTCTCTACATCGATATAACCCCTTTCACTCTCGCCGTTGTGGCAATACAACCGCTGTATTATTTTGCTTTTCTTTTCCAGTGCAGGGAACGTCCATTCCACTTTGTGTCATTTGTGAATGTCTCTTTCTGCTCCTTGAAAACCACCTGCTGCCACATTTGATACAAATAGATGAGTATCGAAAAACCGACCATCATCGCCACTACTGCGATCGTAGGCAGGGTCGATTCGCTCGAAACAAGCCCCATTCGCTGCCATATCGGATACACGAGGTACATAAATACTCCATCCAACAGGATATTGACCATCAGGTATAACCATAATTTCCCGAACGTAAAGTGAAACACCCAGATGACAATCGCCAGATAGGCTCCATATACCCAAGGAATCGGAACAATCTTATCCCACCCGAACAGACTGGATGATGTCTCATCCCACCATCCGTAATGATAAGCTGCCTGATAAGCCAAGGTATGGATAATGGTCATACACAAAGCGACAGGCATATATCTGCGTACGGTGTCCATTCTTAATAAGAACAAGGATGCCCAAGGCACTACCAGCAAGGCCCATAACATCGTCTGCTTCATCTGAATTTAGCCCCAACGTTTTTTTGTTATATTATTACACTAATGGAATTAAGTTATTCGCTTCATCCAGAAAAACCGGCCCCCTCCATAAGGGGACCGGCCGTTGTTGTATAGCTCGGGTGCCACTGGCCCCTTGCTTATTTGCCAACGAGCTTCTTATAGGCATCCAGCTGCTTCTGGAGTTCGGCGACGACTTTATCGTAGCCGGCTTTTTTCAACTTGCTGCGGAATTCCTCCACGGCCTTGACCGGGTCTCCCACTTTACCGAAGGTTATGGCTGGCCCCATCTCTCCGGCAACCTGGGAGATCGCCGTCAGCTCCGCTTCAATGGCGCTCTTGTCGAAGACGAATTGGCCGTACGGGTAAGGCTTCTTGATCTTATCATACTCGGTATACAGCGTATCGATCTTATCCCAGGTCGTATCGCTCGGAAGCTCCAGCTTGTCGACGCGGCCGCCCCAGAAGTCGGCGTAGAAGCCGTGCTTGGCGTCATCATAGCCGGATGGACGGACGCGCTTGCCGTTCTTCAGCTCATATTGTACGCCTTCGATACCGTAATTGATCAGCTGGTAAATCTCCTTGTCGTTGCGGATCAGGTCGTAGGCCATAAGCGCACGCTCCGGATTTTTGCTGTGCGCTCCAAGAGACGTGCCACCGTGGGTGATGGACAGCTCCAGCAGGTTGTTCCGGGTTCGGGAGAAGGGGAACATCTGCAGCTCGGAGCCCGGCTGGGCCTTATCCATGTCGACGCGCAGGGACGAGAAGGTCTGGGTATGGTGCTGATCCAAGCCGGACAGACCGGCCTTCAGTGCAGCACGGTTGTCGTTCTTATTGTTCAGCACGTCCTCCCGCCAATATCCCTTGCTGGCCCACTCCTTCATTAGCTTGGCGAAATTCACCATCGTGTCGCTGAAGATGGGGCTGTCAACCGTATATCTATCGTTGTAAGACTTGGTGAACAGAACCGGCAAGTACCCCGTGGAGATGGGGAGCTCCAAATTATCCGTATAAGAGTTCACATACCCGCCCCAGAAGCTGGCGCCGGAAGCGACGTCGAACGGGATCACGTCCTTCTTATTGTCCTTGATGTACTGAAGGTACTTGCCGATGGTCTCCCAGTCCTTAATCGGCTCATTGATGCCCGCCGCCTTCGCCCAATCCCCACGATAAAAGAAGCCGTGATTCACCCATTGTGTATAGTCATTCTCCGGAATTAGGACGATCTTGCCGTTGTACTTGCTCTCTTCCCAATCCTCCTTCGGAATGGATTTCCAGGTCAGAGGCGCATACTTCGGGAGCAAGTCATCCAGGTTCTTGAAGGCCCCCCGCTGGGCGTTGCCCCAGGTATCGAGCCAGTCCGTCCCAATGGTGATCAGGTCCACCGCCTCCCCGGAGGCCAGCAGCAGGTTGTATTTGGTTTGCCAGTCCGCCCACTCGACCCACTTCCACTCCAGCTCGGCGTTAATCTTGGCCTTCATCTTTTCATTGACCTTAGCCAACACCGTATCGAACTGACCGTTCTTCGGCTTATCCCCCAGCACCACATAGCTGATCTTGACGAACTTCGAGGTATCTGCCGCAGGCTTCTCCCCTGTGGCCGCTTGTGTCGCTCCCGGTGCGGCGGAGCTTCCCGCCGCTCCCCCGTCTTTGTCGCTGCATCCGGCAAGACCAAGCGCCAGCATGGAGGCCGTCAGGATGACGGGCACCTTTTTCACTTTTACCATGATTGAATTCCTCCCCTTATCTGGTATTTCAATCTATGTGGGGGACCAATACGGCCCCGTACACAACATTACACAACCCTCTTACCCTTACCCTTTGACTGCACCGACCGTTATGCCTTGGATGAAGTATCGCTGCACGAACGGATAGAGCAAAATGACCGGCCCTGTGGCCACAACAGCGGTCGCCATCTTCATGGACTCCAGCGGCATGTCGCGCAGCGGCACGTTGGAGGCGGCAGCGGAGTTCTTGATGAATTCGGCGCTGGTCACCACGTTGTACAAGAATAGCTGGAGCGGCCGGTACTCCACGTCGGGTGAGAGGAACAGCATGGAGTTGTACCATTCATTCCAATACCCGAGCCCGATGAACAATCCGATGGTGGCCAGTGCCGGCGTCGTCATCGGCAGAATCAGCTTCAGGAAGATGGTGAAATCTCCGGCTCCGTCAATCTTGGCGGACTCGGTAATGGCGTGCGGGATGGAGCGGACGAAGCTCTTCATCATAATGATCAGGAACGGACTCAAGAGCCCCGGCAGAAGCACCGCCATATAGTTGTCCTTCAAGTCGAGGTACTGCGTGATCAAGAGATAGAAGGGGACCAAGCCGCCGGAGAACAACGTGGTAAAATAGATCAGGAACGAAATGCCGTTCCGGTATTCGAAGTCCGGGCGTTGCAGCGCATAGCCCGTCATAGCTACCAGAAACAAGCCGATGACCGTGCCTACCGCCGTGATGCCGATCGTAACCGCATAGGCCCCGATAATCTGGTCCGGGTTCTCGAACACGATCTTATAAGCGAAGGTACTGAATTCCGCCGGCCAGAAGTTAAAGCCATTCCTCTTGATCGACATCTCCGAGGTCAGGGAAGTGCCGACGACGAGCAGGAACGGCATCAGGCAAGCGAGGGCAAACAGGCCGATGAACAAATAACCGATGAAACGGATCCAGATCCCGGAACGATCCGTCCGGATGCTTCGGGTTGAATTCTCTCGAATAGCTTCCACGGGGGCACCTCCTAGAAGAGTGAGTTATCGGGCGATACCTTCTTCACCAGCCAGTTCGCGGTCATCACCACGAAGAAGCCGAACACGGACTGGTATAAGCTGACGGCACTGCCCATGGAGAAGTTGAAGTTGGTCATGAGAGAGCGGAACACGTACGTCTCGATAATGTCGGTCGTTGCGTACAACGCCGTGTTATTGGCGCCGACCAGGTTATAGAAGAGTCCGAAATTCCCCCTCAGAATCCCGCCCAGCGAGAATAGCAGCAGAATGATGAAGGTGGGCTTCAACCAAGGCAGTACGATGTAGATAATTCGTTGAAATGCGTTCGCCCCGTCGATCTCCGATGCCTCAACAATCTCATGATCCAACCCCATGATGGCGGCGAAGTAGACGATGGAGCCGTAGCCCGTAGTCTGCCACAGGTAGGTCAGCACGATGATGAAGGGCCAGATCGCGCCATTGGAGTAGGTCTTGACCGGTTCCAAGCCGAAGTCCCGGAGCACCTGGTTCAAGAGTCCATAGTCGTAGCTCAAGATGTTGTAAGCGATGAGCCCGATCAGGACCGCGGAGATAAAATACGGCAAAAACATCAGCGTCTGGGCGACCTTCTTGAACCACTTCTTCCGCAGCTCGTTCAGGAATATGGCCACCGTGATCTGCAGCACATTCCCCAAGAGAATGAAGGCCAAATTGTAAGCTACCGTGTTGAAGGTCAGCCTCCATAGGTCCCCGTTCAGGACAAGAAATCTGAAATTGTCGAAGCCGACGAACGGGCTTCGGAAGATGCCCTGGGAATAGTTGTACTTGATGAACGCCAAGTAGACTCCCGGCATAGGCAGGTATGCGAAGATCAGGAAGAAGACGACGGCCGGCAGGCACATGAACAGCAGCATCCGGTTATTCTTCAACCGTTGAAGCCAAGACCGTTTGCGGATAGGTACCGCTTCGGCCGAATAAGCGATGGCATTGGTTTTCATAGATGAGTCCCCCCCTTAGTTGATTATGATCATTCCTATGAATCAACCCCTCTGCGGCAGCTGATTGCAGCGCTTTCATAACCTGTGTACAGTCTATCCGGAAAGCGTTTGCAGTTCATCCGAGATTTCTCCGATTCCTTGTAAATTTCAACCCTTTTTTCCGGACTCCAGCCCCCTCCATCCCCAAGGGATGGAGCCGGCTATTATGGCATAACACCCAGCCGTATTTCATCCGACAAAACATCCATTTATATAAAAAAACTACGATCCTCCCCATGACCTTCCATGCTGAGCATGTGTTATGATAAATGGAGAAAACCCCCTTGGGATAAGAGAGGCAGGACATGGTATGCTCCCCTTCCGAAGCAGATTGTATGCCGGCATTCTGGCTGGCACCCTCCTCCTTCTGGCCGCCTCCCTGGCCTTCTGGCTTCGTTATCAGATGCCGGAGGCAGAGGCGGAGGCTCCGCAGCAGCTTAACATCGAGCTGGTATGGTCCCACCACTTCGGGGAGGAAGGCAGCCGCAAGTGGCTGGAGACCGGCACCCGGCGCTTCAGCGAAATGCACCCCAACGTAACCTTTAAGATGCTGCCGATCGACGGCGGAGACTATGGCGCCTTCCTGCGCAATAAGGCCGTTACGGGAGAGCTCCCCGATCTGTATATGATCGATAATGTTGAAGCCAACATCGATCTGATCGAAGCGGGGTACGCAACGGACTTAAGCGGACAGCCTTTTTTGGACCATGTTGAGAACGCTTACCTGGAGGGGGTCAAGACCTCGGATGGCCGGATCTGGGCATTGCCCATTGATGTTGATGGCGTAGGCATCACCTATAATAAGACGGTCTTTGCCCAAGCAGGCATCAAGGAGCCGCCCACGACCTGGAGCGGGTTCATGGAGGTATGCCGGAAACTGGCTGACGCAGGTTTCATACCGATAGCAGCCGGCTTTCAGGAAACCTGGACGCTTTCCTGGGATGTGAACAGCGACCTCATCCCCACCGTGATGCAGTCCAAACCTGACTTCATCCGGCAGGTGGAGAACGGTACCTCCACCTTCTCCGATCCTTCCTCCGGCTTCCGGGATGTGCTCCTTCGGTTGGCTCAGCGCTATCCCTATATGAACAAGAGGGTGTTCGAGACGAATTGGAACGAAGCCTTGTCGCTCTTGGGAAGCGGCAAAGCCGGCATGATCGTCAACGGTACCTGGAGTGTAGACGGGGTTCGGTCCAAGTATCCGGAAGCCGAGATCGGATTGTTTGCTTATCCGTATTCAGAGGTGCCGGAAAATAACCGGTTTGCCCTGAAATCCACGGGCGGCATCGTCCTGAACCCTCGGTCCTCCCATAAGGAAGACGCTCTGAAGGTGTTGAAGCTGTTCGCCGAAAGGGAGATGGGTGCCGCGCTTCAACAGCATAAGAAAAGCCTCTCGGTTCTTAAGAACCTGAATGCAGACTTGGATCCGGCCTTCGCCGAATTGAACCGCCAATACCGGAAGCCCGGCAAGATCTTCGATTGGTCCAGTCTTAATGTCGGCTTCAAGAGTCCGGAGCTCGGGAACGTCTTCATCTCCGGGATCACGGAGTTTCTGCTTGATCCCCGCCACGACGTGGATCAAGCGCTCCGGAAGATGGACGATACCTTTGACCGGTACCGGCCTCGCGTTACTCCCGGGCAAGGAGGCAAGCCATGATCAGGATATGGCAAGGCATGATCCGCAGGGTGAAGGCGTTTAGCTTCCGAACCAAGCTATTTCTATCTAATATGATCCTGATCGTGATTATGGCGGCTGCCATCGGCTCCTTGGTCCTGATTGCGACGAACCGATATACCGAGATGCACGCGAAGGACTTGTCGCTGCAGGTCGTCCACCAGATTGCGGACACCATCGATTACCGCAGGCACGAATTCAGCAATTCCACCGTCTATCTGTTGAACGATCCCCTGCTCCGCAACATGCTGATTACCCAGGAGACGGAATTGACCTCGGACAACATCCCGGCTTACCGCCACCGGATGAATACCCTCCTGGCCCAATTCGGTACCAACAATCGCCATATCAAAGCCATTATCGTTAGGACCAAGCGGGACTTCGTCTTCAGCTGGGAGAGAGATGGGCCCGGCAATATGCTGGCGGAGGGCAGTCCGGCCGCCATTGCCGACCGGGCCAAGCAGCTTCTCGAGTCAGAGAAGCAGGATACCCTGTGGCGCTCCTCTCTCCGGGATACGGACGAGATCACAATCGCCCGTTATTACATCGATGTCAGTCAGATTAACCGCCGGTTCGGCATTCTGATCTTCCAGCTGGATCCTGCCTATTTCCTGGATTTGCGGAAGAAGGACTCCCTCATCCAGAATGACAGCGTGGCCATTCTGGACGAGCGCAACGAGTTTCTCATCGGCGGCAGGAAGACCCTTCTCCGCAAGGTGGTCGACTCGGCCCCTGCCTCGGATACCGTCGTATCCGCCGTGGATGGGAACCGGTATCTGGTGGCACAGGAAACCAACCCCTCCGGTTGGAAGGTTATCAGCATGATTCCCATGTCGAAGCTTCTGAGCCACTACCGCTTGCTGGAGTGGATCATCGTCATGATCGCTGTCGGAGCCATCTTCATCTCTGCCGTGCTCGCCTTTTACTTATCTGTGTCCACGACCCGTAACATCAAGAGACTGGAACGCACCATGCGGAAGGTGGAGGACGGGGATTTTGAAGTGCGGATTACCCCGCTGGGCTCGGATGAGATCGGCATCCTGGGCCACCGGTTCAACACCATGCTGGACCGGCTCCAGGAGCTCATCGATACGGTATACAACGAGCGTCTCGCCAAGCAGCAGGCGCAGTACTCGGTGCTGCTCGCTCAGATCAACCCGCATTTCTTGTACAATACGCTCGGCACGATCCGCTGGTATGCCAAGATGAAGATGGCCCCGGATATCGAACATATGGTGGCCTCCCTCCTTCATCTGCTGAAGGCGTCCGTGCGGAAGAAGGGCGAGTTCCATTCTCTGGCCGAGGAATTAGCTTACATTCGAAGCTATATTGAAATACAGAAGATTGGGTACGGGGATGCGTTCCAGGTTCATTATGAGATAGACGACTCCCTCTTGTCCTGCTCGGTGCTTCATATGACCCTTCAACCGCTGGTAGAGAATTCGATCCTCCATGGCCTGGAGATGTCCAAAGGAGGAGGCAGCATCGTGATCCGCGCCTACCAGTCGGGGGACACGCTGACACTTGAAGTGGAGGACAACGGCGTGGGGATGGACGGAGAACGGATCCGCACGATTCTCGAGACCGGCGATCGCCGGCTGTCCTATCCCGGCCTCCACAGCATTGGAGTCCGAAGTGTGAATGAACGCTTCCGGCTGTATTACGGACCGGATTACGGACTTTCCTACGAGAGCATCCCTGGAACGGGAACCAAAGCCATCCTTCGTCTTCCTGCCACAACGACTGCTGAGGAGGGGATCTGAAATGTACCGGACTTTAATTGTGGAGGATAATGCCATCTTCCGCTATGCGATCCGAACGATCATCGACTGGGAGCAGCAAGGATTCATACTGGCGGGGGAGGCTGTCAATGGCAAGCAAGCGATGGAACGATTGGAGGAGCAAGCCGTTGACCTGTTGATCACCGACATCAGCATGCCCGAAATGAATGGCATCGAGCTCATCCAGTCGGTGAAGCAGCTCTCCCCTCACACCCAGGTGATCGTACTCAGCTCCTATGACGACTTCCAATTCGTCAGAGAGGCTTTGAAGCTGGGCGCCATGGATTACTTATTGAAGCACGACCTGGAGGAAGAAACGCTTCTGAAGGCGCTTGCCCTAGCCCGTGAACGGATCTTGCGGGAGCGGCAGGCCACCGGCTTGTCCGCCGTCACCGGTCGGGATCTTCTGAACCGGCTGCTTGTTCAGGCGCTCCTAGGCAGAATGGAGCTTTCGGACTTGGAGGCGCGTGCCGAGGAGCTGCACCATGGCTTCGGACGTGCACCACTGGCAGTGATCGCCATGAGGTCTGTGTCCCGTCAGACTTCGGATGACTTCCTGGACAGGATGGAAGCCGTGGGGAGCAGCCTTGGACTGGAGCATACGATTGTGGCTCCTGCTCCGGGGCGCTTTGCAGCAGTGGTCAGCTTCGGCAAGGAGCGCAGCGAAACCCGCTTAGCTGCTATGGCCCATCAAGCCGCCTCCTTGTTCGCCGCGGAGCTGCGCAAGCTGCAGCTGCCCTGGTCGGTCGGGCTTAGCCGCATCGTCTGGGGAATGAAGGAGCTGCCGACACTATATTCGGAGGCCGAAGCCGCCCTTTTCCGCAGCATATACAAGGAGGAGCCGCGACCGGCTGTATACGCCCACAGCTTATGTCCCACGAAACCTCCGGAAGCGCCGCTCTCTGATATGCTGCATGACATTTGCGTGGCCATGCGCTCCACTTCCGTGGAAGCCGTGCTCCACCATGCCGACCGATGGCTTGGCGGGCTGAAGAAGCAGCAGCCGGAGGAAGCGGTGCTGAAGCGTCTGTGGATGGATCAATTCGCTTTTCTTGTCGCAACCGCCACCGAGAAGCAGATGGCCATCGAGGACATGGAGTACTGGCATCGGACCGTTCACGAATCCTTGACCCGGCTGGAGCCCGTGGAGGTGCTGCACCGCCTCTTTGTCAGCCGATGCTTGCAGGTGTTGGGAGCCAGGGAGACTCCGGCCGCAGACCGGAAGGAGATCCACCGGGCGATGGATTACATCGAAGCCCATCTGCGCGAGGAATTTACCGTCGTGGACATCGCCGCCGTGCTGAAGCTTAGTCCGAACTATCTGTCCAACCTGTTCCGGCAGCAAACCGGTAAACGGCTGATCGAATATGTGCAGGAGCGGCGAGTTGAAGCGGCCAAGAAGCTCCTGAACGACAGTCCGCTTAAAGTGTACGAGGTGGCGGAAAAGGTGGGCTTTAAGGACACCTCTTATTTTTGCAAGGTGTTTAAGGAAATTACCGGCATGACGGTGTCGGACTTCAGGAAGTCGCTATTGCGGTAGTAGCATATTCAAGGACGATCCGCTCGTTGAAGTTGAAGCGATGCTTCCATGAATATTGCTACATTTCATTGTTTTATTTCATGTAACCTTTAAGGGGGTCGACTATAATGAGAATGCTTTGATGTAAGCGATATCATTATTAAAAGGGGGGAATGGTACATACGTATACGGGCTTAATATCGTACGAAAGGAGCACGGGGTATGAAAAAAATTAAAGCTGGGAGAATCACCATGAGTCTGCTAATCATGTCATCCATGGTGTTATCGACATTCGCTTCCGAGGAGGTTCCTATGGCAAGTGCAGCTACATATACGGCTACTGTGAATCCAAACATCCAGCATCAGACGTGGGAAGGGTGGGGAACGACGCTCGCCTGGTGGGCCAATGTCGTAGGCGGGGCTGATCCTGCACTTAAAAACCAGTATGCAGACAAGTTGTTCAGCTTGAACAGTGGTCTTGGCTTCAATATCGTCCGCTACAATATCGGGGGCGGAGAGAATCCGGCCTATCCCAACCACATGGAGTACAGGGCCCGCGTTCCGGGCTATAAAGCTTCGGCCAATGCAGCCTATGATTGGAATAAGGACGCGAACCAGCGCTGGTTCCTGACCGCTGCGAAAGATCGAATTGCATCCAACGAGTTTATTGTCGAGGGCTTCGCCAATTCTCCGCCTTGGTGGATGACGAAGAGCGGGAGCGTTACGGGTAATCAAGATGCTGACGAGAATCTGAAGGACGACATGTATGACGACTTCGCGGACTACCTGACGACGGTCACCAAGTATGCACGTGATAACTGGGGCATTACGTTCCGGACGTTGTCAGCCTTCAATGAACCGAGCTCTGCGTATTGGTACTTCGGCAACCGGCAGGAAGGAAACCGGATGTATCCTGCCAATCAAGAGAAAATGATCGGTTACCTCTATGACTCGCTTGCGGCCAAAGGGCTTCCCACGCGAGTAAGCGCCCCCGAAGAAACCAGCATCGACCTGGCTAAGGCAACGATTAACAGCTACTCCGCAACAACAAAATCGAAACTCGACCAATTCAATACCCATTCATATTCTGGCAGCGACCGGGTCGGGCTGAATACGGCAGCAGGCGGCAAACGGATCTGGAATTCCGAGCATGGAGACGGCGATGTGACCGGGGAAACGTTGACGAAGAACATTCTTTGGGATATCAAGTATCTGAAGAATCAGGCCTGGGTGTACTGGCAAGCGGTTGAAGGCCACAATTCAGGCTGGGGTATGCTGGAGACGGATCTCAATGAAGGGGGTAACCGTTCCTTCAACGTCGTGAAGAAGTATCACGTTATGATGCAGTGGAGCAAGTTCATCCGTCCCGGCTATCGCATCATTGATATCGGGGATGACAATTCCGTAGCGGCTTACGACAGTGTCGGACAAAAGCTGATTATCGTTACGAAGAACGATTCAACGAGCTCGAATACGATTACTTACGATCTGTCTGCCTACACAAATGTGGGACCCGTAACCGGTTATCGTACCGGGTACACGGGTGCCGAAAACATGGCGTCCATATCCAACCTGAGTCTAACAAATAAGAAATTTACGGTGACGCAGCCTTCCAAATCGATCTCATCTTACGTTATTGAGAACGTAAGCGGAACGAGCGATTCGGGAACTATTGACACGACAGCCTACTACAAAGTCGTGAATCGCAATAGCGGTAAGCTTCTTGATATTAGCAACGGTTCAACTGCTGACGGTGGCGACGCTATCCAATGGACGGACAACAGCGGAACAAACCAACAGTGGAAGTTTACCAGCACCGGCAATGGCTACTACAAGCTGACCAACCGCAAGAGCGGTAAAGTGCTGGATATAAGCGGCGGTACCACGTCGGATGGCGGGAACGCAATCCAGTGGACGGATAACGGAGGTATAAATCAGCAGTGGCAGCCCGTCAGTTCAGGGAGCTACTATAAGCTGATCAACCGCAACAGCGGTAAGGTGTTAGACGTCAGCGGCAGGTCTGTGTCCGATGGCGGGGATGTCATTCAGTGGGCAGATAATGGTGGATCGAATCAGCAATGGCAGCTGGTGAAGGTGAATTGAACGACGAACAGCCGGGGGATGGCCCTCCGGCTGTTTTGCATCATAGAACAACGAATCATCGACCATTCTGTGCATCGTAATTTTGGATATATCCGTCCAGGATGGCTTTTCCTCCCTGATCCATGAACTGTTGAACCGAGGATTTGTATAGACTGTCGAATTCGGCCGGCTTGGCAAACATCAACTTGGCCAGCATTTGTGCCGACAGACTCGTGAGTTGTGTGCGGTATTTCGAATCAGCTTCATTCGGCATAGAGTAGTAGTAAGGTGCATAGTAGTCCGTCATCGATACTTTTAAAGCTTTCTCCACATCTTTCTCAAATCCCGGATATCCAGCAGAAACGGCTGCCACATTTTTCTCTGGACTCCCTAGCTCGATACCATTCGAGAGAATATCGTAGTCAAGATTATTTGCCACTGTCATCATCTTATCACCTGATGTCGTCGTTCCTGTCTGAACCGGAACACCATTCACCATGTTGTAATCCTCGCCTTCCTTACCATTCTGGAGGAAGAGAGTATTTTTGGGGTCGACCATCCAGTTAAGATATTGAATTGCAAGGTCAGCGTTCTTGCTGAATTTGGGCACCAAGACAAACATGCCATTCGGGCTGTACCCCTGCTTAGGATGTTTGCCCGCATCATTCTGCCATGGATCAATCGGTATGAGTTCTGCGCCTGGGACGTTTGCTTTGAGGTTGGTATAAGTGCCGGGAGCAGTTCTGTACGGACCATCCCAGTTCGTGTAAAATGCTCCGACTTTGCCGTTTGAAATATCGGCGTCCAACTGTTTGCCATCCTTGTCAGTCGCGAAATTCGGGCTAATTAACCCCTCATTAAACATTTTGTTCATATATTGGACAGCTTTATCATACCCTGGCAAATTCCAAGGCGGCAAAGTCACGCTTTGAGCTTGAAGCGTAGCAAATTGTTTTTCTGTAAGGTTGGAAGGTTTAAAGGCTTCCATTATAAAGCCCACGCCCGGAGTAGAAGAACTCAAGCTATATCCATAAGGAATAACTCCGGATACCTTTCCAGGATTCTTCTCCTTAAATGCTACCATGGTGTCGTAGAACTGTTGTGCTGTCGTGGGGACTGGCAGCCCCAGTTTATCGAGCCAGTCTTTCCGTATAAAGGTATTAAAACCTGCAAGGAACGTCCTTTTTCCCGGTATTGCATACTGTTTTCCATTAAATTGACCGTATTTTAAGATATCACCGCCAAGATAGCTTTTGAGAGACGAACCATGTTTTTCGAGAACGGAACCAAGATCCGTCAAACCACCCTGGCTAACATATTTATAAACGGTTGCTGAGTCGTACGTGAATGCAACGTCAGGTGCCTCGCCGGATGCCATCAATACGTTCAGCTTCTCCACTTCCTGGGAACGGGGGACGGTAACGAACTTTACGGTGGCATTATATTGCTTACCGAAATTATCGTTGATATATCTTGTCCAATAATTATTGTTCAAATCGGGCTGTCCGGGCTTGCCTCTGTCAAAAACTTCGACAGTCAACGTTCGATGTTCTTTGGGAGTACTGACGCTTTCCGTGCTCTTCGGGCTATTCGACGTTTGTGCGTCGCTTGATGAACAGGCGGCCAATGTCGAAACAACCATAAGCGTTCCTAGAGCAATCGAGATAAACTTTGTACCCTTCACCTTCATGTAGACCTCTCCTTTTAGATATTTATTATATATACATGTGTGAAATAAATGGGACCATTCATTCCACGCCATCTATATTAGCCCTTAACAGCACCTATCATAATGCCTGATACAAAGTACTTCTGGAGCCACGGATACACCAGCAGAATCGGGATCGTGCCAAAAATAATGGCTGCCGCCTTCAACGCTTCCGACGGCAAATTGACAACGGCGTTCTCCCCAACGAAATCCTGTGAAATATTGATCACGTTATATAGCTTAAGCTGAATCGGATAATACCTCTCGTTTGTGATATAGAACAGCGCATCCTGAAAATAATTCCATCGGAAGACGGCGTACAGCAAACTCATTGTGGCAAGTGCCGGCTTGGAAAGAGGCAAGACAATCTTAAGCAGAATCTGGAGGTCGTTGCATCCGTCCAGATGGGCAGCTTCTTCCAGACTATCAGGCAAACTCTGAAAGAACGATTTCATAATAATCATGTAATACACGCTCATCAGCCCGGGAAGAACCAGTGCCCATGGTGTGTTTAATAAGTCCAAATTCTTTACGTTCAGATAGTCCGGAATCAAGCCACCACTAAAATACATGGTAAAAAGCATCATAAGGAGAAAAAAGTCTCTGCCCCGTAGTCTCTTCTTCGTCAGGGGATAGGCGGCCAAGATGGTAGTGAACAGTGCAAGGAGCACAAACCCAACCGTCAGAATGACGGAGTAGAATAAGGAGTACAACATACCGGCATCTGTAAAAACTACTTTATAAGCTTCAATATTGAAATCTATGGGATATATAGTAACGGATTGGGAGATAATTGCCCTGTTGGAACTTAGAGACTGTGATAAAATATAGAGAAACGGTACCAGGCATAGAAAAACTGCAATTAAAATAACGAATGCAATGATATAGTCAGCAATTCTAAATTTTCGCTTTAGCAGCATAATCACCGTCTCCTTACCAAATTCCGTCTTCGCCTAGCTTGCGACTAATGAAATTGGAGCTTAACAGGAATATCATACAAATGACAGACTGGAACAAGCCGACAGCCGTACCCAGCGAAAAGTCCGCGGATTGAATGCCTACTCGATAAACATAAGTGCTGATTACATCACCGAAGTCCATAACTAGGTTATTTTGGATGTTGAAGGGACGATCAAAGTTAATCGCCATGATATTACCAAGCTGAAGAATCAATAGAATAACAATGGTTGATCGTATACCCGGCAACGTTATATGCCATATTTTCCTTAGCCTTCCTGCACCATCCGCTTCTGCTGCTTCATATAATTGATGGTCGATCCCCGTCATCGCTGCCAGATAAAGTATGGTTCCCCACCCGGCATTCTGCCAAACACCGACAAATACATAAGTAACAACCCAAACATATTTATCTGTAAGGAATGGATAGGTTTGACCTCCCATATCGACAATCAAGGAGTTTAGCATACCTGTGGGAGAAAACAATTGTGCAACAATTCCGCCGATAATGACCCAAGACAGGAAATGCGGTAGATATAAGATCGTCTGGCTCGCCCTTTTAAACCTTGTCCATATCAGTTCATTGAGCAAAATAGCCAAAATGATCGGCGCCGGAAATCCCACGATCAGATCCAAGCCGTTCAGGACCATCGTGTTTCTTACCACCTGAAAGAACTGTTTCGAAGAAAAAATTTGCTTGAAGGTTTCATATTGATTCCAAGGACTACTGTTGATCCCCTCAAAAATGTTGTAATTCTTAAAAGCGATCTGTATGCCATACATGGGGGCATATTTAAAAGTCAAAATATAAGCAACAGGAATAACCAACATCAAATAAAGAAGATAATCACGTTTTATGTAGTAAGAGAACCCTTTTTTCACCTCTGCAGCCTCCATTGAAAATGACCTACGGACGTATCCGACCATACGAGTCGATTTATTGCCGGTAATGATAACTTGCTGTACACTTAGAAATAAAAAGGATGTGAATCCGGTGTCTTCCAATCTCATTACGACATACCCTTACCACTTATTCCTTCATTATGCGTATCGTCGCAAAAGCACCGGGACAGATTGGTACAAAGGAACCTTCCATGCGCATCAAGGATTAGAAATCCTCATCATCCATGAAGGCAAAGGAAAGTTCATCGTCAATCAAAAAACCTACGATGTGACTCCTGGCATGCTTTGCGTTTTTCAACCCTATCAATTGCATCATATTCAGATGGAGATGACTGAAAAGACCCCTTTCGTCCGCTCAATCATTCAATTTGAACCGTTGCTGTATAATGCATATTTCGAGAAATGGCCGAGTTTGTTTGCATTCTATAAAGGACTTTTGACTAGTAATCTCCCGACTCCTTGCCTATACAATCTTGATGAAGCAGATCAATTCCATTCCGTATTTCAAATCTGGGAGAATCGAAAACAGACGAGTGTAGATGAGTTTTCGTTGTTTCTTGTCTCTTTTTTCTATCAACTTAAGTCGGTGTGGGAGCGCTATCAACATCAAGTTGAGATAAGTGCCATCCGGACTCCCAGTCAAGTCGAACGCATTCTCGAATGGTTGGAAGCTCGATATACTGAACCATTGAGTTTAAATAAAATAGCTACCGAATTACATCTCTCCCCTTACCACATCTCCCATCGGTTTAAGGAGTGGGTAGGAATGACCTTATCTGACTATTTGAATGAGCGTCGTTTGCAGGAAGCGGTTAAACTCTTGACTACGACCAATCACACGGTCGCTCAGATCGGCGAAACAATTGGACTAGAAAACTGTTCCTACTTCTGTAAGATTTTCAAAAAGAAATTTGGTGTTTCGCCGCACCAATACCGAAAAAAATGGAAATATTTGTTTTAATGGAATCGGAATCAATGACTATGCTATTTTTTACTGTTATAATTTATTGATACATTAATAATTGAACACGCTTACATATGTTGCCTTACAGTTCTATTTCTGTCTGATTTTTTTAGGAAACACCGGTGTTCGCATGATCTTATCTCCTCATTTCATCAGGTTTTAAGCCAATGTTATGCTTTATCTAATCCTATCACAGGCTACATGGATAAAAGTGACGGGGCATTGCGCCAGAATATAACTATATTGCGAGAACGAGGAGTATAAGCCCATATTGAATAAAACCTTTAATTAGCACAAATAAAATGTATTGTACACATTTTGTCCATCTCCCCGCTTCGCTATAATAGGGCTATTATTACTAACGATACTTGGGGGAGGCACCAAATGATACGTGTTGCCATCATTGGAACCGGGAACATTTCTGCGGCTCATATCACTTCTTATCTTGCTTTTCCGGAACGGTGTAGAATCGTAGCTCTGGTCGATATCTATCCCGAGAAGGCGAGAGCCAAAGCGGAGCAGTATGAACTAGAAGCAGAAGTATTCGATTCGCACAAGCTACTGCTGGGTTCACCTGATATCGATCTGGTCAGCGTCTGTACCCCACCGTTCAGCCATGCCGATATTACCGAGGATTTCCTGAATGACGGCAAGCATGTCATTGTCGAGAAGCCCATGGCCTCGTCGCTGGAAGAATGCGATCGCATGATCACTGCCGCCGAAAGAAGCGGTAAGGTATTATCCGTTATTGCTCAGAACCGGTTCCTCGATCCGATTATGAACCTGAAGCGTGTCTTAGACAGCGGCAGGATTGGCAGGGTGCTCCATGCTCAGGTCGATTCCTACTGGTGGAGGGGACATTGCTACTACGACCTCTGGTGGCGGGGATTATGGTCCAAGGAAGGTGGCGGCTGCACCCTGAACCATGCTGTCCATCATATCGACATGCTCGGCTGGATGATGGGTTTGCCCACCAAGGTTACAGCTATATTGAGCAACGCCGCCCATGATAATGCGGAGGTGGAGGATATCTCCATAGCTGCCCTGCAATATGACAGGGGCTCGGTTGCCCAAGTGACCAGCTCCGTGCTCCACCATGGCGAGGAGCAGCAGCTGATCTTCCAAGGGGAGAAGGCGCGTATTTCCGCCCCGTGGAAGGTGCATGCTTCCACCTCTCTAGCGAATGGATTCCCGCAACGCAATGAAGAATTGGAAGCCGAGCTTAACCACTACTACAGCCAACTGCCCAAGATGAGCCATACCGGTCACCAGGGACAGCTCGATGACGTAATGACGGCCATTGAAACCGCCACGGCCCCTCTCATAACCGGTCAAAGCGGACGTATGACGATCGAGCTGATCACGGCAATTTACAAGGCGGGCTTCCAACAGAAAACCGTGGATCTGCCCATAGCTCATGAAGATCCATATTACACCGTACAAGGAATCATGGAAAACGCCCCTCATTTCTACGAAAAAACAAATTCCGTCGTCAACCTGGGCAATGATCAGGACATTAGTCTGGGCGGCACCTTCGTTTGACAAACAAATAACAGTGGGCGTTGCCCATATTATGGACTCGCCCACTGTTTTTACACATCACCCTTATTCAGATATGACTTAGGACTAATTCCCATCAGACGTTTAAAGGTGCTGCTGAAGTAATAGATGTCCTTGAAGCCTGTTTTCGCCGCTACCTCCCCCACATTATACTCCCCCGACTCCAGCAGGGAAGCTGCCTTGTTAATGCGCACTTGGTTAATGAAATAGGAGATGGTTCGTTTTTCCACCCTTTTGAACAAAGCTCCGCAATAGACGGGATTGATATTGGCCACCCTTGCTAGAGACTTGACGGTCAGCTCCTCTTCGTAATGCTCAACGATATACCGCTTTATCACCCCCACGTGCACATTGGTTTCGTGCTTCGCTCTCTCATACAGAAGCTTGTGTAGGGCTAGGATTAGTAAGGCTTGACATTTCATATGGTGGCCTTCATTTTTCTGAAGCCACTCGTAATTCATTTCCTTGAAGATCCACTGAAAGTCAGCCAGCTCATGGCAAGGAGTCACAACAGGCAGATCAATCGTTTCATTTTCCGGAAGCACAAAATCTATGGCAACACAAGCCATGCCCGAGGTTCTGGCACTGCGAGTGCTTTGGGGCTTTAGACACAGAATGTCTCCTTGCTGTAATTGAAGGGGGATCCCATCGATGATATAGTCTGCACTTCCCTCCAAGACAAAAACAAGGTCGTAATAATGAATTATATGGTTATCGATCCTCCAGTTTGGATCACATTCCTTCTTGACGAAGTATATAACTTGAGGGTGAATGAGATGATTCATAGTCTATTCTCCTTGACTAAGATGTCAGCATTCCTTCCCCCATTATTCTAACACCTACAGCATATTCGTGTCAGAAAAACTCTTCTGAACCAACCTCAGAAAGCCCTGCTCAAAAGGTCAATACGTTGTTCAATTTCTGCGACAATTGGCTCCACAACGCTCCTCCGATACTCACTTCTTCACCTTATAAAACTCATGATACAGCTTCATCAGCGCCCTCTTTTCGATCCGCGACACGTAGCTCCGGCTGATGCCCAACTCCTTCGCAATCTCCCGCTGCGTCCTCTCATCTCCGCCGGTGTCGAGGCCGAACCGACCGCGGATGACCTCCTGCTCTCGCTCATCCAGGATATCCAGGTGCGCATAGATCTTCGATTTCTCTATCTTCATCTGCACTGTCTCGGCGACATCGTCCGCCTCCGTGCCCAGGATATCGATAAGCGTGATCTCATTCCCCTCTTTGTCCGTTCCGATGGGGTCGTGCAGCGAGACGTCCTTCTTGGTCTTCTTGAGCGACCGCAGGTGCATCAAGATTTCGTTTTCAATACACCGCGCCGCGAAGGTCGCCAGCTTGGTGCCCTTGTCGGGGGAATAGGACTCGATTGCCTTAATGAGGCCGATGGTCCCGATACTAATCAGATCCTCCAGGTCCTCGCCGGTGTTATCGAATTTCTTGACGATATGCGCGACGAGCCGGAGGTTATGCTCGATCAGGAGATTGCGCGAATTCATGTCCCCTGCTGCCATTAGCTTCAGATGCTTCGATTCATCCTCTTCCGCCAGAGGCTGTGGGAAGGCGTTGTTCTTTACATACGAAACCAACAGCATCAATTCTTTAATGAACAAAGCAATAGCCGCAAAGAATCCAGGCACAGTCTGTCACCCCTTAGAAGAGATTAGTAACAGTTTATGTGGGCATTTACCCATCTGTGCCTGTACGCCCAAAAACAATCCTCTATATTCGCTTCGATTCGGCCGCCAACCTTGCCAAAATGCTCTAGCTAAGGTGCTTTGCCTGACACCTACTGTTCCCGAGGCCAGTTACAAAATCGCATACAGCTTAATCATCTTGTGTCTTGAAGAACGTTTCACTGGTAACCCCTGCCAAAATTCTTCTTTGCTACTCGAGAAGCAACTTCACTTCAACGGATTCCAACCATTCGGAAACTCGTTTACGATTCTGCTCTTCAACAAACCCGTAATACCGTTCTAATTGCTCGCTATTGGAAGATAACGCATCCTTGAATCTTCGGAATATCCTCTTGCCACCGCTCAAAATGGATACTAATTGGGTTTGCAATGTCTTATCTTCTATCGTTGCAGCAAAATCCATCATATCCGCGTATCCTACATCCGACACCCGCTCAGGGATCCGAAAGTAAATTTTATGAAAGCCTTCCTAAATAATCTCGCTTAACTCCTCGTCTTCTTCATCCCTATCAAACGTTCGCAACGTAACAACTTCGCCGGTTTCAATATTCAAGAAGGACTCTATTCCTTCAACGTACATGTCGTAGACATCCACGATCTCCTGAAGCTGCTGCTTGGTCAATTTCAATTCTTTCATAGCTTTGCCTCCAACTGCTGTCACTTTTCTCGCTTCGTCACGTTCCTGCGCCTCATATTCCTCCCACGTGATTCCATACGGGAAGCCGCCATCCGTATATCCGACGATATAATAGAAATTCTCGTCTTGCTCCAACATCTCCGCGTACTCCGATTTACGATCGGTTCGCTTCTTTTTCTTCCTGCCGCGCACAAAACCCATCACCTAAATCCAACGTATTTGGGCATGCAGTTCGGCCAAATTGTCATGAAACCCCCAGCCGATCCCTTCTGTTTTCGAAACGACGGCTTCGAGGCGCTCCTCAAATTCATCAAACATCTCGGTAGTTTCATCATCATTCACTTGATCGATAATATCGGCATACATGGACGCCAACCTGTAGTAAAAGCGTTCATCGATATCCCCGTAACTAAGGGTGAAGTCAACTCCATTCTCGACGTAGATCAGTTTCAGTTCCAGACTGTAACGGACACTTTCGGTTAATCGCTCAAATTCAGATATGGCTTTTTTCGCCTCTTGAAGTCTTAGCTTCCCATGGCCCCGTTCAGGGAAAAACTCTTGCTCCACCTTCTTGCGATACTCTTGAAACATGGATTCTACCGCTTCATCCCCTAGAATTCTTACGGCAAGAAATCTCTCCATATCTTTGCTGACGCCATAACAAGCCTTGACCAAATCGATAAGCTGGTCATGGCTTAACTGCTTCAGATGCTTATTCAGAACGGATTTCGTAAGCTTCACGGGCTTTCTTCCATCAGGACGCTTAATCAGTGCCTTGGGGATCAGCTTGTCCTTCTGCCGCTGAAGCTCCTGATTCAATTCTTCGCAGGAGAAATATTCGGGATTATACTCTTCACGAACCCAGCCTAAAGAATGATCCCGCTCCGGATGATTGGGTGTAAGCAAGACCTCCATGAGATGCTGATGCCCCCAGACACCTCCCACATCTTCTTGCGGGCAGCTGCGTGCTCCATCCAGACACAGGGGAGCCGGATCTAACGTTGATGAGTCGATTTTGATCAACGTAACCGTGTGCCGCCAATCGTCGCCAAAATCATAGACATACGTTAAAACAGTATGTTCTTCTTGAACATGCTTCTTAACGGTTTCCCTCCGTGCGTTCAACACCTCGCGGTCTTCCATATGCTCGAATGTCGGATCAGGCAGCCCGATCACTTGTCCATTCACATGAAATTCGTACAAATGACGATTTTCCCACCCCATGACCTCTTGAACAATCTTATGAAGCTGATGAAACGTCACGTCCGGATGAAATTGAAACTCCCTCCAAATCTTTGGGGCAATCTCATTCAGTTCGATTCTGCATCTATAAATCATGATCTTCTGTTCTCCTTTTGAGTATTCCGAGTATATAAACAAACCCATTGTATCCCGCGGGGGAATTACAATGGGTTGGCTATTGAGAGATTCATTCCCATTCTTCATCACGCATCCTTTTGATTTCATCAGTCAAATGCGCCGCTTGTTCCGGAGTTAAAATAGCCGATTCAAGGATATCGTCAATACTGCAATCGTCCTCTGAAATTTGTTGATTCGGCTTATTCGGCAGGGGCATAGCCAACTGTTCTCCTCCCATTATATAATCCGAGCCATCATGTTCATTTCTCTCCGGGAAACAAAACAGCGACAATCCACACTTCATTCTCCTGCTGTTCAAAGTAAATCCTAAATCTCTTCACAACGATACGCGACAATCCAACATAAGTCCCGCTTTCCTCTGTATAAGATTGAGCTATCATGGGATTGGCGAGTACAGCCTCTGCTTCAAGAATGAATTGGGATAGAAAATCATACGTTTCCTCGGGGGAAAATCGTTCGCTACGAAACTGGGAAAGCTTATATCTTACTGCCGGAGGCCATAAAACTACGCGGTTCATGATCGAAAGTCCTCTGGAGATAAAGATTTCAGTAAGTCCGATGTGCTCATAGCCTTGCCAAACTTGAATTCCTTTCTGCTTTGTTCAATCATAGCCTTCAATTCCGGATTAGCCTCAACATCAGCTTGAATGGACCGCTGCTCCTCCTCTTGCAAGACGAGAGTGAACTTACCTTTTCCTGGAATTTGAAATTGGTACACAGAGTTGTCGCGGCTCATATTCGATATGTTCTCCATCAACTCTTCCGGTGAATTGACCTTTTCCATTCGATGTCACCCCTTGTCATAAGCTTTTCCGCTCTTTAATCACCAGTATAACATACACCACCCCGAACCCAGAAGCAGAAAAGCCGGCCCTACCGGACCGGCTTATCCCCCCATATGGCTCGTCCACCCTCACCTTACAAACCGCCCGCTGCACACAAACCGCGCCGTTTCCTGACATCGCTCCGTGTTCACAACGTGTTGACAATATGCGCGACGAGCCGGAGATTATGCTCAATCAGGAGATTGCGCGAATTCATGTCCCCTGCTGCCATAAGCTTCAGATGCTTGGCTTCTTCCACTTTCGCAAGTGGTTGGGGAAATGCGTTGTTCTTTATATATGAGACCAGAAGAGACAATTCTTTAATGAACAGTGCAATCGCCGCAAAGAATCCAGGCACTTCTGTCACCTCCACGAAGTTTTCGAAGCAAGGATGTTTACCGCCCTACTTCAAGGGTTCGTTACAGTGTATGTAGGCCGCAGCCCAGAAGTGCCTGTACAGGGGAATATCAACCGATCTTTTAGTTAATCCGTTTACTCATGAATTTTGCCATAAAATTGGAGTGAATTAGTAAAACAAAAACTAACGTAGCTGCAATCGTTATAATAGAAAGGATTAGGAAAACCAGCCGGATTCCAAGGAGATCACTCAAATACCCCCCGACAATCCCACTGAATACCGGGGCTATTCCGGTAACGGACAACGTAATCATCGATTGTCCAACGGACTTCAGTTCTTGAGGCGATTCCTGCTCCAGATACTTTGTCAGGGAATAGGAAAATACTATAAATATTGCGCCATGTAGGATCTGAAGAGCTAAATTGATATACAGATCATTGACAAAATAGAATGAAAACCATCGTACAGCAGTTATCACTGCTGCTCCTGTAAGAGCATTGGTCGTCCCAATCCGGTCCAGTATTTTGTCCGCGAATAAGAGAAAAGGGATTTCACAAATCGATGCAAGGAATAACGCATAGCCTAATAACATATTATCCGCACCAAGTTGAACATAGTAGATAGGGAAGAACATTGAGTAGTGTAGAAGCTGTTCGTTAATCAGAGTTTGCACATTCAGCGCTAATGAGCCTTCATGAATCATGACAATTTTTTACAAAAGGAAAACACTAGAATAACGGTTCCCAGATTGACCCATCATTGGAAACATACATCGGATAAAATGAAAACACCCACGCCTATAACGTGAGTGTTTATTGTTGACTGCAACAACCTATCTTCTATCGATGCAGCAAGTCGAAAAGATGATCCTATATTCCCCACACGATAAACTAATCTTGTAAAGCCCACTATTACCGGCATCAAGTTTCCGATGCTGCTTCCTTCAGCTTCTTCCGGTATTGGGTGGGTGAGAGGCCTAGGATTCGCTTAAACATGCGGGAGAACAAGAGCGGATCCTTGTAGCCGACGCTTGAGGATATCTCGCTTATGGACAGCAGCGGATTACAGAGCAGCTCACAGGCTCTATTCATGCGATACTGCAAGGTATACTGCTGTGGCGTGACACCAACGGTCTCCTTGAAGATCTTGGACAAGTACTTGCGGTTAAGCTTCAGCTTGCGGGCCAGCTGTTCCATTGGCAGGTTATTCGCGTACTGCTGCCCGATGATTTCCATCGCCTGCTCCACATAATGTCCTCGAATATTCCCTGTCGCGTGGAGTGCGGGATCTGCTTGCAGGATGACGGATAAGAAAGAATAGAACGCACCCAGCAGTCTAAGCTCATTGTTCAGTCCATGCTCGGTTGCCTTGAACATTTCCATGAAGCAGTTCTCAATGAACTCGTTCTGATCCGTCTCAAAAACAGGCTGCTCCATAGACAGATGGGAGCGCTTGAGGTAATACTCCACCTGCAGGCCATTGAAGGCCACCCAGGAATAGGTCCAGGGATCCTCCTCATCCGCCCGGTAATAGGTAAGGATATCGGGTTTTATCAAGAAGCCCTGGCCGCCGCTTAGACAATAGGTATTGCCCCCTGTGCGCAATATCCCTTGGCCGCTGTGAATATAGTGAATCTTGTAATATTCACGAATCATGGGACCCACCGTATGTCCAGGAGCACATTGTTCCGTACCGCAATAATGCAGCTTGACATCCATATTCGTACTATGGGGGAATGTCTGAAATTCATAGTGTTGAATGGTCATGGCATGTCTCCTGTCCCCGAATACGGCATGGTTCTTATAAAGTGACATTATACCATGAACTGCTGTTATCCAGCTATGTAAGACAGGCGATTGCAACGTTATAATCAAGAAGTAAAATGGACTTTATGTATAGGATGGGGATGGTCGAATGGTGAATATAAATCCGTTTATCCGCAAGGTAAAGCTGTCGCTAGAAGCTCACCAGACCGGACAAGAAGGACGTTATCGGCGGAGACTAAGCGATCCGATGGTGCAAGATTTGTACGGTACGGCTGATGCCGTGAATATCTTATACACCTTAGGCGAGCTGCCGGAAGCCGGACAGGCTCGCACGGATTGGGTGGAATCGCTGCAGAGCTTTCAAGAGGAAGCCTCCGGCTTGTTCCCGGGAGCAGGACATCATGCGATTCATGGCACGGCCTTTGTCGTATCGGCGTTGGAGCTGTTGGATGCCAGGCCGCTATACCCGATCAAGGAGCTTCTTCATTTGAAGCAGCGTGATGAGCTGTTCGGCTTCATGGATGAGCTTGATTGGAAGGAACAGCCGTGGAGTGAATCTCAGAAGGGCGCGGGGATCTATGCAGCCCTTGTCCTTAGTGGCTCAGTGAATGCGGAATGGGAGGACTGGTACTTCCAATGGCTGTGGGAGCAAGCAGACCCTGAAACCGGTCTTTGGAGAAAGGGTGCGATTAAGGAAGACGCCGCCGGCATGAAGGGAGCGCCGCTTTTTCACCACTTGGCGGGATCGTTCCATTATCTATTCAATCAGGATTACCGGAAGAGAAGGATCCGTTATCCGGAGAAGCTGGTGGATACCTGTCTGAGCCTGTATGGAGAGGGTCAGCTTCCGTTCTCGACGGAGAGCTTCTCCTTCTATGAGTTGGATTGGCTGTACAGCTTCGTAAGTGTAATGAACCAAACGGAGCATCGGGCGAAGGAAAGTAAGGCCATGGTCAAGGAGATCGGCGAGCGGTTCCTTCGATTCATTGTACGAATGGCAGAAGGACCCGATGAGGAGGTCTACGAGGATCTGCATACCTTGTGCGGTGCCGTATGTGCGCTGGCGATTGTGCAGTCCGTTCTGCCGGAGCAGATCGAATCGGATAGACAGCTGCGGAAGGTATTGGATCGCAGGCCGTTTATTTGATTGTAGAGCCTGGGGTGATCGTAGAAACGCCGCAGGAAGACTATTATCCTAGAAGGTGGGACCCGATATGAAGTATACGTTTCTTGGAAGATCCGGGCTTAAGGTAAGCAGGCTGTGCCTGGGTACGATGAATTTTGGCGTGGATACGAATCAAGAGGAAGCATTCAAGATTATGGATGCGGCCTTGGACGCGGGAATCACCTTTTTTGATACGGCGGACATCTATGGATGGGGCCAGAACTCTGGCGCAACCGAAACGATTATTGGCAACTGGTTCGCACAGGGCGGCAATCGCCGGGAGCGTGTTGTACTGGCGACGAAGGTATATGAGAAGCTGCACAACCCGATGGATGGACCGAATGATGATCCGGGGTTGTCTCTCTATAAGATCCGCCGTCACTTGGAGAACTCCCTACGCCGGCTGCAAACCGATCATATCGAATTGTATCAGATGCATCATATCGACCGCCGCACCTCTTGGGAGGAACTGTGGGGAGCCTTCGAATCGGTCGTACATCAAGGGAAGGCGGATTATATCGGGTCCAGCAATTTTGCCGGATGGCATCTGGTGAAGGCTCAAGCCGCTGCTAAGGAGCGTCATTTCCTCGGACTGGTGAGTGAGCAGCACATCTACAATTTGGTGAATCGGAATGCTGAGCTGGAGGTGCTTCCGGCGGCTCAGGACCTGGGCTTAGGCGTTGTAGTCTGGAGTCCATTGGCTGGCGGACTGCTTGGCGGACGTGCCCTGCATGCCGACAAAGGAGCAAGAACGGGCAAGATGGCCGCCCAAATCGAGCGCTATCGTCCGAAGCTTGAAGCCTTCGCCTCGCTATGCCAAGAGCTGGAGGAGAAACCATCCAACGTAGCCCTGGCTTGGATGCTGGCGAACCCTGCCATTAGCGCCCCCATTATCGGTCCTAGGACGGTGGAGCAGCTTCAGGATACGCTGCGGGCTGTTGAGCTTGTACTGGATGCGGCTGTTCTTCAGGAGCTTGACCGGATATTCCCCGGACCTGGCGGAGCGGCACCTGAAGCATATGCATGGTAATGGCTTGATTACATAGTCGTACGACAAACAAGGAAGACCGGCAGCTTGTGCCGGTCTTCCCCTTTTGCCTAAATGCTTGTTACCACTTGTACTGCTTGCAGCCCTTCACTTTGGCTACGGCTTCCGCCTTGAAGCCCTTCAGGTTGATATCCTTCTTGGAGGCATGATCCCAATCCTTCATCAGATCCTCCGGCTTGCCCTTGATCTGTGACTTGGACAGATCCATGAGATCCAGCCGCGCTGGGCCTGCGTCGCCCTTCAAGGTCCACTCCGACTTGCAATCGCCGTCTCCGGTGATCTTGACCTTGCCGCCGCTGCTAATCGAGAGGGGACCAATGCCCGCCTTCACGCTCAGCTCGAACTCAACGGAATCGTCAGCCAAATCCTCGAAGGGAGAGACATCGATTCCGCCGCCGACACCAACTCCCGCTTCAAGGCAGCCGGATACGCCTTCTGGAGTGATACAGACCTTCGCTCCGAACCCGATCCCCTCATATGCGGAGCCTCCCACGCAGAGCAGTCCGCAAGGGTCTCTCCAGGTGGTGGGGTTATTGTTGACGTAGGCGTACAGATTGCCCTGCTGGCTGTCGAACAGGATCGGATCCCGAGCCGTCCAACGTCCGGAGACCGGATCGTAGTCGCGGAAGCCGAAGCGGACCAGTCCGCTGGCGTCATCCGCCAAGCCGCCCGCAAATCCGATATCCAGCCGGAACCCGGGATTGCTGTCGTGGAGGAGCGCGCCGTAGCTGTCATAGCGAAGCTGCTTCACGACACGGCCTTCTGCATCCACAACCCGGAGGGGGGTGCCCACGCTGTCCGTGATGACATAGTAGCGTACGCCCTCCCGCTCCAGCGCCAGCAGCAAGCCGTTCTCGTTGTAATGATACTGGGTGACGACACCCTGCTCATCTACGGCGTCCGTCAGCATCCACACGTCCATGGGATTGCCGTACAGGTATTGGACCGTTCCGGTACCGCTGTCGCGGGCGGTCCGGCGGTTGATGCCGTCATACGTATAACGGTAGGTCGAACCGGTCACCGTGGTAGCTTCCAGAAGCTCGCCCTTGGCGCCATATTGGAAAGTCTGGCTGCCCTTATGGGTCAGGAATCCGTCCGCATCGAACCGGTACTCCACATTCCCAACCTTCTTCAGCAAGCCGTTGGCGTCATATTCGGCCGCCTCCGCCACGTGTCCGGACACTTCCCTCCACTTCCGGTTCTTATTCGCATCATAGTCATAGCCTTCCGTGTATTCCGAACCGGGCACTCCGGAGCGCATGACGTTCTTCAGCTGCCCGTCATCGTCGTACACATAATGAACGGACTCCGTTCCTTCCGGCGAAACAATGGTCTGGTCGGACACCAGCCCCCGCTTGTCATAGAGGTTATGCACCCGGTAGATTTCCTTATCTCCAACCGTATACGTCAAGCTCTCGACACGTCCCATGGAATCGTAGCCGACGCCGACGTTCATCGTACCGTCCTGAATCGTACCGATCCGCTTATTCGGACCGTTGCGGATCAGATCGAACGGGCCGAACTTCGTCAGGTGCTGATCCTTATCCCACACCAGCGCCGTCTCCCGGGTGGTGCTGTACACCGCGCCCGTGACGGTGCTCGCGCCATACACGGAGCCGGACACAGTCGCCGGGGAGGCCGCCGTAATCCGGGTGGTGATGTTCGTCAGGTTGGAGAAGGGGTCATATTGATACCCGAAGGTGCCGGCTGCCCGGCCCGTGAAGGTCATGGACCGGACATCCATGCCGTCATACTGGTACTCAATGGTCTGATTCAGCTCCGGCTCATCCTGCCGGGTGCTGGTGATCTTCCGGACCCGGTCGGTCTGGTCCAGATACTCGTAGGAGCGCAGGAAATCCGCATCGTTCATGGCATTGATCCGGTGTGCTCCGTCCACCTCGTAGCCGTAATCGATCACACGCCCGCCTGCCAGATGGGTAGCATCGAGCATTCCGCCGGTCGTGTGCTCCAGCGCCACAAGCTCTGCCGAACCGGCCTTCGAGAAGGAGTCGAATTGGCCCAGCTTGTTGTAGCCCTGCACATACTCGCTGCCATCCGGCAGCTTGACGCCGGTGGTGTTGCCGTTCTTGTCGTAGCTCTTCTCATACACCTTGGTTCCCGGGGAGGTGATGGTCTTCACCCGGTCCGCGCCATCGTAGGTGTACCGCTTTTGAACCCCGGTGGAATCCGTCTTGCTCTCCAGCCGGTTCCGGTCGTCGTAGGCATAGACTACAAATTGGTCGCCCTGCTCCGTTTTTTGCAACCGGCCCTTCTCGTCGTACTGATACACGACGGGGGCGATGCCCGGTTCGATCGCCTGTGCCACCTTGCCCTGTCCGTTCAGATAGACGGTGCTGGTCACCGATTCGGCGCTGGTGCTGGTGATGGTGCCTGCTGCTACATCATAATGAGAAGTCATCACCGCGCCGTTCGCTTGGTTCTCGATGGTCAGGGACTGCAGGCTGAACGGATCGCGTTCATTCGCCAGCACCGCGGTCCGTTTCTCCGAGGCGGTGACGGTTCTGCCGTCCGGCGTGACATACGTAAGCTGGTCAATCATCGGGGCGTCCCAGCCCCAACGGGGATCCGGCTTCAGCTTGCGTGTTACCCGGGTACCATCCGGGTACAACAGCTCAGAGCCGCCGCTGGTATCGTACTTCGCCGTGGTCACCGCCCCTCCCGGAGCAATGCTCTTCCGGGTGAGGGACATCTCATCCACGGTAACCTCATACTTGGTCGCTCTTCCGTCCGGATCGGTGTAGACTACATCATACCCGTTCAAGTGCTCCGTGCGGACCAGTGTTTTCTCCCCCAGCTCCGGATTGACCGCCTTCACCAGGAAGCCCGCGTCATCATACCCATATTGGCTGGTCTGATCCATCGGATCCGTGAAGGTTTCCAGCAATCCGGTCGGCTTATAAGAGATGCGGTAGGTTTCCCCTGCGGAATTGGACACAGCCTTCAATTGGCCGCCCTCCACCGTAAGCACTGTCCGCTGGCCGCCCGGTGCTATGATAGCGGTCGGGGTCCCCGAAGCATCCCGCTCCACCTGAACGGTATTCCCATAGGTGTCCTTGATGGTTAAGAGCCGTCCGTCCGGATCATACCCGTACTCGGCCATCACATGACCGTTGTAGCCATTAAGAGTTTGCAGCTGGCGTCCGCTTACGGGATCGAACCGGTATACGGTCCGGCCGTTGTCATCCGCCACAAGAGAGCGTCCTCCGGCCTTGAAGGCATAGAGATCATAGCTGTCCGGCTTCCGTTTATAATTACTGAATCGAAGCAGCAGGTCCCCGTTGGAGCTGCCTGCGATAAGATCGGAGAAGATGGTGCCCTGGTAATCCCCGCCCTCCGCCTTGATGGACGTTAGGATCTTATTGATTTGTTCGCTGGCAATCTGCTCGACATACCCGTTGGGCACGATCTTGAGCAGGGAGTAGCGATCCAGATCGAATACGTACAAATTTCCGGCATAATCCAACGTGATTTCCTTGGCGCGGAAGGTGCCTTCTGTGGCGATCATCCCATGCACCAGCTTGGGCGGCGCCGGCTGATTCTGGGCTGAGAACGGTCCTCCCGCAACCTTCGTCATGGTGCCGTCCGGAGCGATCTTGCGGATACGGGATTCCGGGCAATGATTCGAATAGCAGTGGCTCCCGCCGGAATCCAGCACATAGATCGTGCCGTCGGAGCCGATGGCGATGTCCTCGACGAAGCCCAGCGTATCCGCGTATGCTATGCCGCTATCCGCTCCCACATTTCCTTCGACCTTGGTTACTTTGCTGCCCATGGTCACGATATTCCCGTCAGGCTGCAGCCGGTACATCCGCCACTCATCCACGAAGTAGATGCTGCCGTCCGGCGCCAGAACCGTGGACATCGGATGATAGAAGTCCGCTTCCAAGGCCGGCGTCCCGTCCGGGATTACCTCCCAGCGGCTGCGCTGGCGCTCCGACCCGGCGATCTTGATCCAATCCGGATCCGAGGGGGACTTCTTGAAGAGATTATAGATCCCCACGCCCGCGCTCGTGCTGTGGTGGAAGAAGCCGTATACCGTCCCGTCAGAACCAACGGTCAAACCGAGTGGATGGGCTGACGTCCCCATCGGCGCGTCGGCGAACTTGGTCAACACGCCCTCCTTATCCAGACGGTAGATTTCCGCCCCCTGCTTCTGGCTCACGTATGCGCCGTAATAGATGGAGCCGTCGGGGCCGTATGCCGCCCGGTAGTCGTAGTCGAATATCACACTGGTATGATCCGGAAGCACCTCGCTCCCCGGTACGGCTGCATCTCCGCGGTAGTGAACCTTCCGCGCATTCAGCGTATTGCGCCGGTCCACTCCTCCGGTGCCCAGATAGAGCGTATCGGAAGAGCCGTCATAATAATGGTGATCTTCCAGGCTCCAGCCGGCGATGCCCATCTCCCGGAACGGATTCGCCGCACTCTCCACCATCCCGTTCCAGATCCGGTTGGTGCTCATATTCATATTATTGCGCTCAGCGATGACGAATGCCATTCCGCCGCCTCCGGTACGGCCCACTCGGCCCCAGGAGCTGTCGAAGTCGCCCCCGCCCCCGGTTGAAGCGGACAATAGCTGCAGCTTGTACTGGTAAGAGATCACGACGGTATACGGTAGGGAACCGGTCATCTGACGGCCATAGGCATCCTTGCCGTCCCAGACGAATTTCCATACCCGGTTCGGTACCGCCGGGAAGGATTGGGTGTAGCTCTTGCCCGCTACCCGGACGGTTGCCGTCACGCCCTGGATGGAGGCGGGCAGCGCATCGGGACCCGTAACCGGGATCGTGATGGTCGGCTTGTTCGTGTACCCGATCTCCCGCTTGCTGTTGTAGTAAAGATTCATGCCTGTTCCCGCAATGGGAATGGCCTGGCCCAGTGTCTGCTCCTGGCAGCCGATGATGGAGCCCATCATTTCACACGGATCCTGGAAAAAACTGCCCTTCGGCTTTTGGTTCGGCGGGTCGATGGCGTCATCCGGCGGAACATAAGGCCAGTTGCAGTCATACGGCGTGAAGTGCGTAACCTCCACCCGCCACAGGCTCTGGCCCGGTTCGTACAGCTCCGCGAGCTTCCGCCGCTCCTGCTCGGTTACACCAAGCGAAGCAAGCTGCTCCGCGGTGTCCGCTGCGCCGTCGCCATCGCCGTCGATCTCTGCCAGACCGCCGGCTTCACTCAGAAGACCGATGACCTTGCCGTTCCGGGAGCCAACCCACTGTCCGGCCTGCCGGTCAAAATACCCCATGGGGACGATCTCGCCGACGGGCATCTCCAGGAAGTTCTCCACATAGAAGGAGACCGGCTGGCTGAATTCCACCGAAGCCGCACCGGCGGCTACCGCTTCATCCACGGACAGCTCCAGCGCATAGGTGTAGCCCACATTCTGCGGCAGGTCTCCCGGCATGGCCTCCCGGCCCTTCTCCCCGACGGTGAATTCGGTGGCCCGGACATGCAGGGTCTCAATCGGGACCAACTCTCCGCTCGGGAGCTTCAAGGACGCCGATGTGCCCGGCTCGAAGAGCACTGCGGCCTGACGTTGGCCATCCAGGTCCGAGACCGGGGAGCCCTGCGCCGCCTGCACTTCGGTTGCTCCGGACAGTCCGATCTCCGTTACCTTCGTATCGAACGGCTTCAGCAGCACATCCGGGACTTGGGTGAAATCCGACCACGGTGCCTCCACCTTGCGCTGAACCGGGATGTAGCCGTCCTTCTCGTACACCACGGAGAGTGACTCGCCGCCGTTGACCGCAAGATCGAACCTGCCGTCCGCGCGGGTCATCGTATAGCCGTATTCGTCCCGGTTCAGTATGGATACCGTGACTCCGGCCAGAGGCGCGCCTGCATCATCCGAGACGTAGCCCTGCAGGACGGCCAGCCTTACCGGCTCCAAGGTCCCGGGCTCCACACCCGTCTGAACGGGCTGGCTCCCGGTATACAGGAACGACTGCGCATCCGCGAAGGATACGGCTCCCGTCGCCGGCAGAGCCGGTGCGCTTACCGCTGGGTCCTCCGGTACAACCGGTTCCTTCGGCACGGCCGTTACCGCACCGGAGCGCCCGGATTCGTTGCCGCTGGAGTCCACAGCCGTTACGGCGAAGGTATAGGAAGCTCCGTTATCCAGGTTGATGGCGGTATAAGCCGGCTTGCTGCCAGCCGCTACCCCCGCATCCCAATTCCCGCCGCCGTCGGTGCTGGTGTAGACCCGGTAGCCCGTCACATCCGGCTCGGCTGTGACCGTCCAGCGCAGCTTCACGCGATTGTCTCCCGCCAATGCCTTTAGTCCGGCCGGAGCCGTGGGCGGCTCGGTATCCACCTCCACCGGCGTCGCGTTCACCCGCTCCGATAATCCGGAGTGATGGCCGGCCGTATCGTATGCGCTGACGGCGAAGGTATAGGGCTGGCCGTTCGTTAGATTCGATACCGTGTATTCCCTCTCCGGTCCGACATCGAAGATATCCCCCCAGTAATTGCCTCCGTCCGAGGAGACATAGACGTTATAACCCATGATGTCGGTTTCAGGGTTGGCCGGCCAGGATACCTTCACGTAGCCGTTACCCGGAATGGCCGTCACACCCGTAGGGGCTGCGGGCGGCAGATCCGCTTGGGGCGTTCCCTCAACCGTCTCCGACTTGGCGGATTCATTCTGGCTCCGGTCCGTTGCCGTCACGGCATACCGGTAGGTGCGGCCGTTGACCGCCCCGGAATGAATATATGAGGCCGTCGCGCCCGGATAAGCCTTCACCCAGCTCGACCCTTGGTCCTCTGAGATATAGACCGTGTAGGTCATCAGATCGCCGTCAGAAACCGGCGTCCAGGACAGAGAAACCTGGCCGTCGCCCGGTACGGCCTTCAGCCCCGCCGGAACGGCGGGCGGCACGGTATCCGGCGGACTGCCGTAGGTGACGGTGGCCGATTTCGCCGATTCATTGCCGCTCTGGTCATAGGCGGTTACGGCGATGGTAGTGACCACCTGGGGATTCAATCCGGCCAGCTTATAGAACGGAGCCGGACCTACCGATACCAGGGGAGCATTCCATGTGGCTCCTCCATCCGTTGAAGTATAGATCTTGTGTCCGGCCAAGTCCGGGTCCGTCCCAGCCGTCCATACGACCACCACATTCTCCGGCTGCATGTCCGGGTATATCTGGACGTTCACCGGTACGGCGGGAGGGGTATGGTCCGAAGAGGATGCCTGGGGTTTGGCTTCCGCCACAGCTGATCGTGCGGACTCATTGCCCGTCTTGTCGTAGGCGGTTACGGTGAACCCATACAACGTACCGTTTGTGAGCCCCGTTACCAGGTAGGACGTCCCATTGCCGGCATCAACCGGGGACGCCCAGGTAGCGCCGCCGTTCTCGGTGACGTACACCTTGTACCCGTTCAGATCCGCGTCCTTCACGGGATTCCAAGCTAGCTCAACCTGGCCGTCGCCAGGAACGGCCTTCAATCCGCCTGGAACGGCAGGCGGGGTTTCGTCCGGCGGCGGCGGGTCGGAGGCCTTGACCACCGTGAAGGTGCCCGCATTCCAGTCCAGGTGGTACAGGAGCTTCAGCCAACCGGCCCGGTAGAGACCCATCCGTACGGTATAAGTCCCAAGCTCCGCATTCTCCGGAGCCGACCAATAGACGGGGTACACGGACTCCACGCCAGCCTTCAGCATCTGATAATCCAGCACCTTCTCGGCTACCTTGTCGCCGGAGGGGTCATAGACGCCGATCTGGATGAGAGCCGTCACATTCCCCGTGCTCTTGACCTTGGCATCTACCCGGACAGTCTGGCCCCGCTCCGCCTTGGCCGGAACCGTCACGGCGGAGGTTGTATAGCGGGTTCTCCAGTCCACAGGACCGCCCCATCCTAGCCCTTCGCGGACGGTTACGGTTGCGGCGCGGTTCTTCCTCGCCAGCATGTCCTTACGGTCGGCGCTATAGACGGTGACATCCACCGTATAGCTGCCTCCCGGGATGGAATCCGGAACGGTCCAGGACATATCCAGGCCGGTTGGCGTTCCCGCCGCAAGCACGGTATCCGGGAACTGCTTCTCCGCGACCAGCATGCCCAGCGGGGACCGTACCTGCACCTCCACCAGAGACGTACGGGCGACGGTGCTTGCCGCCGTCACGTGAATGGAGGCGGTTTCCTTGCCCTTCACGGATTTCGGCCGGACGCTCGCCTCCACCGTTACTCCGCCGGCTCCAACCTGGAGCAAGGCAGCTTCGGCATTGCGGTGGAGCACGGTTCCGCCGCCGTCTTTTTCGATGATGAGCTGAACGGGGTACGACCCTGCCGCCAGATTGGCGGGAACCGTCCATTCCTGCCCGAAGGATTCGAGGGACATGGTCTTCAGCCTGCGCTCGATGACAGGACTCTGATACACCGGGTCCCCCTTCTCATTCAGCACCTCCAGATGAATCCCAACCCTGCGCGTAACGAGAGACTGGACCTCCGCTTGGAACGCGACCTTCTGGCCCGGGTTGACACGTTCGGGGCTGACCGTCACCTGGGACTGAAAAGGCGTCACCAGCGACGCATCCGAGGAGTCCTCCTCTCCCATCGCCTGCACGACCCCGCTGGGAAGCAGCATCAACATAACCATCAGGTACATCACCGATGCCTTGAGCCTCTTCGCACTGCGGGTACTCCACCAAACAGCTTTCATTTCACAGCTCCTTTCCATGTTGTGAATAAGCAGGGCACCTGTAAGCCGCTTATTCCCAAAAACAAGATACCACAACTGAAAGATACATTTTGTATCACGCACTACATTTTGTGGCTTTTACATAAAAATCATGGTCAAAAATGGAAGTGGAGGGATAATAATCAACCGGCTGCGGATAATAGAACCAACCATTCAAGGGGATATCAGTACGAAAACCAGGGGATGAGAGCTTGATTTTCATGTTTTATGCGGTTATGAATGCGGGGTTCGTATATGGATTCTTCCATATTCGTCATAAGCGGCTTGGACCTCTGGAGATCTTCCTTTACTGGTGTATCAGCACCATTCTCGTTCAGAACTATTCCGCCCTTCAGACCATGAATTTCAAGAGCTCCTGGGTTCCCGACCAACTCAGCCCGGAACTTGCGCATTTCCTCAACCGAACCGTTCTGTATCCCGTTCTGGCCCTTCTTTTCCTTCATGGGTACAACGCTTCCAAGGGGACAGGAATGAAACTGCTCGCTGTAGCGTGCTTTTCCTTGCTGATTACCTCGGCGGAATATTTGTCCAGCGTATTGGGGGTCTTTGTTCACGTCACGCTGAAGGTGTGGTGGTCGGCAGCCTTCTGGCTGGTCCATAACCTGATCTTGGTCGGAGTAATGAGACTATTTCGCAGCAGGCTTCCGGCTGGAGGTGCCCCATAGCCCATGAATTTTCGCTTTGACGGGAACGAATGGTTCGTCGTGGTTTGTTCTATCGTACTGCTCACCTGCGTATGGATCATCCGGAAGCATTTCCCCCCTATGCTGATGGTCCTACTCTGGATCTATAATCTTGCTTTTGTTGCGACGATAGACTATGCACTTGCCGCCACGCCGTTTCACATCTATGACTGTCTGGATAATGAAACGTACGAACCCATGGCAACCTATGCCCATCTGTTCATGTATACCCCCTATTCGTTTATTTTCCTTTACTTTTATGACAAATGGTCCATCAGCCGAAGGAAGCTGTCCCTGCTTCTCTACCTGACGCTCTTGACCGGCGTTGCGATCCTGTTTGAGTGGATCTGCTTGAAATTTCGATTCCTTGATTACAGCAGCGGGTGGAAATTGTATTGGTCCATCCCCACTTATCCGATGGCGGCCTTGCTATTGATCCGCACATATCGGTTCCTAACGAACCATCTGGTCCATCACCCATTTCGGACTCCGGAATAAGCTGATAGCAGTTTACGCCGAAATGGAGGAACTCCCTTGTATCCCCAAGATCCACGAGTGAAGAAGTGCGAAGATGTTCCGGTCGAGTTTCCGCCCCAGTATCAGCCCGGTCAGCCTGGCCTGGAATATTTGATGCAGCCAAGACCGGTTTCGGAGCCCCCGGGTCGAAGAGAGTCCGGCAGACTCAAGAATAAGGTGGCGATCATTACAGGAGGAGACAGCGGAATCGGCCGGGCCATTGCCTATTTATTCGCCCGGGAAGGGGCGGATATCGCAGTCGTCTACCTGAATGAGCATGCCGATGCCCTGGAAACACAGGAGAGAATCAGGCAATGGGGCCGCAGCTGCTTGACGATCGCCGGGGATATCGGTGATGAGCAATTTTGCAGGCAGGCCGTAGAGTTGACCTTGTCCAGGTTCGGACGGATTGATATATTGATCAACAACGCGGGAGAGCTGACGTATCAACCGGACATCGCCAACCTGTCAGCCGAGAGTCTGGAGAGAATGTTCAAGACGAATGTATTCTCCTGTTTTTACTTTGTAAAAGCCGTGCTTCCCCACTTCAAGCCGGGCAGCACCATCATCAATACGAGCTCCGTCGCGGCGGACAGAGGCTACCCGGCCATGTCGGGTTACTCCGCCACCAAGGGAGCTGTCAGTTCGCTAACCCGGTCCCTGGCGGTTTCACTGGCCGATCGGGGCATCCGGGTCAATGCCGTAGCCCCCGGCCGGACGTGGACCCCTCTTATTCCTTCATCGCTTCCCCCCGAATTCTACATGTTCTATGGGTCCATAGATAATCCGGGACCGATCAAACGAACGGCACAGCCATACGAGATCGCTTCCATCTATTTATACTTGGCCTCAGACGATTCCAGCTTCGTCATCGGTCAGACGATCCATGTGAACGGCGGAGAGTACCTGGGCTTGTGAATATGGATCCTCGAAGTGTCGCTCGCTATGGGCACGCCAAAAACTGCCGGCATCGCCGGCAGTCTCAGAATGACGCAAGCGCTCAGGAGGACTTGCGCTTGTTATAGATGTCGAAGGCCACCGCCAGCAAGAGGACCATCCCCTTGATGACCTGCTGCCAATCCACGCCAAGTCCCTTGATGGACATCCCGTTGTTCATGACCCCCATGACCAGTCCGCCGACCATAGCGCCGACGACCTTGCCGACGCCGCCGGATACGGAAGCGCCGCCGATGAAGCAGGCTGCGATGGCATCCAGCTCGAAGTTGGTGCCGGCCTTCGGCGTCGCCGCATTAAGGCGAGCGGCGAAGATCAAGCCCGACAGCGCGGCGAGAACCCCCATATTGACGAACACCCAGAAGGTAACCTGCTTGGTCTTGACGCCCGACAGCTTGGCGGCCTTCTCGTTTCCGCCCAGCGCATAGATGTGCCGGCCCATGACGGTCCGGTTCATCACGAAGGAATACACCACGATCAGGATGAAGAGGATGATGAGAATATTGGGCAGGCCGGCATAGCTGGCCAGCACATAGGTGAAGGCGTTGATGACCAGAACCATCGCAGCAAGCTTCAGGACCAGGAGCGGCATGCCCAGAATCTCGAAGCCGTACTTGACCTTGGTTGCCCGGGAACGAAGCTCCTGCCAGATGTAGACGATCGACAAGAGAACGCCGATGACGACGGTGGTGAGATGGAGCCCGTCACCGTTGAACCAATCCGGGATGAAGCCGGAGCTGATCTTCTGGAAGGTCTCCGGGAAGGGGGCCAGGGATTGACCCTTCAGCACGATCATCGTCAGTCCCCTAAATAGGAGCATTCCGGCCAGTGTGACGATGAAGGCGGGAATCCGCACATAGGCCACCCAGAAGCCCTGCCAGGCACCGACCGCCGCTCCGATGGCCAGCGAGAGAACAAAGGCCAGACCAAAGGGCATATGGTGCTGAACCATCATAATGGCGGACACGGCGCCGACGAAGGCGGCCACCGAGCCGACGGACAAGTCGATATGTCCCGTGATGATGACCAGCAGCATCCCGATCGCCAGGACCAGAATGTAGCTGTTCTGAAGAATGATGTTCGTAATATTCAGCGGCTTCAGCAGGATGCCGTCCGTCAGAAACTGGAACAGCACCATGATCAAGATCAGCGCGATGAACATGCCGTATTCGCGGATGTTCGTCCGGAAGGATTTGAGCCATGCTTCCATGTGTGTTTACCCCCTGCTCATGGTCATATATTTCATCAGCTTCTCCTGGTCGGCCTCCTGCCTGGGCAGCTCGCCAGTCAAGCGCCCTTCGCACATCACATAGATGCGGTCACAGATGCCCAGAATCTCCGGAAGCTCGGAGGAGATGACCAATACGCCCTTGCCCTGCTTCGCCAAGTCCTGAATGATCGTATAGATCTCGTACTTCGCCCCTACGTCGATGCCGCGCGTTGGTTCGTCCAGGATCAGAATATCCGGCTCGGAGAAGATCCACTTGGAGAGAACCACCTTTTGCTGGTTGCCTCCGCTCAGATTGCCCGTCAATTGGAGAATGCTCGGCGTCTTGATGTTCATGGCCTTGCGGAACCGTTCCGCCACCAGAACCTCCTCGTTCTCATCGACCACCGTGTGTCTGGAGATCTTCCCCAAGCGCGAGAGCGTCACATTCCGCCGGATATCGTCAATCAGGATCAAGCCATAATGCTTCCGGTCCTCCGTCACATAAGCGATACCGTTCTTAATGGCCTTGTCGATGGAGGGGGCCTGGATCGGCTTGCCCTTCTTGAACAGGGAGCCGCTGATCCTGGAGCCGTAAGCTCTGCCGAAGATGCTCATGGCAAGCTCCGTCCTTCCGGCGCCCATCAAGCCGGCGATGCCCACGATCTCACCCGCTCGTATATGAAAGCTGACATCATCGATCACCTTGCGGTCCTGCATCTCGGGGTGGTATACGTTCCAGTTCTTCACCTCGAAGATGGTTTCACCGATCCGGGGCTCCCGAACGGGGTACCGGTTGGTCAGATCCCGCCCAACCATTCCTTTGATGATCCGGTCCTCCGTGATGCTGTCCTTGCGGACATCCAGCGTTTCGATCGTTTTCCCGTCCCTGAGAATCGTGATGGAATCCGCCACCTTGACAATTTCATTCAGCTTATGGCTGATGATGATGGCGGTCAATCCGTGCTTCTTGAATTCCAAGAGCAGATTCAGCAAGTTTTCGCTGTCCTCTTCGTTCAGGGCGGCCGTCGGCTCGTCCAGGATGAGCAGCTTGACATCCTTGGAGAAGGCCTTGGCAATCTCCACCAATTGCTGCTTGCCGACGCCGATGGAGCTGATCAAGGTGCTTGGCGATTCCGCCAAACCGACCTTTTGCAGGAGTGTGCGGGTTTTCACCACGGTTTCATTCCAGTTGATCAGGCCCCTCTTGGCCACCTCGTTCCCCAAAAAGATGTTTTCCGAAATCGATAATTGCGGAATAAGGGCGAGCTCTTGATGAATAATTGCAATGCCCCGCTTCTCGCTGTCCTTAATATCCTTGAAATGGCATTCCTGTCCCTTATAAAAGATCTCGCCGCTGTAGCTCCCATGCGGATAGACCCCGCTCAGCACCTTCATCAGCGTCGACTTGCCGGCACCATTCTCTCCCATCAACGCATGGATTTCGCCTTCCCGGACCTTCAGGTTGACATCCTCCAGCGCCTTAACCCCCGGAAATGCTTTGGTAATCTGTCTCATTTCCAAGATGATATCGCTCATGGCTCCCCCCACACTCCCGCATTGAAATCATGCAGCGGCCGCTACCGGCCGCTGCACCGTTCTGGATTGGAACCGCTTACTTGGACAGCTGCTCCTTCGTGTAATATCCGCTCTCCACCAACACCTTCTCATAGTTGCTCTTGTCGACGGATACCGGCTCCAGCAGGTAGGACGGCACCACCTTGACTCCGTTGTTGTAGGTCTTGGTGTCGTTGACGCTGACCTCCTTGCCCTTAACCACAGCATCGGCCATCTCCACCGCTTTCTTGGCCAGCTCACGGGTATCCTTGAACACGGTTTGGGTCTGGCCGCCGGCGAGGATGGACTTCACGGAGGCCAGCTCGGCATCTTGGCCGGTGATGATCGGCAGCGGCTTATTGGCGGAGCCGTAGCCGACGCCCTTCAGGGAGGACAGGATGCCGATGGAGATGCCGTCATACGGGGACAAGACGGCGTCTACTTTATCGGTCGCATACTTGGAGGAGAGCAGGTTATCCATCCGGGATTGAGCGGTGGCGCCATCCCAGCGAAGGGTGGCCACTTGCTCCATCTTCATCTGGCCGCTCTTCACAACCAGCTTGCCGGAATCGATGTAGGGCTTCAACACGCTCATGGCGCCGTCGAAGAAGAAGTAGGCATTGTTATCGTCCGGGGAACCGGCGAACAGCTCGATGTTGAAGGGGCCCTTGCCTTCCTTCAAGCCCAGCTTCTGCTCGATGTAGGAGGCCTGCTGCACGCCGACCTTGAAGTTGTCGAAGGTGGCGTAATAGCTGACGTTATCGGACTTCTTAATCAGGCGGTCATAGGCGATGACCGGGATCTTGGCCGCTTTGGCCTTCTCCAGAACCTTGGACAGCGATTCTCCGTCAATGGAAGCGATGACCAGCACATTAACGCCCTTGGTAATCATGTTCTCGATCTGGGAGAGCTGATTCTCCACCACATCTTCCGCATATTGAAGGTCGGTCTTGTAGCCCAGCTTCTCGAACTCCTTCACCATGTTGGAGCCGTCCTTGACCCAACGCTCGGAGGATTTGGTCGGCATCGCGATTCCGACGAAGCTGCCTTTGCCGCCTGCTCCAGCCGCCGGGCTTGAAGCCGTTCCTGAGCCCGTAGCCGCCGGAGCCGCCGTTCCGCCTTTCGAATCCTCCTTGCTGCTGCCGCATGCTGCAAGGGCCAGCACCAAAGCCATAGAGAGAAGAAGCGCCCATACTTTCTTCATGTGATTACGACCTCCCGTTTCCCTGTTTTGTGGGTTGAAGCATTTGTGAATCTGGTTTAAGCATACAAAAAAGACGCCGAAGCGTCTTTTGAAGAAGTTTACATTTTTTATAAAAATTCAACTTCCTATTCGCCGGACCCCGGAGCCGAGCCCTTGCGGTATTGGTTGGGGGACATGCCCATCACCTTCTTGAACGCGGTGCTGAAATAATGCTGGCTCTCGTATCCTACCCGCTCCGCAATCTCCAGAATGCTCAGATCGGTGGAGGTCAGGAGCTGGATCGCCTTTTTGATACGGGTCCCAGTCACCAAGCCCACGAAGGTGGTCCCGAGCTCCTGCTTCACCACCCGGCTCAGATAGACGGGTGATACCGCAAGCAGCCTCGCGCACGATTCCAGCGTCAGATCGGGGTCGTGGAACTGCTCCCGGATGGTCTGCCTGGCCTTCCGGACCAAGGGGGACACCGCCGTTTCCTTGAATACATTGGCCTTGCACTGTCTGTAGGCATCCCCGATCTCGGCAAGCGGGTGGTCCACCCGCTCGGCATAGACCTGGACGGGAATCTTCAGGTAGGTCTGAACCGCCTGCTCCAGGTCGTGGAAGACCGAATCCGGCGCCTCCTCCCACAGACAGGCGACGATCAAGTCCGCGCGGTCCCGGAAGAGGACCTTGGGGTACTCCCGCAGCAGCTCCTCCGCCATGTTCTCGACGGCAAACAGAAACAGCTGCCGGTCGTTCTCCTTCATAATCCGCTGATCCCCACGGATCTCAGGCCAACGGATCACCCCCATCTGAACCGGGGGACGCTCGGGCAGCTTGAGGAAGCCCAGCTGCTCCAGAATTTCGGATTCCGTCAGCATCCCCTGGATCCAATCCGTACAGAACCGCTCCCGCAATAGAGGGAGATTCTTCGCGATCTGCTTGGATGCCAGCTCCAGCTGCTCCTCCCGCTTCTCGCTTGCGTCAAGCTCCCCCGCCACACGGCTTAGCACCGTTCTCAGCTGGGCGGGATCCACCGGCTTCAGGATGTAATCGTCCACCTGCATACGGAGGGCCTCCTGGGCATAGCCGAACTCATTGTGCCCCGTAATGATGATGATCCGGGTACCCGGAAGCTGCTCCCGGATATGCTTGATCAGGGTCAGTCCATTCATGATCGGCATGTTCAAGTCCACTAGGATGACCCGAACCTCATGCCGGACCGCCAGCTCCAGCGCTTCCTCTCCGTCCTCCGCCTCGGCGGCCACCTCCATCCCGTAAACCCGCCAATCGACGGAGCTTCGGATGCCCGACCGGATCCACGGCTCGTCATCTGCGATCAGTACCTTCCACATGCCAATCCCCCTCGCCTTTCGTATAATCGTCCAGATAAGGATGCCGGATGGTTACCGACGTTCCCTTTCCCAACTCGCTCTCGACAGTCAGCCCGTATGCATCGCCGAACGTCAACCGGATCCGGGCCTGAACGTTCAGGAGCCCGTAGCCGCTTCGTTCCTTCTCCTCGGCCCCTTCCGGCTCGTCCGCCGAGACCGCATTCAGGCTGCGCCGGAGGTCCGCCAGAACCTCCTCCGTCATTCCCTTGCCGTCATCCGTCACCCGCAGCACCAGCAAGCCGCTCTCCCGCTTCGCTTCGATGGAGATGTGGCCCGGACCCCGCCGCTCCTTAATACCGTGGTAGATCGCGTTCTCCACCAGCGGCTGCAGCAGCAGCTTCAGCACCCAGAGCCGTTCCAGAACAGGGTCCATCTCGACGGTATAATTCAGCTTGTCCAAATACCGGGTCTTCTGGATCACCAGATAGCTCTGGATATGCTCGATCTCTTCCGTCAGGCGGATCACGTCGTTGCCCTTGCTCAGTCCGATCCGGAACAGCTTCGCCAAGGAGCCGACGACGGTGGCCACCTCCTCCACTCCCTCCTTCCGGGCCATCCACTGGATCGTATCCAAGGTATTATAGAGGAAGTGAGGCTTGATCTGGGCCTGCAGACTCCGGAATTCCGCTTCCCGCTTCTGCTTCGCCTGCTGCTCCGTCAGTTGCAGCAGCTTCGCGATCTGCGAGATCATAGCGTTGAAGCTGCGTCCCAACTGTCCCACCTCGTCCTTCCGGTTTCCTTGGTACCGGCTGTTCCAATCGCCCCCCTCCGCCCGGTGCATCAGCATGTTCAGATGCACGATGGGCCGGGAGATCGAGTGGGAGAGATAGAGGGATGCGGCAACCCCCAAGAGACAGATGACGAAGACGAAGCTGACGACAAAAAACTGAATCTGCCGCGACTCCTGCACGGTTTCCCTGGAAGAGAATACCCCCACCGTCGTCCATCCGGTGAAGGGAGACTTCTGGTAGATGAACTGCAGGCGTTCCCCTTCGATGGTCTTGGAGAAGGTTCCGCTGACCGAGTCGCCTAGCCAGCCTGCAGGAATCTGCTCGACCAGCGGATTCCTGGGGGAATAGATGCTTTCCCCGGTTCCGTCGATCACCATCAGATAGCCCGTCTTCCCCAATCGGACATCCTTGACCGTTTCGGCAATGACCCGCAGCTTCAAATCAATCAGGACCACGCCCCGGAGCGCTTGCGTCTGCGGATCCAGAATCGCCCGTACGACGGAGATGACCTCGTCCTCGCGGTAATTGGCATGGCTGGCAATCCTCCTGCCGTTGGGGTGACCCAGCACCTTGAACAGGCCTTCGTTCCGGACCGCCTCCGTGAACCAGGCCTCCTCCCGCAAGCTTCCGTCTCCGGTGCCGTACAGCTCGTTGCTGATGTAGCCCCCTTTGGCATCCGCCACCAGGATGCCGGACACCTCTGTGTGCAGCGTGGTGAAGCCCTGCAGGAATTGGCGAAGCTCGTACTCCTTGTCCTCCTGCAGGCGGGGATTCTGCAGGAACTGGGCCACGGTCGGATTGAATGAAATCAGATACGTCATATTTTGCAGACTGGTCGTATAGAATTCCAGCGTTTTATTCGCTTTGCTGATCAACTGCAGCGTATTGTCATTGACCTGCCGCTCGATGACCCGGTCGGAGACGAGGCCGACCAGGAAGCCCATTCCGATGGAGGGCAGAATGCTGATCAGAAGGAAGTGGGCAATCAGCTTATAACGGATGGGCATATCATTCAGCTCGAACCGGAGCCATTTCCACATCTACACCTCTCCCTTCCGGGTGCCTTCACCGTTACTTGGCATAGAACCGATCCACATTCTCGCCGGTCACTACCGTTATGCCGGTGTCCACGTAAGGTGGAAGCGTCGAGACGCCTTGGTTGGCGGAGCTGCCCGGCTTCGCCAGTCCGTGCTTCACATGGAAGAGGAACTGCAGAGACCAGTAGCCCATATTCCAGGTGCCCTGCGCCATGGTGGCGGAGATTGTCCCCTGCTTAACCAGGTCCAGCGTCTGCTTGTCCGTATCGAAGCTGACGATCTTAACCCGTCCTGCGTCCTGTCGGACACTGAGCGCCTCGGCGACACCGACCCCTCCGTTGGCATAGGTGACGAACACCCCCGACAGATCCGGATGATTTCGCAGCACCTCCAGCATGGTCATCTTGGAGGAGAGTGAATCGCCCTTCCCATCCTCCACGGCCGCGATCTCGATCCGAGGGAACTCCTTGCGGATCGTCTCCATGAAGCCCTGCGTCCTCTCTTGATGGTTCAACTGATTCGGCTGAGTGATTACCGCTACCTTCCCGCTCCCGCTCAAGATGTCCGCCATCTTGCGGGCAGCCGCCACTCCCGCCTGTACGTTATCCGTAGCCAAGAACGAGTAAGCCTTGCTGGTGACCGCTCCGGAATCGAAGAGCACAACGGGGATTCCCGCCTCCACCGCTTTGTCGATGGTGGACGACAGCTCTTGTGGATTGATGGCCGACAGCGCGATTCCGGCCGGCTTCCGGGCAATGATATGCTCCAGCACCGTAATCTGCTCCTTTAGATCGTATTGGGTAGCCCCCCGGTATTCCACGGATACGTTCAGCGCCTCCGCCGCGTCTTCGAAGCCCTTCAAGCAGCTCTTCCAGTATTCAATTCCGGCCTGGAAGGTGACCATGACATATTTCTCGTCGATGCTGCCCTTGATTCCTTCTTGAATGACCGGCCCCCGGGTATCCTTGTACAGATACTGGATGACGTACAAGCCGAAGATCAACACCAAGACCAAATAGATAGCCGCCACTCTCTTCATCTTACCGGTCTTCCCCCTGTCTTGTCCGGATAGTATGCGTTTACATTCACTATATTCGGTTCGCGTCTGTTTGTCATCGGCCAAAACAGAGGTTCGCACTGCGGCACGGGGAGATTCTATCGGCATTTATGGAATGAACCCTGAAGATACGGGCAATTTATCCATACACACTTCACTCCGGAGGAGCGGATTCCATGGTGGAGGACATCATCGCTGAGATAACGAGAAGCAGCGGGCGAAAATCCCTGTTCCACTTCACACGCGCTCGGAATCTGCAGGTGATCGCCGCTTATGATGCCCTGCTGTCCAGCGGCATCCTGAATCCCGGTTCAACCGGAGCCCGCCGTACCGTTCCGATGGAGCTCCTGCTCGGGAATCAGCGCGTTACGATCAATCCTCACCTTCGGATTCCCGACCAGATGCTCTATTCCGGTGTGACGCAGGAGCAATTCCGCGCATGCCTGGACCGCCATGTGTTCTTCTGGCCGACGCGGAGAGATTGCCTGAAGATGATGGAGACCTATGCCCGAAGAGAACCGGCGGAGCCCTTCGCCGTCTTGGAATTCGACGCGGTTTCCCTGCTAAGCGAACACGTTGCCCGCGCCAAGCTGTCCAAGTATGATTCGGGAAGCGCACCGCGGTTTCCCCATACCTGCAGGTACAGGAAAACCCCGGATATGTTCTTGCCGCTTCCCCGGTTTCGGACCGTTACCGATGCATTAGTCCCGGTTAAATCCTCCGAAATCCACGAGGTGCTGATCGAGGAACGGGTGAGCCATGTATCCCGGCATTTGCGCGCCGTTTATGCCGATGCGGAAGCCTTCGTCCCGGCCTGCTGGATGGAGCGGATACGGCCGTATGCGGAGCTGCTGGGCCGCGTATGAACGCGGCTGCGCATGCCGGGCACAAGAACGTTGCACCCGTTGGAGCCGCTCCGAACGGCAAATAACCCCTTTCGGGGCTATTGGGGCAAGCGGTATCCCCAGGCTGCACGACGGTTCTCTATCCAATATATTGGCACAGAACCTGGTTGAACCGGTCGCGCTCCTCCCAGAATGCCCCGTGACCGCTGTAGTGGAACGGGACCAGCTGGGAATGGGGGATCAACTGATGCATCGCCAGGGCTTGCGGGTAAGGAATGATTTTGTCGTGAATCCCGTGAATGATCAGGGTCGGGACGTGGATTCGAGGCAGATCCGAGGCCATCGGCTCATCCCGCAGAAGCCGGATTACCGCTGCCGTGGACCAGCTGGCCGCTTGCATACCCAGTCCGATGAACCATTCCGAGAACGGGACGGTGACGAATTGGAAGAAGAAGGTCTCCGCCACCCCCCGCATCATCTTCGGCCTATCGTTCAAGGCTTCCTGCAGCAGCTGATGGGCGGTATCCTGCGTGAAGCCGGTGGGAGCCGCCGCATCGACCAGCACCAGCCGGGCTACCCCGTATCCGTTATGCCGGGACACATACCGGAGGGCGATGGCTCCTCCCGTGGAATGTCCGACGAGGGTGAAGCTCTCCAGCTGAAGCGCAGCGATCACCGCATGAATGTCGTCCGCCAACCGGTCGAAGGTATATCCATGATAGGGCTTATCGGATTGCCCGAAGCCCCTCCAGTCTATGCCGATGCAGCGGTATCCCATAGCCGGCAGGACATTGAATTGGTATTCGAACTGCTTATGGCAGAGCGGCCAGCCATGAAGAAACACAATGGTCTTCTTGCCTCCAGGGTTCACATCCTCCACATACAGCTTAACCCCAGGCTCTACGGTCACCTCATATCCCATGTCGAACCTCCCGCTATAACCATGATGCTACCAGTGTATGCGGGGTTCCGCCCAACTTGCCGAATCTAGCGATATATGGGGCACCGCGTTCGTTCTAGTAACTGCGTTCTCCCCATCTAATCATCAAAAAGCTTAATTAGATTGTGTCTAATCTCCAACAAGTTGTAAAAAAGATAAATAAAGTGTCGAAATTCCTCGCAGAACAATATATTGTAGAGAAATAGAGATCATTGTATGGAGAGGCTGGTATTATGAGCGGTCTGAAACAACGTTTCCGGGTAAGATTCACCGTTCCCCTACTGATCTTGACCGCCCTATTGGCCTCCGGGCTGAATCCGCCGCTTATCCATTCGGAAGCCGCGAACAAACGGATCCTGATCCTTCATTCCTACGACAGCGGACTTCAGTGGACGGACGATCAGTCGGACGGCTTCCTGGAGGAGCTGCGCCGCTCCGGGATTCCCTTCACCGCATCCGTGGAATATTTGGATTGGAAGCATTTTCCTACCGGTGTGAACTTGGAGCGGTTCACCGAAACCATCCGGTATAAATACGCTCATACCACACTTGACCTGGTCATGGTGACGGACGATACCGCACTGGAGTTTGCCATGGAGCACCGGAAGGATCTGCTGCACGATGCCCCCTTGGTTTTCAGCGGCGTCAACAGTATGAGTCTCCCCTCCCTCCTAAGCGATACCAAGAACGTTGCCGGCATCATCGAAGAGGTCGATCCCGTGGGCACCGTTCAAGCCGCTTTGACGATCAATCCGTCTGTCTCCGACGTCCACCTCCTTTTCGACAATTCGGAGAGCGGCTCTTCCACCGGCCATTTGGTGATGGAAAGGCTGGAGAGCCAGTTCCCCTACCTTAAGCTTCACCCCCTGAACAATCTTTCTTACCGTCAGGTATTGGACCACGTCCGGACCTTGGGGAAGCAGGACATTGTGCTGATGACCACCTATTTCAGCGACGGTCTGGGGCAAGTCGTGGAATTCTCGGAAGCCGCCCAGGCCATCAGCCTGGAAAGCACCGTCCCCGTCTACCATCTCTACGACTTCGCCTTACGCAATGGCGCCTTCGGCGGCAGCATGACCAGCGGCAGACTTCAAGGCGAAGCCGCCGCCCAACTGGGCATCCAGCTCCTGAAGGGAGCACCGGTCGGCAGCCATAGCTATATGCCTGCGCGTACGATCCGCAAGGTGTTCGACTACGAGCAGCTGAAGCGGTTCGATATTCCCGTCACCCGTCTTCCATCGGACAGTGAGATCATCAACCGTCCCGTAACGTTTTACAGCACCTATAAATCTCTGGTTTGGAGCACGCTCGGTGCCTTCACCGTGTTGATCGGCTTCATCACCGTTCTTATCTTCTACATCACCCGGATCCGGAGGATGAGGATCAGTCTGGCCCGGAGCGAGGAACGGTTCCGTCTGGCGGCGAACGGCTCCCAAGCCGTCATCTGGGATCTTGATCTGGAGTGCGGCCGCTATTTCTTCTCGGAGAGCTGGTACGAGCTCTTGGGGTATGAACACGGCGAGCTGAACGAAGTAGCTGGCGGCTGGCGCAGCATTCTTCATCCGGAGGACTCCCATAGGCTGGAGCAGGAAATGTCCGGGCATCTCAGCGGAAGGACCCCCTACTTCCAGTGTGAATACCGCTTCCGCTGCAAGAACGGCGATTACAAGTGGTTCGAGGGCAAAGGCAAGGGCTTGAGCGGGCCGGAGGGCCGCTACATCCGGCTGGCGGGGTCCTTGATCGACATTACGGAGCGCAAGGAATACGAGATCAAGCTGTACAACAGCTATCAGGAGCTGGAAACCACCTACGAGGAGCTGACGGCCACCCAAGAGGAGCTCCAGGACAACTACAACACGCTGGTCCACAGCCAAGCGGAGCTTCATCAACTGGCTTACTATGACGCCTTGAGCGGCATGCCGAACCGGGTCTCCCTATTGGCCGAGCTGGACCGGTTTATGGACAAGGAGCCGGACCGGTCCGCCACGATCCTGTATGTGGACATCGATCATTTCAAGTATATCAACGATACCTTGGGACATACCGCAGGCGATCAGCTGATCCGGTACGCGGCGGACCGGCTTACCTCCTGGACGAAGGACAGCGACACGGTGTACCGGCTGAGCGGGGATGAGTTCATCCTCTTCCTGAAGCGAGGCCACGATTCGGAGAGCGGAATCGCCGCGGGCTTGATGGAGTTCTTCCGGGAGCCGGTGCGCGTGAACGACATCGATCTGTACATCTCCGTCAGCATCGGTGTGGCCCGTTATCCCGAAGACGGCAGGACTGCCGAGGAGCTTCTGAAAAAAGCGGACATGGCCATGTACAACGCCAAGTCGGCCGGACGTGGCCGGGTGGTCGAGTACCACCCCTCCATGACCGATACCTTCAACAACCGGATGGTCATCGAGACCCATCTGCGCTTTGCGTTGAAGCGTCAGGAGTTCATGGTCTATTACCAGCCCAAGGTCGAGCTCCGGACCGGAGCCGTCACCGGCTTCGAGGCGCTGATCCGCTGGCACAACCCGGCGCTGGGCTTTGTCTCTCCCCTGTCCTTCATCCAGGTGGCGGAGGACTGCCGGCTCATCGGTCCCATCGGCGATTGGGTCCTGCGGGAGGCCTGCACCTTCATTCGAGAGATACAACGCCGGGGCTACCCGGATGCGGTCATCTCCGTGAACCTGTCCGTGATCCAGCTCATCCAGGAGGATTTCGTGCAGTCCGTGCTAGCCGTGCTGGAGGAGACCGGCTTGCCTCCCCAATGCCTGGAGCTCGAGATTACGGAATCCATCTTCATGGAGTCCTACGAGAACGCCATCGGCAAGCTCCGGATTCTTCATGGCAAGGGGGTCCGGATCGCGCTGGACGACTTCGGCACCGGTTATTCCTCCCTGAGCTACCTCATGCAGCTGCCCATTACGACCCTGAAAATCGACAAATCCTTCATCGATCAGGTTCCCGGCCGCAATGGGGAGAAGACCTTGACCGAGGCCATCATCACCATCGGTCATCAGATCGGCCTCGAGGTCGTGGCCGAGGGGGTGGAGATGCAGGAGCAGATGGAATACCTGCGGCTCAATTCCTGCGACACCATCCAAGGGTATCTGATCAGCAAGCCGCTTCCCGAGCGGGAGGTCTTTACCTTCTTGGACCGATACGCAGCGAACCCCTAGCATCCGAACACGAAGAAGGGTACCTCCGCTTGCGAGGTACCCTTCTTCTTTGGGACTTGTTAATCCAATATCCGGAACGAATCCACGATGGCGTTGAACATGGCTGTATTGGCCCCTGTTCCGTGCGCTTGATTCATGACAACGTCGATCAGATACAATTTCCCGTTTTTGGCGGCTGCATAAGTCGTCTTCTTGAATGCGGCACCGTTGGTACTCTTGGTCGTGTATTCCCATTTGTAGCCTGATTGCCCGGCAAGCTGAGTCGGGCCTTTGGAAGTCACCTTGAAATCAGAGGAGGCGTTGCCGGATTGTTCCATGGCATAATCCACCGCCCGCTTGTACTGCTCCAGGCTGCCATCCACTACAGTGACGGAGACAACGCCAGCACTAGCCGAGAAAATGACGGAACCCTTGTCATTTTTCTCCTGGGTCCAGTAATGCGGAACGGAAACCGAGAATTTCTCGGTTTTGAATTTATGCTCTTCAACCTTGGTCCGATCCACGAAATCCCGGTCGTCCTCGATAAAGCCGTAGGAGGTGTTGATTTTGCCCGTCAGCTCAATGGACTTCAGCAGCGTATCCGCCAGTACCGAGTTATCCTTCCCCTTCGTGAATACGACATCAAATTCGTATTTATAATTTCCTTTGAACATGTAATAGCCGTAGATGGTGGACCACTGATCACTCAGCTTGGTGGAGTACTTCAGCTTAATGGCTTTGGCTCCGTTGATTTCAATCGGTATCGGTTGCTCCATCTTCAAGGCATCCGATACCAGATCCGCCTTCATGTCATCCATTTCGCGTTGAACCCACTTCTCCAGGGTATCCTGATCGGCAATGGAGGTCATGCGAACGGTTAATGCTTCGGTGCTGTCCTCGCTGTAGAAGTTTTGCCATTGGGAGTTCTTAGACATTCTCCATTCGGCCGGGATCTGTACCTTTAATCCGAGGTCTTCGTTGTTGTAAGGACGGCTGCCGTCCTTCACCGTAGACAGATCTTTGATGCTCCCATCCTCTTTGTTATAGGACGGGCGGAAGCTATTCAGCAGATCGCTGTAGGATTTGGTTTTCTCCGCATTCTTGAAATTCTCTTCCTTCTTGACGATCAGGTGGAGGAAATAGAGGCGTTCGTCCGACTGGTAAGCCCGGTGCTCGTAATAGCCCTCTTTGTCCTTGGCCACGATCTTGGCGTAAGTCATGTCGCCGTCTTTGACCGTCTTCTTGTCGAGGACCGTTTCATTGCCCTCCACTTCTTCGGACAGCCTCTTTAACAGAGCTTCCGAACTGACCGGACTATGATCCTCCTCAATCCATACAATCAGCTGGTACTCGCCATCCGCTTGGTTGAACTTCACGGCATCCTCGCGGAAAGAAATCTGATCCTTCCGAAGATCCGTCGGGTACTTCATGCTCCAGCCGTAATAGCTGTTGCCGATCTTGGTTTTCCCTGCATCAATGTCCATCCCTGTGCTGCCGGACGTGCCGCCGGATTTGGCTCCGGTAATTTTAATGGTGCCAGTGGCATCATCGAAGCTTACCTTAGCACCGAAGGTTTCGGAAATGAACCGGATCGGAACCATGGTCGTGTCATTCTTCAATTCAGGAGCAGCTGATAGCAGCTTCTCCGTTCCGTTGACCTCTGCCTTCAGACTGCCAATGACCAGCTTAACGGTCTGACCGCCGTATTTGAGCGTAATGGTTTCGGTATCTCCATCCCATTGCAGTACGGCACCGAATGCGGTCGTGATAACCCGCATCGGCACCAGTGTGGTGTCGTTGGATAAGTAGGGAGCAGCCCCCTTGGACTCCATTCCATTGATCATCACTGTCTCACGGTCGAGCTGCAGCTCGATATCGAGCTGATCCGCATCCGCAGCATGAACAGCGCTTGCCGAGAAGAGGCAAAAGACGGCTAAAGCTAAAGTTAAGAATACCTTCTTCATCTGACTGATGAGTCTCATCGGGCACTTCTCCTCTTAAGGTTAATGGTCTGTTACCGCTTCAGCCAGCGTGATGGTGCGGTTGACCAGGTCCCCTTGGGACAGGAGGGTCAGCTTCACTTTATCGCCCGGCAAATAAGCCTTCAGGAATTCATTGAGATCAATTTCAGACTTCACATTGACACCATCGACGGAGTATAGGATGTCGCCCGCTTGGATGCCCAGCTTATCTGCAGCACTACCTCGCTCCACTCTCTTAACGGTCATCGGTTCATCCGTAGGAAGTCCCACGACCGCCGCCCAGCTCTCCTCCACCTCGAAGCCTAGAACCGGACGCTTAACCCGGCCAAACCGGTGGAATTGGTCCATCACATAGCGGACCGTATCCACAGGAATCGAAAAGCCCAGACTCTCCACCCCAACCGCGGCGAATTTCAGGGAGTTCACGCCGATGACCTCCCCCTTCATATTCATGAGAGGCCCGCCGCTGTTTCCGGGATTGATCGCCGCATCGGTCTGAAGCAGCTTATAGGTGGAATGAACCGCCCGGTTCACCCCGCTGATGATGCCGGCAGAGGCTGAATTCCGAAGGGCAAAGGAAATGGGAGTTCCAATGGCCACAACAGAATCTCCAACCTCCACGTCCGCCGTATTCGCCAGAGGAATAACGGTCAGCCCCTTTGCCTCAATCTTCACCATGGCCAAATCGCTGTCTTCATCCACATATGGTGCTTTCGCCTCGTACTGTTTGCCTTCGGAAGTGACTACCACCAGCTTCTTCATCCCTTTGACTACATGGGCGTTCGTGATGATCCAGCCGTCCTCTTCCACTACGAATCCCGTGCCGTGAGCCAGATTATACCGGTCGTCCAGCGATGCGCTGCGTCCTTCGCCCTCCGGCTTGCCGATAATTGCCACGATGGCCGGAGAAGCAGTCTTAACGACCTCCGCCACCCGGTTGGGCTGCGTCAGAGTGAAGGTCCCGGATTCTGCGTCGTACTCACCATCCGCCCCCAAAGCGGAAACAACGGCGCTGGCCTTCACGAACAGCTCGCCGTCAATCCATTTGGCGTCCATGCTGGCCTTCTTCGTCCCCGCCGCCGCGGCGGGTGTTCCTCCGGCCAACAGCATGATCGTAATGATCCATAATACCGCCTTCTTAGATGCCATCCATTTCACTTCCCTTTGCGATAACTAGAACTAGGTTTTTTACCATTCCATACCACTCCATATTAATGAGCCCCCTTTGCATAATCTGTCGAATTATGTCACATCAATTGTGAACGTTATGAGATTGCAAACGCCTCCCCAAACCCGGTATGATGGAAGAAAAAGCAGCGAGGTCCTGATCCCATGCCTATCTCCTCGATCCTGCACAGCCGCCGCAGCAGAAGACGGCTCATCGCGGCAGGCGCCTCCTTGGCCGTCTTGGGAGTGCTTACCTTCTATCCGCTTCCCTACTTCTTGAAGACGCCGGGCTCCGCCGAGCAGGTGAAAACCCGGGTCACCGTAGCGGACTCCCGCTGGACGGAAAAGGGTGACTTCCTCTTCACCACCGTATTCCAGCACGTGAAGCCGGGCATTCTCGAGTATGCCTTCGTCCGGCTGACCGAGGATTATACCGAAACCGTCCCTGTCGAGCAGGCCATCGGCAATGTCTCCGACGTGGACGCCTACCAACAGCTGACGGAGTGGATGCGGGTGGATTCCGAGGCCAGCTCCGTTCTGGCCGCCTATCATTATTTGGGCAAGCCCATCCAAGTGGAGCAGACCGGCGTCATCATCCGATCCTTCCTCCCCAATGCTCCTGCAGCCAAATCGCTGCACGAGGGCGATATCATCATCGCGGCCGACGGCAAGCCCGTGAAGACCGTCCAAGATCTGGCCGGCCAGTTGAAGGGCAAGAAGAAGGGCGATACCGTGCTCCTCCAGATCAAGCGCGGGAGCAAGACCGTGGAAGCCAACGTTCCGGTCATCGAGCTGGATTCCGAGAACGGCACGCCTCGGCTGGGCATCGGCTTTTATCACGCCCAAGTGCAGAAGGCCGTTCCGGATCTCCCCATCCGCTTCCGCCTGGATGATATCGGAGGGCCCTCCGCCGGCCTGATGCTCTCCCTCGACATCGTCTCCAAGCTGGAGCAGAAGGATTACACCCGGGGCCGCAAGATCGCCGGTACAGGCACCATCGATGCCGACGGCAACGTCGGGCAGATCGGAGGCATCCGCTTCAAGCTGGTGGCGGCCAGCCGGGAAGGCGCCGAGTATTTTCTGGTGCCGAAGGACATGGGGGAGACGGATTCCAACCAGAAGGACGCGGAGCAATTCCTGCGTTCCTACTCTACCTCCATGAAGCTGGTGCCCGTGGGAACCTTGAAGGAAGCCGCCGATTTCCTGGCCGCGCTCCCGGAGCAATAACCCTCTTTCCTTACTGCCCGTTTCATAATAGGATGGAGATAGAGAAGTCCGTATAAATTAGGAGGAAGCACACCACCATGCTGGACATGAAAAAAGCTTATTCTACGTTGGGACTGGACGAGAATGCAACCGAAGAGGACGTCGAGAACCGGTACGCCCTGCTGCTTCGGAAGAAGAGGAACCGCACGGACGAGGAGGATCGTGCTGCGGGGGAGCCGACGATGTCCGAGATTACCGAGGCCTATAACTTCATCAAAGGGGCGGCCATCGAAGAGGAGATCAAGCAGAAGGAGCCCAAGAGCAAGACTGCGGCCCGGATCGGCTATATCTACGAATATTACCGCTGGCACATCATCGGCTCCATCCTTGCCTTGGTCCTGATTATCTATACCGCATCGAGCGTCATTGACAGCCGGAATGAAGAGAAGCGGATCGCCCGGGCGGACCTGAAGGTGACTCTCTTCATGGACTACCAGATCCAGAACCCGCAGCCCTTCGAGGTGAAGATGCTGGAAGGGATCAAGGAGTGGAAGGACATTCACCTGGTCGAGCAGTTTGCTCCTATGGATCCCAAGGACGAATATGGTATGGCGATGCTTCAGAAGGCCATGATCTCCATGGCGGCGGACAAAGCTGATTTGTATATCATGGATCAGGGCAATTTCGAGAAGTACGGGAAACAAGGCGCCTTCTTGAATCTCGAGAACCAGCCCGCGCTGTCCGCCACTGCCAAGGAGAAGCGCCGCACGCTGGACATCGAGAAGGAAGGCACCCAATGGGTCGGCATCGAGGTGTCGAACAGCCCGGCACTCAAGAGTCTGAATCTTCCCGCGGGAGACCGCATCGCCGTCATCCGGATCAATGCGGCCAAGCCCGACAATGCCTTGAAGGCCATCCAGTGGCTGTCCCAGCCCTAAATTCACTCCCCTTCAGCCACCGGCTGGAGGGGGTTTTTGTTTGTGGAAGACAAGTGTATTAAGAGTCGAGGACCCGGTCATATACTACAGCGTTACCATTGACTGGAGGTGTCTTCATCGTTGAATCCGCATGCTTCCCGGAACGTGTTGGAGGAACACCGGTTTTGGCTGAAGCTCCTGGAGGATCACGCGCAGTTTCTCTTGGAGCGCCTTGCTCCCGACGAGTGCAATTGGCGCAGCCGGGCCGCCCGTTATGCCGGAGGGTTCGCAGCTCTTCTCTCCCAGCTGGACGGACTGCCCGCTCCCCCTGCGGCAGGCTCTGCCGCCTGGATCGGCTTCGCCAAAGAGGCCCATCCATGGGCTGCCGGGTATTACCAGCTGGAGGGTCACCTGCAGTCCAGCCTGCTGGCGGGCGGGGTCGGACTTCGACTGCCCCCTGTCTTTTTGAACGGAACCATGAATGAGAACCAGGAGTACCTTCGGCTGCTGAAGTATTACGTGCAAGGGGCCGATGCGCCTGCCCTCCCCCTGTGGGATCTGATGGAGCTGTGGCTGGAGGACCAGCTGGGGCATGCCGGACTGGTCCGGGAGCTTGCCGGCGAAGAGGAGCCGGGCTTGGCTCAGGAAGCGGCCGCTGCCCAAGAGGCCCTGTCGGCGCATCTCCTCCGCAACCGGTACATCTACGGGTACCTCCGCTTCTCCCCGCCAGGATTCCCCCTCCAGCTTGAGGCGGCCCAAGCCGCCGCAGATTGCGTGGAACGCTTCATCCAGTCCCTCTGGGATGCGGTTAAGACCCTATCCGGCGCCAAGCCGAGCCTCTCCTTCCTCCTTCGGTTCCTGGAGCATCAGATCCTCGAGGGGACCTATTTCCTCGACCAATTATCTCCTTGGCTGGCTCAGGATCCGGTTCGGCCTTCGTCGCCGCCTTCCGGGCCACGGAATACGAGCGAATAATCGGATTCTCCGGACGGAATGGATGGGGCGGAACTGGCAAAGGATAAGGAGCGAGGTGATTGCCGTTGGGCAGCTATCGCTTAATCGCGCCGTTCATGCGTACAGCGGTCCTGGTCCTAGCCGGACTTCTGCTGCTTCTGTCCCAGCCGGGCTCCGTCCGGGCGGAGGAGGAGGAGCTCTACGTGGCCATTCATAAGAAGCGCCACCAGTTGACGGTGGTGATGAACGACGTTCCAGTCTATTCCTTTCCCGTGGCAACCGGACGCGGAGATCTGACGCCGGAAGGCGAGTTCCGTATCGTAACGAAGGTTTACAAGCCCTTTTATCTGCGCAAAAAAATCGCGGGCGGCCATCCCGACAACCCGCTCGGAACCCGTTGGATGGGACTTAGTGTCGGCAACGGATACAAGTACGGCATCCACGGCACGAACCGCCCTTGGCAGATCGGGCAATCCGCCAGCTCCGGCTGCATCCGGATGAGAAACAAGGACATCGAGTACTTATTCCGGCATATCCCGCTCCGGACCAAAGTGGTGATTACCGATGATTGACCGCTTGGAGCTGCCAAAAATCAATTTGCTTTCTCCGAAAAAGCCCAATAGGCCAGACTGCGGGTTCCCGAGTCCGGCCCATTGGGCTTTTTTGTCCTAGAATCTGGCCGTGAACTGCTTCAGATCCTCCACAATATCTTGGGCAAAAGCCTGATCCGCCTCCGAATCGCCGCTCTCCTTGGCATCCTCCGACTCGCATCGGCTCTGGAATTCCTTGCAGAGGGAATCCGCGACGAACTGGGCGTTCACACCATAATGCTTGATGATGGAGAACAATTGATCCAGGTTGTCGTGATTGTCGATAATTTCATTTAACCGGCTCATAGCTGACCTCCTTTCCTCATGAACAACCTTTAGGATTCCCCGGAGTTTTCAACAAAAATACAAAGTCTTCCGGCCAAAGCCTTCCTAGCACCCTATATAATAGTAAGCATTAGAACGTCCACAAAGGGGCTATCCGTATGTACCGCATTATCGAGAAGAAAACACTGAACGACACCGTGGAGCTCATGGTGGTTCATGCACCATTTATCGCCCGCAAGTGTGAGCCGGGCCAATTCGTCATGCTTCGCGTGGAAGAAGGCGGGGAACGAATTCCCCTGACCATTGCCGATTACGACCGAGTCAACCAGACGGTCTCCATCATTTATCAGGTGGTCGGATATACGACCCGCAAGCTCGCGGCCAAAGCCGCAGGCGACACGGTCTCCGATCTGGCCGGACCGCTGGGACGCCCTGCGGATATTCATCCGGGCAAGAAGCGGATCTTGGGGATCGGCGGCGGCGTAGGTGCCGCACCGCTTTATCCCCAGCTCCGGAAATGGCAGGAAACCGGCGCAGAGGTTGACGTGATTCTGGGAGGGCGCGGCCGGGAGTTCGTCATTCTGGAGAACGATTTCCGCACCTTCTGCAGCCAGGTGTACGTAGCCACCAACGACGGAAGCGCCGGCGTGCAGGGCTTCGTCACCGATGTGCTGAATCGCTTGTTGGCTGAAGGAAACTCATATGATGAAGTCATCGCCATCGGCCCCCTGCCCATGATGAAGGCCGTCGTCGGCATCACCAAGCCTTTGGGCATTCCGACCGGCGTTTCGCTGAACCCCATCATGATCGACGGCACCGGCATGTGCGGCGGCTGCCGCGTAACGGTGGGAGGCGAGATCCGCTTCGCCTGCGTGGACGGGCCGGATTTTGACGGCCTGCTGGTCGATTTCGACGAGTGCATCCGCCGCCAAGGCATGTACAAGGATATGGAAGCCCACATTTGCCAGATCGGGACAGGAGCGTGAGAGGAATGGCCAAAGCAAACATGAGTCCGGTGAAGGTTGCCATGCCGGAGCAGCCTCCGCTTATTCGCGGCCGCAACTTTCTGGAGGTCGCCACGGGCTATACCCCGGAGCAAGCCATGGAGGAGGCCACCCGATGCCTCCAATGCAAGAACCAGCCCTGCGTGGACGGATGCCCGGTGAATGTGCCGATTCCGTCGTTTATTGCCGAGCTGGCCGCCGGCCGCTTTGAGGAAGCCTACCGGCTCATCAAGCAAGAGAACAATCTACCGGCGATCTGCGGCCGGGTATGCCCCCAGGAGAATCAATGCGAAGGCCGATGCATCCGGGCCAAGAAGGGGGAATCCGTCGGTATCGGGCGGTTGGAACGCTTCGCCGCGGATTACGGTATGGCCCAAGGGCTTCCGGAAGCCGAGCCGCTTCCTGCGAACGGCAAGAAGGTGGCCGTCGTTGGCGGCGGACCCGCAGGTCTGACCTGTGCGGGAGATCTGGCCAAGCTGGGCTATGAGGTGACCTTGTTCGAGGCCCTTCACGCTCTGGGCGGCGTCCTCATGTACGGTATTCCGGAGTTCCGGCTTCCCAAGGGGCTGGTCGAGGAAGAGATCGACAAGGTCGTGAAGCTGGGCGTGACCATCGAACGCAACGTGGTGGTCGGCCGCTCGATTACCGTCGAGGAGCTGTTCGAAGAAGGCTACGGGGCCGTCTTCGTCGGCAGCGGAGCCGGCCTGCCCCGCTTCATGAAGATCGAGGGAGAGAACTATAACGGCGTCTACTCCGCCAACGAGTTCCTGACCCGCGTGAATCTGATGCGCGCCTATGAATTCCCCAAGAGTCCGACCCCCGTCCGGGTTGGCAAACGCGTCGCCGTCGTCGGCGGGGGCAACGTGGCTATGGATGCCGCCCGCACCGCACTTCGGCTCGGCGCCGAGGAGGTCACCATCGTATACCGGAGGGGACTCGACGAGCTTCCAGCCCGCCGCGAGGAGATTCATCACGCTCAGGAGGAAGGGATCCGCTTCCGGCTCCTCTCCAACCCGCTTCGGATCAAGGGCGAGAACGGCTGGGTCACCGGCATGGAGTGCATCGAGATGGAATTGGGTGAGCCGGACGCCTCGGGCCGCCGCAGTCCCGTCGAGAAGCCGGACAGCTTGTTCGAGCTCTCGCTGGATACCGTCATCATCGCCATCGGTCAGGGCCCCAATCCTCTGATCCGCCAGACTACGCCAGGTCTGGAGACCCATCGTTGGGGCGGAATCGTCGTCGAGGAAGCCACCATGCGGACCAGCAAATCCGGCGTCTACGCCGGAGGCGACGTCGTCACCGGCGCCGCCACCGTCATCCTGGCCATGGGAGCAGGCAAAAAAGCCGCTGCCGCCATCCATCAATCGTTAAGCGAGTCCATCTGAACCGTCCTAAGAGGCTGTCCCAAAAGTGAATTTTGGAACAGCACGAGCACCAAAATAAGTTGATATACGGAAAAACGAAAGAGCTAAGCGGCCTGGTTTCGCTTAGCTCTTTCGTTTTTAGCGTCCACAGCGGCTTTCTTAAGCAGGTTATGGGCAAGGGAAAGCCACCCGACCTCTAGACTTACTTTTGGTAAGCCTCGAAGCAGGAATCGTTTGAACCCTCTATTGTTCTTCATATCACCAAACACAGGCTCCGGCTCGATCATACGCCTCACAGCCATCGCATATCCTTCCTCGCTGCGGAGCTTTTGCCTGGCTTGGTTCTTCAGCTGCAAATACTTCATGCTGACTTTAACCTCGCGGTTCCCCTCGGCTCTCGTACACTGTGGCTTCAACGGGCAATTCTCACATCCGGCACTTCGATAATGCCGATATTCGATTTCGTAGCCACTTTCTGTTTTCTCCGTGCTCACTCGACGAAAATGGAGCGTTTGCCCGGCCATGCATGTCCATGTATGCTGCTCGTTGTTATAGGTCCAATTGTCGATTTTGCTGATGTCCTTCTGCCAGGCCTTGCTCTTTTCTCGGTGATAGGTACTGTATTTGACGATCGCTTCCACGTCATTTTGCTCCAGATAGTCGTAATTCTCTTCCCCGCCGTACCCCGCATCTGCGATGACAGTGCCAGGGAGTTTCCCTAACTGCGACTTGAGCTTTTCAAGATGAGGGATGAGACAGCGGGTGTCCGTCGGATGCTGGTGGACGCTGTAACCCAGAATGAATTGGTTTTCGGTGCCGATCTGCACATTGTAGCCCGGCTTGAGTTGACCGTTTCGCATGTGGTCCTCTTTCATTCGCATGAACGTAGCGTCATGATCGGTCTTACTAAAGCTGTTTCGCTTGCCCAAAATCGCTTCCTGCGACTCGTACTTCTGAAGACGAGGAAGCAAGTCCTTGCGCAATACGCGTACCGCTTTTTTCAGCGGTTTATCCTTGGGCTTCTCCTGCAGGCGCTCTTCCAACTGCTTAACGACTTCCTCCAGTTTTTCACTGGTGATGGCAGCCGACTCGCCCCGCTCAGGGAGATCCCTGCCCCCGTGTGTATGCTCCTCTTGTTTTTCCGTTTCCTCAATCGCGGCGAAAAGGGCTGAACCTTCTCCTGGAGCTTGGCCTTCTGCTTGACGACCGCCTTCCCCCAGACAAACGTATACCGATTGGCGTTGGCTTCAATCTTGGTGCCGTCCACGAAGTAATGCTCCAGTTGGACGTAGCCTTCTTCGGCCAAAAACTGCAACACAGCCGTGAAGACGGTCTCCAGCACCGCTTTCATTCGCTCCGAACGAAACCGATTGATGGTGCGGAAGTCCGGCGTTTGTCTGCCTGAGAGCCACATAAACATGATGTTTTCGCGGACGGCTTTAGCAATCTGGCGAGAGGAGTAAATGCGCTGCGTGTAGGCGTAGATGATGACTTTGGTGAGCATCTTGGGGTGGTAGCTATCCCGTCCGCCCCCTGGATAAGCCACGTCAAAGATGGCGTTGTCCAGCCGGTTGACAGCGGCATTCACGATGCGAACGAGGTGATTGGGGGGAATGTCGTATTCGAGATCCATTGGCAGACACAACTGGTCCATGGTATATTGGATGTACAAAAGAAGCCCTCCTTAGGAATGGTTGCTCGTCACTTCCATTTTACCAAGGAAAGGCTTCTTTCGTTTTATTTTTTACGAAACGAGGCTGCTCTGCACAGGAAGTGTTGTTTCAACCTGTCGAGAAGCCCGAGCAGAGGGATTCGTATCTGGTGGAGGAGCGTGAGCGTTTGCCTTTGAGATTGGATGTCTACTTCAAACCATTCCATTCCGGACATCCAATCTCAACAGCAACCGGAACCAGATACGAGCCCGGAAAGCCGGGCCCGCTCGACTTAACCCCAACAACACTTACCCTTTTGGGACAGCCTCTTATTCATCGGCTTGAGATCCCAATCGGCTTCAGGTTATTTCAAGGGGATTAGGGGAACATTTACATTCATACACAGGGGATTAACCTTCATCCCGACAAATGGGGCATTCACATGTTACTCCTGACCAATCTCGTCTTCCTCCTAGCCTTCTTCCTGACCGGCGCATTCAAACGGTGGCGAAGCTATTATCCGACCGCCTTATATGTGTCCTACTGTAATTTCCTATACAACTTTCTGTGCAAAGAGCACTTGACCTGGATCTTCCATCCGGATCTCCTGAACAGCCATAAACTGTCGGATCTGGTGAATTCTTTTGTTCTGCTGCCTTCCATGACGTTCCTCTATCTCTTCCACTACCCTGGGGAAGCACCATCTCGGAAGAAAGCAGGCTATCTGACGATATGGGCCTCGGGCTTCAGCATCCTGGAAGGGATCTGGTACCTGCTTGGCCATATCAGCTATGATAGAGGCTGGAACCTGGCATGGTCCATCGCCTTCTATTTCGTGATGTTCTATATGATCGGTCTCCATCATAGATCGGTCGGCCGGGCTCTGGTTCTCTCCCTCTTCGTCATTGGGTTTCTCTTGGCGTCATTCCGAATTCCGTTCTGGGAATAAGTGCTGGTCCCATTATTTTTTACAAGATCTCCGCGATGTGATAATATTCATTTAACACTAGGCTGGTATTCTACGGATAACAGCCGGTATGCCGCTATGCCGCCAATGGATATCCGACACAAGGAAGGTCGTGGGAAGATGATCGTTCTTGACGTGGTGGTCGACGGAACGCGCGTGGAAACGGTAAGACCCGCCAACCAGAGACCGCAGGAATTGTATTGGATTATGGTGGACCTGATGGACCGCCTGCAGAGCAAGTATGGCACCAATGTCAGCCTGTACCGCCGATTGGAGCATGCTGGCTGAACGAATGGAGATGCAAGCCATAAAGCCTTATCCCCGGGAGCGGATGCCGCTCTTTACGGATAAGGCTTTTTTCTGCTGTGTCCTGCACCGGGCGTTATCGCCTCCGGAATCGGCTGACCCATAGCGCGAAGTAGAGGAAGCCCCCGGCGAAGCCGCCTGCATGCGCATAGAGATTCACGTTAGGGACGACGAAGGAATAGAGGAAGCCGACGATCACAACGGTTGTCACCGTCTGCCGGGTGCCTTCGTCCAGCACATGCTTGTGGAACAGGGCCAGGTAGAGATACGCGGCGTAGATTCCGTAGATGGCGCCGGAGGCTCCCGCCGATATGAAGGGCGGTTGAGACCACAGCATGCTCACGGCATTTCCTGCAAATCCTGAGAACAGGATGAAACCCGCATACCTCCAGGTTCCCAGGACACGCTCCAGCGGAGGAGCGAATACATACAAAGCGAAGGCGTTGAACAGGAGATGAGACACCCCGATGTGCAGGAAGATGGCGGAGAAGTATCTCCACCATTCATGCGTTTCCCCTTCCCAGCTGTAGATCGCCCCATAATTCACCAAGGTCCTATTCAGCGTGGAGCTTCCCGTCCACTCCATGGCCAGGAAGAGCACCCCCATGACCGCCAGCATGATGCTGGTGACCGGGTAGAACCGGATATACTCCCGGAAGGTCTCCCTTCGTAAGAAGATCATGAGCCGGAATCACTCTCCGCCTCTTCCGACGTATAGGCACGGTATTCCGCCTCGGTCAAGAGGCCGTCCAGCGCCCCATCCGCCGGCTCCAGCTCCACAATCCAGCCTTCTCCGTACGGGTCGGTATTCAGCAGGCTAGGGGTCTCCTCGACCTTCGGATTGACCGCCGTTACGATGCCGTTCACCGGAGCATAGACATCCGACACGGATTTCACCGATTCCGCACTGCCCATACTGTCCTCCGCCCGAAGCTCCTGACCGATTCCCGGCAGCTCCAGAAATACGATATCCCCCAGCGCCTGTTGGGCAAAATCCGTAATGCCCACCCGTACCCGGCCCGACGGCATCATCTGAACCCACTCATGCTCCCGGGTATACCACCGATCCGAACGGATCTGATCCATGAATGACCTTCCCCTTCCTCTACATATGATCCAAAATCATGCCGGCCGTCTCTTCGATAGCCTTATCGGTTACATCAATCTTCACACACCGGAGCCTGTCCATGATGGAGTGGGCGTACTCCAGCTCTTCCCGGATCCGCTCCACCTCGGCATACTTGGCACCCGGCGACAGGCCCAAGGCCCTGAGACGCTCATGTCGGATCTTGAGCATCTGCTCCGGCACCATGGTCAAGCCTGCGATCAGACCCTTGGTGATCCGGTACAGCTCCTGGGGAGGCTTCACCTCCGGAATCAGCGGCAGGTTTGCCACCTTGTAGCCCTTGTGAGCCAGGAAGATGGAAAGCGGCGTCTTCGAGGTCCGGGACACCCCGACCAGGATGATATCCGCTTCCAGCAGCGAACGGGGATCCCGGCCGTCGTCGCAGCTAACGGTGAATTCAATGGCCTCGACGCGCCGGAAGTAATCCTCGTCCAGCCGGTGCAGCATGCCGGGCATCCGGTTAGGCGCCCCGTCGAAGGAATCGACGAAGGCTTCCATCATCGGGCCCATAATATCGACGGCACGGATATTAAGCCGCTTCGACTCTTCCTTCATGATCTCCCTGAGCTCCGGCTGTACCAGCGTATACGTAATGAAGCCTCCCTGCTTGGAGACTTCCTCCACGATGGAACGAAGCTCTGCGCCGGTGCGGACATGCCCGTACCGCTTGATCTTCGTCTCGTGAGCATCGAACTGCCGTATGGTGGCCCTGGCTACGGCCTCAGCCGTCTCCCCTACGGAATCCGACACCAGATAGATGACGGAATGACGCTTCAGATCTGACAAAGGACACCTCCATAGGTCCGAATGCGGAGAATGGTGTTCTCTTCCATCATATATGGTCTCCAGCGGAAAAACAAACAACCCGCCCGGCGGCTTCATGCCGCACAAACGGGTTGTCCGATGGTCGATCGGCGCGGATTACAGCTTCACAATCTTCGCGTCGGTCTTCAGCTTCTGCAGCCATTCACCGGCTTTGGTGTTCACTTCTTCGGAGACCATATCCTTCTTGACCTGGCCCTTCTTCTCGTCGTAATTCGCGACGACCGCAGCCTTCTTATCCGTCACTTTGATGATATGATAGCCGAAGGAGGATTGGACCACGCCGCTCATTTCTCCCTTGCCCAGCTTGAAGGCTGCCTCTTCAAAAGCAGGATCCAAGCCTTGGTTCTTGGCGACGAATCCGAGGCTGCCTCCGTTGTCCTTGGAGCCCGGATCGGTGGACTTTTCCTTCGCGGCCTTGGCGAAGTCGGCTCCGCCCTTCAGATCGGCCAGAAGCTTGTCCGCGTCCTCTTTTTTCGCTACGAGAATGTGGGAGACCTCGATCTGCTCCGGCTGTCCGTAACGGTCCTTGTTCTTATCGAAGTATTCCTTCTGCTTCGCATCGGACAAGTCCATCTGCCCCTCGAAGATCTTGTTGACCTTCACCTGGGTCCGAATCTGCTCCTTCAGGGAGTCCAGCGTCAGCTTGTTCTGGGTCAAAGCATCGTTGAATGCCGCGTCGTCCGGAAACTGGGCCTTGATGTCCTTCAGCTCGCCTTCGATGTCCTGATCGGTGATCTGGACCTTCTTCTTGTCCGCCTCTTGATTGATCAGCTTCTCTGTGATCAGATTGTCGAGAGCGGCCTCGCCGGCTTGCTTCACCATCACTTGATACAGCTCGTCCTTCGTGATCTTCTGGCCGTTAACCGTAGCGGCGTCGCCCTTCATGCCTCCCCCGTTCCACTGGGGTCCGGTTACGAGCAGGACTCCGATGGCCACGACGGATGCGGCGAACAAGAACCAGGGCAGCTTGCTGGACTTGGCCGGTGCAGCCGCGGCAGCCATATCCTGTTCCGCCAGATCCAGCTCCTCCTCCGGCTCGTCCTCGAATGCTTCCGGTCCAAATTCGTCTTCAAGCTCGGCCTTGCGGGAGTCCTGAAGGGATTCTTCCTTCTTGTTGTTATCCTCCATTACACTTGCTCCTCCTCATCTCCACTCTCATGATGAAAGCGTCTAAAAAATCGCACTCTTTGTACTATACCACTTTTTCCATCGCGGCACCAACGGAGGTTGTGTGGCGGGGTGGAAGGCCAATACCCTCTACAGATGCGATAGGGACGGCCCCGCCCCATCCTTAGATGGCCGGCAGGGCCGTCCCCGCTATTACTTCACGTCCACTTCCTTGTTCACAACCTGGTGTACCGACCGGGTAATCACATGGATCGTGACGGAATACTTTCCCGTCTCCTTGAAGGTATAGCCAGCTTCATACTGTCCTTCGTCCTTCTTCTCGGCCGTAAGCTCCTTCCGGTCCTCCGTGCCGATCCGCTTGATCTCGAAGGAAATCTCGGAGCGCTTGGACAGCGGATCCTTCCCGCTGACCCCGACCTTCAGCACGACCGGCTTGCCGGCGGCAGGCTCGGAGGGCTCCGTTGCGAACGTAACGGTATACGGGTTCAGCTCCAGTCCCGGCAGGGGCTCGGAGGTCGTTCCGCAGCCGGCACTCCAGCATGCAAGGAGCATGACCGCAACCGCAGACAGCAGCGTACGGTGTAAGCGTCTCATCCCAATCCCTCCCGGTCCGTATGATCTTGACGGCCGCTTCCGGCCGGCTGGCTCAGATAGTAGGTAAAAGCCCGCTGCAAACCGCCTTCCCCGAAGTCTGCCCGGAACTCCTCCATCGCACCCGCCTGGCGGATGCGTCCTTCATGCAGCAGGATGGCGTAATCCGCCGCCAGCTCCGCCGCCTCCAGATGGTGGGTGGAGAAGATGACGGATTGCCCCTTCGCCTTCCTTGCGCGGATCAGCTCCACGAAAGCCTGGAGCCAATAGGGGTCCAGACCGTTGGTCGGCTCATCCAGCACCAACAGCTCCGGCTCGCCCAAGAGAGCCTGACCGAAGAGCAGCCTTTGGCGCATGCCCTTGGAGAAGGAGGAGACCTTCGCCCGCTTGACCGAGAACAGTCCGACCTCCTCCAGCACCGCATCCACACGCCGGATTGCCTCCGGGCCGCGGAGCGCCGCGTAGAAGTCCAAAGTCTCCCCCGCCGTCAGGCTGTGGCCGAACTGAAAATCGTCGGGCATATAGCCCAGGGAGGAAGCATAGCCTCTCCGATCTTGGCTCCAAGTCCGTCCTCCGAGCCGGATGGTTCCCGTTGTAGGCTGGGTGATGCCGGCGACCATCCGCAGGATCGTGCTTTTACCCGCTCCGTTGCCGCCGCATAGAGCCAGTACGCTTCCCTTCGGCAGCCCGAAGTCGAACGGGTGCACGATCGTCTTGCCCCGGATGGTTTTGGACACCTGCACCAGCTCCAGCAGGCTCCCCTCTCCCGGATTCGATGCGTTATCCGTCACGTCTTCTCCCCCTCTCCCACAGCCATGTGGCCAAGCCCAGGGATACAGCGATCCAGAGAAGGCCGATGGCCACGAAGGCCGCCAGCCCCGAGGCTCCGTTCAGCCAGCGGATCCACTCGTAATATTCCGGTCCGAAGCTGGTCCCTCCGCCGATTCTCGTAACCATGAACACGCGGATCAGCTCCGCCGGGTTCATCGCGGTCAAGATCTGAAGCGCCGGCTTGATGACCGGATACGGAAGGAAGCCCAAGAGCGCGATCAGGAGCGTAGGCCATGCCAGGATCAGGACGAACCACAGTCCGACCCCGATGGTCAAGGCCTGCCAACGATTCTTCGCCCATGCACCGATCCATACGGATACGCCCAGGAAGACGAAGACCAGCAGCAGGGAGGAGAAATAGAAGAACGCCAGCGTATACACGGACAGGCTGTGTCCCAGCAGGCTCCCCAGCAGCCCGGAGACGCCGAAGCTGACTCCGACGATGGCGAACAGCACAGCTGCCAATCCGACATATTTCCCAAGCAATAATTGAAAGCTCGTCAAGGAATAGGTGGCCAGCAGCTGCCAGCCTCCCTCCTCCTTCTCCGACGTCACGGCGAAGGATCCGAGCAGGATAGTCATCAAGGGCAGCAGATACAAAATCAGGTTCAAGAGGCTGCCCGTCGTATGCGTATAGCCTTCGATCCGGGTCTGTGACTGAATCAGCAGCACGGCCGCGGAGAAAAAGGTGAATAGCGCCAGAAAGGAATAGGCCCACGGATTCCGGAATCCCAGCTTCAGCTCTCTGGCCGCAATGATCATGAAGTTCAACGCGCGCACTTCCTTCTCTATTTGGTGCTGCCCTGCCCGCCCATCTCTTGCTTATGCATGCCTCCGCCCGCATGCTCCCAGCTGTGGGAATCCAGGTCTTTGGCCATCATCTTCTTCCCTGTGCCCTTCTCCTTGATGTAGGCGTCCGCATCGGCCTCCGACTTGAACGAGAGGACTCCGAACGACATGGGAGTCTTGGCGGAGGCGTCATAGACATAGGTGGCTTTGTCCAGCTCCAGCCACTCCTTGGTCTTGTAATCCCGGACATAGATGGCCCCGACGTTGTCCCGCCCGTTCTTCTTGAGCCAGACGAACAAGTCGCCGATATCATCGAATTTCAGGGGCTTCTGGTCCTTCAGGATGATCTCCGTCGCGTACTGGTCATCCTTAATCAGCATTTGGCATACTTCGCATTTGTCCACGCCTTCCTTGATGGCCACCGGCTTGTAGTCCTTGCCGCCGCAAGCCGTCAATGCCAGGCCCAACACAACGACCATAAATGCCAGCATAAGCTTCCCGTTTCTCATCTTCTTCTTCCCCCTATGTAGAATAGTCCCGCTCCAACCGCCAGCATCACGGCACCGGCAGCTCCTGCACCACCCGCAGCCGTTCCGCCGGTCTCCCGCCGATCTTGTTCAAGCTCCGGCTCCATCCATGGGGCGGCGTCGGTGAACGGTTCCTCCCCCGCACCGAACAATTGCTCCAAGAGCCCCAGACCCGGCGAGCCGAAAAAAATCTGGTACGCCGGCTTCTCCTCCGTCAATGCCAGGAAAAACGGCTGGGAACGGTACGCCAGATCGCTTACGCCGTCCCCTTGAAGATCCAGACCCGCATGATCGTCCCAGTAGTTCAACGCGATCCGGTTGTTTTTACCGGCTTGGGCTTGAGCCTGGACCACATTGGCCACAAACTCGTTGCCTTCGATCCGGATTCCCTCCGCCCCCATCATCTGGATGCCGACGAAGTTCCGGAGGAAGCGGTTGTGCCGGATGGTGGTTCCCGTAATCCCCTGGGCGTACAGGCCCAGGCGGTTGCCCTCCACCCGGTTGTTCTCCACGGTGGCCTCCTTCACGTCGAACAGCAGAATGCCTTGGGCGGTCGCATTTTCACTTTGCTTGGCGAAGTCGTTCCCCGTTACCCGAGAGCCGGCGTCCGACATGATCATGGCACCGGTCACGTTCCGGCTGCCTGTGTTGCCTTCAATAACGGAATGCGTGCTGAACATCAAGTGGTAGCCGTACCGGGAATGGGTGACCGTGTTGCCCTCCATCCGGTTCCCGTCTCCCTTCTCGACATAGATGCCGTCGAACATGTTCGTGATCCGGTTGCCCGTCATCTTATTCCCGTTGGACTCCAGCAGATCAATCCCGTTGCCCCGCTCCGAAGGCTCCGTCTCCTGGGAGCGTCCCCCCGATGAAGCCGTGAGCCCCTCCACGGATATGTCCGTCACCCGGTTCCGGTGCGCTCCCTTCATCCGGATGCCGTACCCCATGGAGCGGATGCTCAGGCCGGACAGCTCATTATCGCTGCCCGTTACCTGAACCGCCACCGTATCGGGATCATCCCGCCGGTCCGTCACTTGTAATCCGGAGACAGAAGCTCCGTCCGTTTCGATGGAGAACACCGGGCCGGTTCCTCCGTCGAGCAGCTCCACGCTGCCGACCGTCGTGATCCGGAGCGGCTTCTTCAGTACGGCTGGTCCCTGGTAGGTGCCGGCCGGGATCACCAGCGAGGAGCCGGCCGGGGCTCCGTCCAGCAGAGGCTGCAGCAATCCGGCTTGGGCAGCGCTTCCCGTCTCTCCCGATGCGGCTGCCGATCCGGGGCTTATCGTACCTGCAGCCCCCAACAGAACCAGCCCCAACAGAAGGGCCGCCGGCCGCCGTGCGGCTTCTGTCTTCCACTTCCATCCATATGTAAACACACGTCGGACCTCCAATCACGTGCATCATTATAGCACAAAGGCCGGCAGCCCATATGACTCGACAGGGCTATTATAACGCCTCTTAATTTCGAACAATTTGTGAACGATAATGATTCTATTATTCCGAATCTTCCATCCTATTCTTCCAACCCATCTGGATGGCGAATGCGGCCAGTTGAACCCGGTTCTCCATCCCCAGCTTCTCGAGAATATTCTTCATGTGGTTCTTCACCGTATGCTCGGAGATAACCAGCTCTTCCGCGATCTGACGATTGGTCGCCCCGGCCGCTACCCATCCGGCGATCTGCCGCTCCCGGGCGGTCAGAAGCGGCTCGTATGCTTCCAGAGCCTCCACCTCCGGCCTCCGTCCGATTCCGCCCGTCTCTCCGCCGGCAGCAGGCTTAAAACGGAGGAACAGCTTATCCGCCAATCTCCGGGAGCCGTCCGGCTCCTCCTCCAGCAGCGCGTGGAGGTAATCAAGCCAATCGGCCGGGTCCATGCTTTTGAGCAGATAACCCTGGGCTCCGTACTGGATTGCGGTGAACAGATCCTGCACCGAATCGGAGACGCTTAGGACCACCACCTTCACGCCAGGCCGGCGCTGCTTCATCACCCGGGTCGCCTCCAGCCCGCCCAGACCGGGCATCCGGATATCCATGAGCACCAGATCCGGCTCCAGCTCCCCGCACAGGCGGACCGCCTCCTCGCCGTTGGCGGCTTCTCCTGCAATCACGAATTCCGGCTCATCCTCCAGCATCTCCCGCACAGCCCGGCGGGCCAGGGGATGATCGTCGGCGATCAGTACGCGCCACCGCTTCATATTCCCGGCTCCTTCCTGTTGAACGTAACCGTAATCTGCGTGCCGCCGTCGGGACCAGCTCCGGTCAGGCGCATATCCGCCCCCAGCTCCTCCGCACGGCGGGCCATCATGGACAAGCCGTAGTGCCCCTCGCCTCCCAGGAGGCCTCTGGCCCACGTATCCGCATCCATGCCGATTCCGTCGTCCGAGATGACGGCCTTCCAGCCCTCCGTACTCTCCTCGAAGAGAAAGGACGCCCGCTCCGCCCTCGAATGCTTGCGGATATTAATGAATGCCTCCTGGATCAATCCCGATAACCTCACCTCATCTGCGGTGGGCAGCCCTGGGCCTGTACAGCGGATGTCCGTGCGGCAAGGAATGCCGGAGAGCGCGCTCCATTCCTCCAGCCATCGTCCCAGCCGGCCGGCATAATCTCCCTGCTCCAGAGGATCGGTCCGCAAGTTGAATATCGCTTGGCGGAGGTGATTATGAATATCGGCAACGGCGGATTTGGCCTCGTCCGTGCGTCCTTTTTGGAGCTTCACGTTCAGGAAGAACAAGCCCTGCGCGATATGATCATGGAGCTCATCCGCCAGCCGCTCCCGTTCCTCGTATACGGCTCTTCTCGCTTCTTCCTCTGCCAGCCGGTTGTTGGAGGCTTCGATTCTACGGAACATCCAGACGGCATACCACCAGGACATGACGAATACGATGACGGTTATGATCACATTCCCCGCCTCCATGGATAGACTGCCGGCCCACCATTCATGACGGACCACTTCAGCCGTCCCCACCAGCAGAGGGGGAAACAGGATGGTGAACAGCTTCAATACGGGATACGTGGGTCGCAAACCGGGCACATCCTTTCAGATGGCAACAATTGCCGCTTTCCCCCAGTATAACGCGCTTCCCGTCCAGCGTCATCCTTCCTTGGTGTTCCGGGACTCCCATGCGGCCAGCAGGTCCATGACCCGTCCGAACAGGCGTACCGCCTCAGGGCCGCTTCGCTCCTGCCTCAAGGAAACGACGGCGACTGCATAACGGGGAGCCTCCGCAGGGCCATAGCCGACGAACCACTGGTTGAACCACTCCTTCGCGCCCTCCGGCGCTTGGGCCGTTCCCGATTTGCCTGCCAGCTTCCATCTGGCGGATTGAAGAGCACTCCCTGTGCCCTCCTCCACCACATCCGTCATCCACCCCCGGAGAATCTCCGTGGTCCGCTTCGAGAGCTTCCCCTCCGCCGGAAGCTTCTTCTCCGGAAACCGGGCCAACAGCTGGCCTGTTCCATAGCGCAGCTCCTTCACGGCCCGTACCTCCCGGGCTTGTCCGCCGTTTAAGATGGTAACCACCATATTAGCGGCTTGGAGCGGTGTAAGCCGGACATCCCGCTGTCCGATGGAGGTCTGCAGCTTCACGCCTTCGTCCTCCTGCGGGATCCCTCCGGCCCAGATCCGCCCCGTCTCCTCGCCGTCCAATTGCCGGAAGCTGGGGAACCGCAGCACTTTCCCTTCCCAACCGGCCGGCAAACCGAGCCCCATCCGTCTTGCAGTCTCCTCCAGCTGCCCGGGCTTAAGCCGCTTCATCACCTCGCCGAATACGATATTGCAGGATTGGGCGAAGCCCTCCCGGAAGGTCAGCTTCCCGTGTCCTTCCTTCTTCCAGCAGGTGAAATGGTATTTGCCCAGCGCGCCATGGCATTCGAACGTGTCCTCCGGACGTACGGCTCCGCTCTCCAGCGCCGCGGCGGCCACCACCATTTTGAATACGGAGCCCGGCACCGCTTCCTTCAGCGCCCGGTTGCTCCAGCCAGCCGTCGACAAATCCACATGGTCCGGATCGAAGGTTGGGCGGCTGACCATCCCCAACAGATCGGCGTTCCTCGCATCCAGCAAAACGATGGCTCCCTCCTTCAGCCCGGCCTGATCCGCTTCTTGCTCCAGCTGCTTCTGCAGCTCCAGATCCAGGGTGGTGACCGTCTGAAGAGGGTAGTAGGGATTATTCGGAGCATGGAGCCGGTAGCCGATACCCGCGATCGGGCGGTGAAACGGATCCGTATAGAGCGAGATGGACACGCCCCCCAATCCTGCAATCAGGGGCTCGAAGGTCTTCTCCAGTCCGGAAGCGCCGATCCGGCTATCCGGAGTCAGCCTTCCTTCCTGCAGCATCGGGGCGAACTCCGTCCGTACCCGGCCGGGGTCCTGCCCGATAAAGCCAATTAACTGACTAGCCGGATACGGAGGCGTGTAACGGCGCTCGAAGGGCACTACCGCCAAGCCGTCCAGCTGGATGCCCTCGATGGCCCGGATGGCCTCCTCCGAGAGCCGGGCGGGCAGCTGGCCGCTAACGCCCGGCCAGAACCGCGGCGTCTGCAGCTCCGCACGGAACCTTCTCCACTCCTCCGGCCGTGTCCCCAAGAGAGCGCAAAGACGCTCGATCTCCCTCGCGCTGCCCTCCTCTCCCTTGGGAGCCGGGAATACCAGCAGAGCCCGGTAGCTTTCTCCCGTTAGAGGCCGGCCCAGCCGGTCCAGAAAATCACCCCGTCCCGAATCCAGCAGGAGACGCTGCTCCCGCTGCAGCACCGACTGGCGGGTCAGATCCACATCCGCCACGGATGCTCGGGTCTGCAGCCAGAACAGGCGGGCGGACACAATGCCGAGACCGGCCATCATCACCAGCAGCATTCCAAAGATTCGACGCTTCTCCATGCCGATCGTTCCTCCCCGTCCGAGCGCTGCAATCCCTTTTCATTATCGACATCCGGATCGGTCCCCAAACACAAAAAAAACCGGTGCCTGCTTCAGGCACCGGTTCGAATGATCCTTATACTTTGAACTTGGACAGCTGCTCTTGCAGGGAGACGGACAAGGCCTCCAAATTCTCCGACAGCTTGACCAGCCCTTGGCTCACATTGAGCTGCTCGCTGCTGAGCGATGCCACCTCTTCGGATGTAGCCGAGGACTCCTCGGATACGGCACTGACGTTGCTCATGGCTTCGGTCAGCGTGTGCTGGGAGCTCTCCAGCGCCTCCACCGATTGAGTAACCTCGCTCAAGCCCTCGGTCAGGCTGCCCATCTGGCCGCGAACCTGCTTGAAGATGAGCTCCGCTTCCTTCACGGCGTTGATCTGCTCCTTAAACACGGGGTATGCGTCGGACAAGACGGAGACGGTCTCGTCGATTTCCCGCTGGATGGTCTCGGTGATCTGACCGACCACCTCGATGGACTGCTTCGACTGCTCAGCCAGCTTGCGGATCTCGTCGGCCACCACCATGAAGCCCTTGCCGGCTGCGCCCGCACGTGCCGCTTCGATCGTCGCATTCAGAGAGAGGATATTGGTCTGCTTCGTCATGTTGTTAAGAACATCCAGAATCTTACGGATCGAGGAGGTGCTGTCCTTCAGGCGGTCTACCTTCTCCACCATGCTTCGGGTCATCTGTTCCGTCATGTTGGTCTTGCCGATCAGGTCGGTCATGTAAACCGTACCGCGTTGACTGACCTGCTCCACCTCGGTGGCGGCACGGCCCATATCCTGGTTCGCGCGGACGACTTCCTTCATCTTCATACCGATCTCATGAGTGATGGTGTTGCCCTTCTCCGCTTCCACCGCCAGACTGCTTGCACCGTTGGCGATTTCCTCGGTGGCGACGGCAATCTCACGGGCGGAGGTGGCCGTCTGCTTGGATACGTTGAGCAGCACATTGGACGTGTTCAGAACCTCTGCTGCCGAGTGGTTCGTCTGCTGTACGAGCTTCGTGATCTGGTCCATCATCTGGTTGAAGCTGACGCCTACCTGGCCGATCTCATCCTTGGAGGTGACCTTGGTGCGGACCGTCAGGTTGCCCCGTTCGCCTTCCTGCATCAGGTTGCGCAGGTTGGTCAGCGGCCGGTTGATCATCCGTGCCATGAACATGCCTGCTCCGATGGCCACCAGAATCGCGAAGATAACCATTAAGATCGTAGCATTGGCGATCTTACCCGTCTCTTCGACAAGCTCCGAGATGGTCACGGCGGAGGCCACGGTCCAGCCGGATACCTTCATGTTCTTGTAGATAACCAGCCTGCCCTTCAGAGAATCGCTATGCGCTTCCGTACCGCTGGCTTCCTGCTTTTCTTTCGCGAGAGTGACTTCGAACGCTTTGCCGTTGTCTTCCGCCTTGCCGGCGCGGACCAGCTTGCTCTCCTCATCGATGATAACGACAGGGAATTTACCGGCGAGGCTCAGCTTGTCCAAGGTCTCATTCAGGACCCTGCTCTTGATCTCGATCAGCAGCAGGAAATCCTTGGCACCGGTGGACGGGTCGCGGAAGAGGCGGCCCAAGGCGAAGCTGGGCTCAGAGGCAGAATAATAGCCCTTAGGCTGGGTCGGCAGCCATACTGCGCCGCCTTCCTTTTCCGTAATCTTCTTAAACCAGGCGGCCTTCAGCGTATCCTCGCTCGATACGGCCGATCCGGAGGTGCTGATATTCTTGGCCGTCTTCGTATTGATCAAGGAAACATTGGAGATCTCCGTCTTACCGGAGAAGAAGGAACCCAGCTTGGTGGATACGGACTGCTGCGCTTGGAGCTGCTCATAGGCTCCTATGGAGCTGTCCGAGAGGCTGCGGACGCTCTTCATGAAATCGTTGTCCGTGAGCATCTGCATGGTGACATCCTCGTACACCTTCAAGTTCTGCTCCAGCTTGTCGGCCGCCAGCAGGATCGTCTGCTTGGAAGCGTCCGCCACCTTATTCTGGATAATCGGCTTCGAGATGTTGTAAGAGATGATGCCCAGCGCTCCCACCAAAACGACAATGCATCCAAAGAAGAGCAAAAACAGCTTAAAGCCCAGCGATTGGACGCGGAATCTGCTCTCCGGTTCTCCCTCGGGTGCAGGTCCATTGGATTTTGAGAGCGGTTTCCACAATCCGGCTAAGCTGTCTGTTACCTTCTGCAAATTCGGGAGTTTGAATTTCAATGGAAACACCGTCCTATGTATAAAATCTGTTACATCTTCTAATGTTCACTAATCTGTTTCGACAAGCATGGGCATATTCCTCCTTTTTTCGATACAGATATAGAAAAACCTCCAATAAATAATATTGGAGGTTTTGACAATTGACACATTTATCCCTAATTTTATCCTTTCCGCTTCCTCATCATGTCAAAAGGTGCGACCGGCTGCGCCGTAGCCAGCCGGACCCGCTGCATCGGATGGCGTGCGGCGTCCAGCACATGCCCTTCTTCGTCGCGGATGGTATCCACCTTCATCTTGAAGAAGGTGCCGCCCGGACCAAAAAATTCCACCTCTTGTCCCGGCTTGAAGTGGTTCCGCTGCTGCACCGTGGCGATCCCGGCTGCCTCATCGTAGTCCACAACCAGTCCGGCAAAATCGTAGTCGATCATCTTCTCTTCCGGACCGAAGATATGATCTTCGTGGCCCGGCTCGTCGAAGAAGAAGCCGGTATTCAGCGGCCGGTTGGCGGCTTTGTGGATCTCGTCCACCCATTCCTGCTTCAGGGAATAGCCCTCCGGATCCGACATATAAGCATCGATGGCCTGACGGTACGCATTGACGACGGTGGCTACGTAATGAATGCTCTTCATCCGGCCCTCGATCTTGAAGCTGTCGACTCCCGATTCCACCAGCTCCGGAATGTGCCCGATCATGGCCAGGTCCTTGGCTCCCATGGTGAAGGGATCGTCGGATTCGGTGAACAGGGCCGCATGCTCCTCTCCGGCACCCTCGGTGAACAGATCGTACTTCCACCGGCAGGACTGGCAGCAGCCGCCGCGGTTGGAATCCCGGTCCGTGAAATGGTTGGACAGGACGCAGCGGCCGGACCAAGAACTGCACATGGCCCCGTGGATGAAGGCCTCGATCTCAATGTCCACGTTGCGCTTGATCTCGAGGATCTCCTCCAGATTCGCCTCCCGGGCAAGCACCACCCGGTCCACGCCCTCATCCTTCCAGAATTGAACGGTCCGCCAGTTCATGGTGGATTGCTGGGTGCTCAGGTGAAGCTCCAGCTTGGGAGCCGCTCTTTTGCACGTCTCGATGATGGCCGGATCCGCCACGATTATGGCGGCCACCCCTGCATCCTGGAGGTTCCGGAGGTATTCGTCCAAGCCGGCGATATCCTCATTGTGGGCGTAGATATTCGCGGCCACGAAGACCTTTGCCCCGTAACGGGCGGCGAATTCGACGCCCTCTCTCATTTCCTCGAAGGAAAAGTTGTCCGCACTGGAACGCAGACCGTACTTTTGCCCTCCGATATAGACGGCGTCGGCCCCGTAATGGACCGCAAATTTCAGCTTTTCCAGGCTGCCCGCCGGCGCCAGAAGCTCCGGCTTCTTCAGCTTGCGGGTATGCTGCTGCTTGACCAAGGTCCCTTGCGTTTCCATTCTAGCAACACCCCTTTCTTAATAAACCTGCTCTTTATAGTAGAATCCGAAGGACAGCGGTCTGCCCTCCGGCTGTACGGCTTCGATCGCATCCAGCCATTCCTGGCGGAACTCATACCGGTCCGGGTCCGCCGCATACGCGTCAATAGCTTTCCGGTAGGAACGAAGTACCGTTATATTGTATTCCCGGCTCTTCAGGAGGCTCTCCACCTTTAGACTGTCCAAGCCGCCCTCCAGGAGCTCATGAAGATTCTCCAGCATGCACAGGTCATCCCCGGACATAATATGGGTCCCGCCGGCATCCTCGTACACGGGGTAACGTTCGTCCTGACGCTCCTCCTCCACGAGATAGAGCTTCCGCTCCTGGGAACAATCCTCTTCCGGCGACACCTGCTTGCCCTGGTGCTCCAAGTAGTTGGTCACCATACGCCGCTTCGAGTGAAAAATATTCGTGGCCCCATGTACTTGGACCTGAACCTCCACCCGGCTATGCCGCTTGAATTCCAGCACCTGCTCCAGATTCAGCTCCCTGGCCAGGATGGCTCTGGTGGCTCCCTTGGAGCCCCAATAATTGGCGGTGACATAGTTGGTCGCCGTCATTTCGGGATTCCAGTGAAACGCCAAGCCCGACAGATCGGCTTCCCGGGCAGCCGCCAGTACGGCGGGATCACCGAACACCACGGCATCCGCTCCTGCCTCGGCAGCCTTCCTAAGATAGGTTGGCAACCCCGGCAGCATGTCATTCTCCAGGATCCGGTTGGCGACCACGTACAGCTTGGCGCCGCGGCTGTGGGCCAGAGCCGCTGCTTCCTTCCAATCCTCCGGCCCCATGTTACCCGGGAGCCTCATGCCGTACCGATCGTCTCCTACCTGCACCGCATCGGCACCCGCTTCTACATAATCGGCTAGCTCCATAAGAGACCCGGCCGCAGTAACTAACTCCGCCTTCATCAACGCTTGCACCTCCGACAGCGGCCAAACGGTTGTCCGTCCGGCAAGCACTGTTATCGTTTATGGGTTCTTGCTGCTGTTCGCAATGTTCTTCTTATGCTCTTCGAAGGTCTCGGCGAACAAGTGCTTGCCCGATCCATCCTTCTTCGTCACATAGAACAGATAAGGGGTGGTCTCTGGCCACAGCGCCGCCTTCACCGATGGAAGACCGGGGCTTGCGATAGGTCCCGGGGGCAGGCCCGGATGCAGATACGTATTGTACGGGCTTTCGATCTGCAGGTCCTTCTCGAAGATTCTTTCCTTTGGCTTATCGAACAAATATTGAATCGTGGCATCGATCTGCAGCGGCATCTTTTGCTGGATGCGGTTATAGATGACACCGGCCACCAGCGCCCGCTCCTCATCCGCGGCAACCTCCCGCTCGATGAGGGAGGCAACCGTCAACAGCTGATGGAAGGTCAGTCCGCGCTTCTCCAGTTGAGCTTCCCAGCCCTCCGGAAGCAGCTTCAGCTTCTTGTCCCATTCTCCCAGCATCCGGTTCAAGATCTCTTCTTCAGTGCTGCCCTTCTTCATCTCGTAGGTCTCTGGAAACAGATAGCCCTCCAGCCGGTGCTTGTAGCTCCCGTTCGCCGGAATCCCCTCCGTCCGGGGGGCGGTTCCGGCCGGCGGGGAGTCAGCAAGGGTCAGGAAGCGATCCTTGGCTGCGATTCCTTCTTGGCTTAGTTTGTCCGCAATCTGGGACACCGTATAACCTTCGGGAATCGTAAAGCGGAGCATCTCTTCTTTCACCACATCCCCGCGGTTCAGCTTGGCGACGATCTCGCCTTGGGTCATGCCTGGGGTTAGCTCGTACACGCCCGCTTGGAACCGGGTGCCCTCATTCTTATATTTCAGATATAGCATGAATGCCCATTCTTGACGGATGATACCCTCGTGATGAAGCAGGCTGGCTATTCCGGCGGAGCCTGTTCCCTGTGGGATCGTGACGCGAACCGTCTCGCCGGGCGCTGTCGGCTGCATCTCCCGGTTCAGGTAATAAACTCCTGCACCTGCCGCCGCTGCAGCAAGAAAGAGGAGAATCCCGAGGATTCCAAGCACCCGCTTCCATATCCGCCGTTTCGGCGGAGCTTCTTCGTAGACGTCCTTTTCCAAACTCCGGTCCCCCTCGTTACCCAAAAGAAAAGAGCGACTGATGGGTCGCCCTTGTTCATCGTACCATATTTTGTTCCCGGATTCCATTGAAGCGGACCCCAGCTTATTCGAAGGACACTGTCATTTCATCGTACAGCTCCAACACCGTTTCCCATTCCTCGTCGTCCTCGACGGTTTCCAGCTGAAGCTCCCCCTGCTCATCGGAGATGATTCGGAACAAGGCCAGCTCCTCCTCCCGCTTCATGGCATCCGATTGGAGAACCGCATATAAACGGCCATCCAGCTCGAATTCCTTCAAGACGCGGTAAGGCTCGGAATCTGCTCCGTCGTCCAAGGTCACCTCTTCACCGAAGGCTTCCTTCAAGAGAGTGACGGGCTTCACGTCGGATACCTGATACGTCTTCATTTAGACTCCTCTTCTTCCATCTCATCCATCAACGTGTTGAAGGTTTCTTCCACAATGTTCCATTCCTCTTCATCGTCGATGGTGAACAGCTGAAGATCGTCTCCGTCCTCTTCGTAGCGGAAGGCATAGACCTCGTCACTTTCCTCTTCGTCTTCGGCAACGACCGGGACCAGCATCATGTACTTCTTATCGCTGCCATCCACCTCGAAGCGCATGACGACCTCGAACTCTTCCTCGTTCCCTTCCTCGTCAGGGATATAAATGATTTCCGGTTCTTCATCCTGCAGCGGTTTGTTCGACATCGCACCTCAACCTTTCGATTTGGAATCCAAATATCCTTGCAGTATGATAGCGGCGGCCATCTTGTCGATGACCTGCTTTCGCTTTTTACGGCTGACATCCGCCTCCAGAAGCGTTCGCTCCGCAGCCACGGTTGTCAGTCTTTCATCCCACAGATGAACAGGCACTTGTAGTATGTCTCGAAGGGTATTGGCAAATGCGATGCAAATTTCCCCGCGGGGACCAATGGTCCCGTTCATATTCTTAGGAAGACCCACCACAACCTCCGTAACCTGCTCGGCCGCGGCGAGCTGGCGGATCTTCTCCATATCTTCCTCCGGCTTACGGCGTTCCAACACGGAATGGCCCTGGGCGGTCCAGCCCATCTCATCGCTAAAAGCCACACCGATTCGGCGGTCGCCGTAATCCAGTCCCATCAGACGCATCAGGGTGATCTCCCTTATTTTTTGTTCTGGGAGAGATATGACCGCACCAACTCTTCAATCAGTTCGTCCCGCTCTCTCTTGCGGATCAAGCTCCTGGCGTTATTGTGCCTTGGAATGTAAGCAGGGTCGCCGGAGAGCAAATAACCCACGATCTGATTGATCGGGTTGTACCCCTTCTCCTGCAGCGCATCATATACCGCAAGCAGCACTTCCTTCGGGGACGTCTCGACCCCTTCGCCTACGACATCGAACTTCATCGTTTTGTCCATGGAACTCATGACCGGCACCTCCCGTGCAAAATCGCAGTTTGGATGGAGCACAATTCACTTGATACTGGGATATATTCTCCAACCGCCTTATAAATTCCTTTATTTGGCGGAAAAAACGAGGTGCTTAAACCGATGCCCCTTGTTTGGCTACAAGCTCCTGCACCAGACCCAATGCTTCGGCCAGCTTGGAGGGATCCTTGCCTCCGGCCTGTGCCATATCCGGCCGGCCGCCGCCGCCTCCGCCGCATACTGTGGCCGCTTCCTTCACCAGCTTGCCGGCGTGGAAGCCCTTCTGCACCAGGTCCGGCGTTACGGCTGCCACCAGGTTCACCTTGTCCTCCTGGACGGAGCCCAGGACGATGACGGCAGACCCCAGCTTCACCTTCAACGAGTCCACCATGTTCCGCAGCGAGTCCATATCGCCGGCTCCCACTTGGGCCGCCAATAGCTGGACACCGCCTACGCTCTGCAGCTTATCGGTCAGGCTGCCGGCCTCGGCTTGGCTCATCTTGGCGCGCAGGGATTCGTTCTCGCGGGACAGCTCCTTCACTTGGGCCAAGACGGCATCCACCCGCTTCGGCAGGTCGTTGACGTTGGTCTTCAGAAGGGCTGCCGACTGCTTCAGCAAGTCGAGCTGCTGATCCAGGTACTCGTAAGCCATCTTCCCGGTTACGGCCTCGATCCGGCGGACACCGGAGCCGATGCCGCTCTCGCTTACGATCTTGAAGAGGCCGATCTGGGCCGTAGAAGTCACGTGGCAGCCGCCGCACAGCTCGATGCTGTACTCTCCGACGCGTACCACGCGAACGACGTCGCCGTACTTCTCGCCGAACAGTGCCATGGCCCCCAGCGCCTTGGCGTCATCGATCGGCATACTGCGGATATCGACGTCGGTGCTTTCCCAGATCTGGCGGTTCACCCGTTCTTCGATATCCTGGAGCTCCTCGGCGCTGATGCTGCCGAAGTGGGAGAAGTCGAAGCGGAGTCGCTCGGCGGATACCAGGGAGCCGGCCTGGTTGACGTGTTGGCCCAGCACTTCCTTCAGCGCCTTGTGCAGCAGGTGTGTGGCGGTATGGTTCTTCACGATGTGGCTGCGGTTGGTGCGGTCCACTTGGGCACTCACGGTCATTCCGGAACGGATCGCGCCCTTCTCGACCTTCACGGTCATGACATGCTGTCCATGTGGGGCTTTGGACACCTCGCTGACCTCGGCCGCCAGGCTGTCGCCTGCGATCATGCCAGCATCGCTGACCTGGCCGCCGGATTCGGCGTAGAACGGAGTGCGGTCCAGGATCACTTGGGCTACAGAGCCCGCGGGAGCCTCGTCGACCAGCTCATTGTCTACAATGACGGCGATGACCGCAGCATCAACTATCAGATCAGTATAACCAACAAATTCGCTTTTATCCGTAAAATCCGCCAACGGTCCGCCCTGGACCTTCATGCTCTCGGTGACTTGACGTCCGCTGCGTCCCAGCTCCCGCTGCTTCTCCATCGCCTGGTCGAAGCCATCGCGGTCAACGGTCAGCCCTTGCTCAGCTGCGAAATCCTCGGTCAGGTCGAAGGGGAAGCCGTAGGTATCATACAGCTTGAAGGCGTCTGCCCCGCTGATGACGGTGCTGCCGCTTGCCTTGGCCTTCTCGGCCAATCCGCTCAGGATCGCCAGGCCGTCGGACAGCGTCTCGTGGAAGCGCTCCTCCTCGGTGCGGATCACCTTCTCGATGAACTCCCGCTTCTCCACCACCTCGGGATAATACACGCCCATGATCTCGCCGACCACCGGGGTCAGACGGTACAGGAACGGCTTATCCATGCCCAGCACGACCTTGCCGTAACGGACAGCCCGGCGGAGCAGCCGGCGGATGACGTAGCCTCGGCCCTCGTTGGAAGGCAGCACCCCGTCGCCGACGGAGAAGGCTACGGTACGGATGTGGTCGGCCACGACCTTCAGCGCCACATCGGTGTCATTGTCCTTCTTGTACTCGACGCCTGCGATCTTGCAGGTTTCCCCGATGATCGGCATGAACAGGTCCGTATCGAAGTTGGAGTCCACGTCCTGCAGAATGGAAGCGAAGCGCTCCAGACCGGCGCCCGTATCAATGTTCTTATTCGGAAGCGGCGTATAGCTGCCGTCCTTGTTGTGGTTAAATTGGGAGAAGACCAGATTCCAGACCTCGAGGAACCGTTCATTTTCCCCGCCCGGCCAGCATTCGGGATCATTCAGGTCGCCGTACTTGTCGCCGCGGTCGTAGAAGATCTCGGTGCACGGACCGCAGGGGCCCTCGCCGATGTCCCAGAAGTTGTCCTGCAGCTTGTAGATGCGTTCCTCCGGAAGTCCGATCTTCTTGTTCCAGAATTCGAAGGCTTCCGTATCCTCCGGATAAACGGTAACTGACAGGCGGTTCGGATCGAAGCCGATCCATTGCGGAGAGGTCAGGAATTCCCACGCCCACGTAATGACCTCTTCCTTGAAATAGTCGCCGATGGAGAAGTTCCCCAGCATCTCGAAGAAGGTGTGATGCCGGCGGGTCTTGCCGACGTTCTCGATGTCGTTGGTCCGGATGCACTTCTGTGCGTTGGCGATCCGGGGGTTCTCCGGCTTCACGCGGCCGTCGAAGTAGGGCTTGAGCGGTGCCATGCCCGCGTTGATCCACAGGAGTGACGGATCATTGTGGGGTACGAGCGAGGCGCTCGGTTCGATTTTGTGTCCCTTCGAGGCGAAGAATTCCAGCCATTTGCTTCTGATCTCACTAGCTTTCATGTGACAATGCCCCTCCCGATTAAGTGTAGAAAAAACAAAAATCGCCCCTGTTGACAGGGACGATGATGATCGCGGTACCACCCTGGTTATTGCGGGGCCGATCAAGCCCTGCGCAATCTCCTTCGTTCGGAATGTAACGGTTCGCCCCCGGCGGAGTTCATCCGCACTCCGGAAACGGCTTCGGCCATCCTTCGCCACAAAGGTTCTTACAGCCGGTACGGAAGGCCACTGGGGCCAATCCTCCGGAACCTTCTCTCTGCCTGGCGGTCTACGGCGTACTTCTTTTCCGTCAACGCTTTGTGATGCTATCCGAAGATGCATTCGTTCCAAATTATAGCGAACAGGCGGTCGCTTGTCAACTTTTGGCCGGGAAGCCTGCGGTCTAGGTCGTTTTTCGCTGGATAAAGTAGTGGGAGACGTGGGAGAAGATGACCTTCATCACCGCGAACAAGGGCACGGCCAGAATCAAACCGGGTACTCCCGCAACCCTTCCTCCTACCAGAAGGGCGAAGATAATGGTGAGCGGATGCATATGCAGCGTACGGCCCACCACCTGAGGCGAGATGACGTTGCCCTCCAGCAGCTGACACAGCCAGTTGACGAGCAGCACGTACAGAACCATCTTCCAAGAGATCGAAGCCGCCATCAAGGCGGCCGGGGCCGCTCCCAGATAAGGACCTAAGTACGGGATGATGTTGAACACCGCTACCACGGACGCCAGCAGCAGGGGAAACGGCATGTCGATGAGCCAATAGCCCACATACGCCATGAAGCCGATGATGATGCATACGAGGAATTGTCCCCGAATGTAGTTGCCGAGAGCCTCATCGATCTCGAACAGAAGCCGCGTTACGTGGCGCCGGTTCCTCTTCGGGACAACGGCCAGCACTGTTTTCTCGATGAGCTGGAAGTCCTTCAGAATATAGAACGCCACGAACGGAATGATCTGCGCAAAGAACAGAAGATCGATCTTATCCCCGATATTGTTGATGTAATTGGACACCCAGTCGCTGATGCCCGTCTCCAACTTGTACAAGGAGTTGTTGATCCCGGATCGCACGCTGTCAGGCAGCATCTCGCTTTCGTTGAAGCGGTCGATCATTCCCTGGGCCTTGATCGTAAAATCCGGCATGTTCTCGTTTAGCTGGGTCAGCTGTGTCATGAACATGGGGATCATGTTCATCATGATGACCGTCAGCGAGGCCAGGAACACGGCATAGATGAGCAGCACCGCCACCGTCCGCGGCACCTTGCGCCGATTCAACAGCACGACGATGGGATTCAGCACGTACGAGATGATCATGGCGATGATGAACGGAGCCAGCACCGCCCGCAGGAATGCATAGATCCCGCCCAGAATCGGCCGGATGAGCCACAGCATGTACAGGATCATGAGACCAAGCAGAAGGTAGATCATATAGCGGAACCCTTTGTTCCGGTAGAACTCTTCCATTCCCGGCACCACCTTCGTCCAAGCGGCAGGCACGTCCCGCCGTTTACCCATACAGTATATGTACGAGCCAGCGAAAATACCCCACAAAGTGAAGGCTTGGCTCTTTATGAATAAAAAGACCCTCCTGCATGCAGCGCGGAAAATCCGCGTGCAGGCCGGAGGGTCTTAAGCATCCCGTCAATTGGCATGGACTTGAGGCAATTCCTCTTCGAAGAACAGATCGTCCAGCGAGCTGAGCGTCCCGTCTTCCTCTACTTGGTACACCGACATCTTCTCGCCGTTTACCGTCAGTTCGATAAAGCAGCCCCAGCAGTAAAACTGGTGGGAGCCGATCTTGCCAATATCCTTCGAATTGCAGTTCGGACACCGCATCGACAAAACGTATCACCCTGTTCTTTAATTAAATTTCCATTCGATTTCTCCAGATGGGGGAACCGGTACGAGAATCATATCCTCTCCCCGTTCCGCTCCCTCGGGAACCGGAATGGATCTGCGGCCTTCCTGCAGATCGGTCAACAAACCGTCCGAGAGTTCAAACCCTATTATCGAGTCTTCCATTTTTTGCGAAAAATAAACGTCCTCCAGGTGGCCCATTTGAACTCCTTCGGCGGAGATCAAAGGCAATCCCTTCAGCCGGCTCTTCCCATAGCACAAAAAGTACACGCCGGGCACCTGCTTATACTTCCGCACCGATTGCTTGCCGTCCACCATGACGGCGTCGTGTCCGATGGTCCGGACGTCCTTCCATTCCACCACCCGGGCGGACGTAAACCATGACGCATAGTCCAGCACGATCCCGCGCATGTCCCATGCCCGGTCCACCAGCACGTCTCGAACGGTACCAAGCCGTCTCCCGCTGACATAATCCAACACGGGAAGTCCGATCAAACCCCGTGCACCCCGCAAATGGTGTCACCCCTTCAACGATAACCTTCGGCTTGCTCTACTCATTTTTTACCGTAGAGCCCAAAATATCCGCCGAACCGTCACAGATTGCGAAGGGTCCTGCCCTTATTTACGCAGCCGATTGACAATGGTTCCAACAATTTGGCATGCGCGGTCTATTTCTTCAGCATTTGTGGTGCTTCCGAAGCTGAATCGAACCGCAGAGCCCGCTACCTCCGGCGGGAGACCCATGGCCACCAGCACATGGGATAGCTCCAAGGAACCGGAGGTGCATGCGGAACCGCTTGCAGCGGCTACTCCTTGAAGATCCAGATTCATAAGCAGCGTCTCGGTGGAACATCCGGGGAAGCTGACGTTCAGAATATGGGGAAGCCTCTGGGCTGGGTCCTCGGGACCGTTCACGACGAAGCCGTCGGCTCCCAGTTCACGAACCAGACCATCTATCATCCGGCTCCGAAGAGCTTCCATCCGCTGGCGCTTGTCCTCCAGACCATCGTGCGCCAGCTTCACCGCTTCGGCGAAACCGGCTATACCTGCCGGATTCTCGGTGCCCGCCCGCTTCTTGCGTTCCTGGGAGCCTCCCAGCAGCTGGGGCTCCAGCTTGGTCCTGGAGCTGCAGTACAAGGCCCCTACGCCACGCGGACCGCCGATCTTATGAGCCGAGAAGCTCATCAGATCCACATGGACGGAGGAGAGATCGATGGGCTCCATCCCCAGAGCCTGAACGGCATCCACATGGAATAGAACACCATGCTCTCGAGCCAGAGAACCGGCTTCGGCAATCGGCTGAATAGCTCCGACCTCGTTATTGCCGTACATCATGCTGATGAGCAGCGTCTCTGGACGGATAGACGAGCGGAGCTTGTCCAAGGAGATAAGACCAGTCGTATCTACTGGCAAGTAAGTAACGGTGTAGCCCAGCTTCTCCAGGCGGCTGCATGTATGCAGGACGGCGTGATGCTCCACGGCGGTGGTAATGATGTGGTTTTTCTTCGATGCAGGGACAACAGCCGTGCCGAACAAGGCCAGATTGTCGCTCTCGGTACCGCCGCCGGTGAAGATCAGTTCCTTGCTGGAGCAGCCCAAGAATCGGGCAATGGCATCCCGGGAGACGGTAACGGTGCTCCGCGCCTCTCTCCCGAAACGGTGAAGGCTGGACGGATTGCCGTATTGCTCCCGGAGGAGCGGCAGCATCGCGTCCAGCACTTCAGGCAACAGCGGCGTTGCAGCCGCATGGTCTAAATAGATCGGATTCATATCCTTCACCCGGTACACGTGTATTAAATATAGAACATGTAGTTATCGAGATGTCCGTCGTCCTTGAACTCCACCAGATAGGCCAGAGTTGTCGTATCCAGCACGTCGGCGATGGCGTCACGGATGCGGATCCAGAGATCCCGCTTGGCCGGATCATCCTCATCGGTGAAATCCACCGGGCTAATAGGTCCTTCCAGTACCCGGATGATATCCCCGGAGGTGATACTTTCCGGTGTCTTCGACAGAATGTAGCCGCCGTACGCTCCCCGTATGCTCTTCACCAGACCGGCGTTGCGAAGCGGTGCGATCAGCTGCTCCAGATAGTGCTCAGAGAGCTGGTGCTTCTCGGCGATGCTCTTAAGCGATGTTGGCCCTTCCCCGTTCTTGGCGGCCAGCTCCATCATTATGGTCAGGCCGTAACGGCCTTTGGTCGATATTTTCAAGTAGAGACACCCCAAATCACAGTGTTGGATATATAGGAAAGATTCATAACGGCGGTTTCCGGTCCCTACCATTGTGCCATCCGGAGAGACATTCTAAACCGTTCGAACCGACTTTTATCTTGAGTCAAGCGGTATATTCAAGAATCCGATAAAAGAATTTTTACCCACATCATTAATATGTTATCATAATTGCAATCCTCTTGGGAACCTAACTATGTCAACTTCATGAAAAAAATGCTTCCCGCGTATCAGAATGATACAATAGTAGGAAATGCGTTTCGACAAGAAAGGATTGGAGCAAGATGAAATCACCACAGGACACCCGCGTCGTGCTGGGCATGTCGGGAGGCGTGGACTCTTCCGTTGCCGCGCTTCTATTAAAGCAGCAGGGCTACGACGTCATCGGGGTATTCATGAAAAATTGGGACGATACCGACGAATTCGGCCACTGCACTGCAGAGGACGACGCCGAAGACGTGCGCCGCGTTGCGGAGCAGATCGGCATCCCTTACTATACGGTAAACTTCGAACGCGAGTATTTCGACAAGGTGTTCGAATATTTTCTGGAGGAATACCGCCGGGGTCGGACGCCTAATCCGGACGTCATGTGCAACCGGGAGATCAAATTCGGCGAGTTTCTCCAGAAGGCTCTGGACCTGGGTGCCGATTATATCGCCACCGGACACTATGCACGCGTCGAACAGGTGAACGGCGTCTATCGCCTCCTGCGCGGCATGGATCCCGGCAAGGACCAGACCTACTTCCTGAACGCACTGAACCAGTACCAGCTGAGCAAAGCCATGTTCCCCATTGGTCATCTACCGAAGCCGCAGGTCCGGGCCATCGCCGAAGAAGCGGGCTTGGCCACCGCCAAGAAGAAGGACAGCACCGGCGTATGCTTCATCGGGGAACGCAATTTCAAGGAGTTCCTGAGCCAATATTTGCCTGCCCGTCCCGGTGAGATGCGGACCTTGGACGGCGTACTGAAGGGCCGCCATGAAGGCCTCATGTACTACACGCTGGGTCAGCGGCAGGGTCTCGGCATTGGCGGTTCGGGTACCGGCGAGCCATGGTTCGTCGTAGACAAGGATCTGGAGCATAACATCCTGTATGTAGCCCAGGGTGATGACTCGCATCTGTATTCGGTATCCCTGACCGCAACGGACGTGAATTGGATGCCGGGCGGAACTCCTCCAGCCGAAGTGCGCTGTACCGCCAAGTTCCGCTACCGCCAGCCCGACCAAGGTGTAACCGTTCGGTTCCATCCGACCGACCGGACATGCGAGGTGCTGTTCGACGTTCCACAGCGGGCGGTCACTCCGGGACAAGCCGTTGTCTTCTACGATGGCGAGCTTTGCCTTGGCGGCGCCACCATCGACCGTATCGCGAGAAAATAAGGCGGAGCCGGGTTTACTTTATGGGGGTTAAGACATAATAACCGAGGGCCGAAGAGGACCCGCTACTCTCAACCATAAAGGAGACCCGAATCCGAATGTACAACTCTATTCAGAACACCGTTCAGCAAGTGAACCAGTGCACCTCCTTGATCCAGCAGCTCATGCAGCAAACCGACCAATCCAACCGCATGTACCAGCAAATGCTGCAGCAAGAGCAGCAAAATGCCCAAACCCTGGAGCAGCTGGCTCAACGTGAGCGCCAAGCCGTGCAGAATCTTCAGATCGCCCTGCAAGGCCATCAAGCCGCTTTGCAGAAGATGAACCAATGTCTGAACATCTGCAGCCAGCTGGAGCAAGTGGTATCCACCACCTTCAACTCCATCGCTAACTCCCAGTCCTACATGAGCAACCCGAACCAATATTCCAACAGCCAATACTCCAACCAGTATTAATCGGGGACTCCTCCCATTCGAAGAGGCCGCTGGCAAATGCCTGCAGGCCTCTTTTTTGGGGGATCCTCCCGCTCGTCAGATCGTCCATTGGTTATGGACCATAGCGGATAAGTACCACGTATCTCCCTTCTTCTCGAAGACCAGGCTGAGACTGGCCCAGTCCTGCCCCGCCAGCTTGGTGTCGAAGCCGTTGAAATAATACTCCACCACAATCGCCCCCGGATAAACCTCCCGAATGTTGTTCTTGGTATTGCTCTTCCCGAAGGTTTCGTTATAGCCGGTCTTCTCCGGCTTGGCATAATCGTGATTGTACAGGAACTTGTCGTAGAATTGGGCGAATGTCAGCTTGATCGGTTCTCCGGACCCGTCGTAACTGCCCCATTCCCGGGTACTTGGATCAGCTGCAAGCTTCGCAACCTGCCCCTTCGGGAAGACGATATCCTTCTTCACGTCGACATAGCAGTAAGGGGACAGACGAAGCCCTTGGTCCGGATGGACCAGCTTCTCCAGTCCGGTCCAATCCTTGCTCTTGATCGCTGACATGGTCTCCTTGGCCCTCTCCTCAATCGCCGCCTTCGCAGCCGCGGAAGTGAGACTGCTTGAGCTGGGGGCTGGAGAAGAGGGAGCGGAAGCCTGCGTTTTATGCGGACTCACGGCCGGCTTGGCTGAAGCGGCCGGAGACGGTGACGCCGAGGGCTTCGTGCTAACGGGCGATCCCGTAGCGGCAGTTGTAGGCGTCGAAGACGCGATAACCGACGGGATCGGTGTACGTGCTGCCCCCTCCCCATTCTCCGTTCCGGAGCAGCCCGCGGCTGGCAGAGCCAACAAGATCAAGCTGATCATCCATTTTTTCATGTTCGCTCCTCCTCCATTCCGTTGCTATTCCTTTGACGGCGGCGACACCGTAAAAGTTTCAACAAAATGCCGCCCAAGCTACTTCCACCGTATGTCAGGATTAGACTTTCTCTGATATAATGGCATCAATTAACAATCCAAGCAGCATATGACGACAGCGCAGCGGAGAGTGAGAGTATGAGAGAACGGAACAGGTTTACTTGGCTACTCGCAGCAGCGGGGCTAACTTCTCTTCTTATCGCTCTGGCGACCTTGTTCACAAGCGAGAGTCCTTGGATAATTCTTCTCGTATGCCTGGGATTATCCTTCATTACTCTTTTTCCTGTAAAACTCCCTAACGGTTTCTTCTACACTTTTGACCATATTCCCGCTGGTTACTTGATTATGGCATCGGATTGGAAACTCGCCATCATACCACCCATCGTCGGACTCATCGCAATTAGTATCCGTTATAGGGCTAAGTTCCGTCCGTTCCGGTTGTTTGTGACTCTAGGCATGTATTCGATAGCCTTTTTCGCTGCCAGTTACATCGAACCTATGCCTCAGCCGTCTCATTCGTTCATTCATGTTATAGCGATGGTCATCACGATAGAACTCATGAATCTGGCTCTTAATAAAGGTATTCAAGCCAGTGTTTTGGGCACAAATATGCTGAATACTCTGACCTGGATCCCAAACATGTACCATATCTCGTTTAATCTATTTTCATGCCTTCTGATCTTCCGGTTGATCCATACGGAGTCCTATCTGGACTTGATTCAAGAAATTGTGTTCAGTTGTCTGACCTTATTTATCCTTACGCTCTTATCCCGAATAGCCCTTCAACAGCAAACCCTTTCCGGCGAATTGAGAGAGGATATGCAGAGATTATTCTCTTCGACTGAGCGTATTTTCTGGACATTGGATCTGCAGGGCCGCATCCAATCCTCCAATACTTACTCGGAGATATTATTGGGAATTAATATTCGTCCCGGAACGTACATTTGGGACTTATCAGTTGAATCCGAAGAACTGAAACGGTTCTTTCCCCCTTCGTCCGCATGGACGACTGCGGAGGTGGAACTGCACTTATGTCCACCAGACCAGCACAACACCATCCGCCTAACTGCGATACTTTCCCCCTATTTCCGCAATAATCGTATGGCCGGAATCTATCTGGTTGGGAGCATAAAAGAATTTGATGAACCTACAGTTCGACAAGGAAGGAGTTCGCGATGAAGGAACGAAATGCCTATACATACTTTCTGGCAGGAATTGGTGGCGCCTCGATTCTCCTGGCAGTGGGCACCATTATATTAAGCGAACAGCCTTGGGTGCTTCTGCTTGTCACGCTAGGTACTTCACTAGTGGGATTGTTTCCTATTCAGCTGCCCAATCGATTCTGGTATGCGTTCTTCCATGTCCCCTCTCTATTTTTACTAGTGGAATACGATTGGAAAATCGCCATCCTGCCATCGGTAATCAGTATGCTTACATTCCGCACTATCGCAACAAACAAGTTGCCGGGATTTTCCTCATCGGGCGGGTCGTCCATCCTGACGCATCAGATCTCATAGGGAAGGTGATCTTATGAAAGAGAGAAATGCTTATACGTACTTCCTTGCTGCCATCGGATGCACTTCGATTATAGTAACGACATCTGCACTTTTTTTTATTGATAGACCTTGGGATTACTTACTTACCGCGCTAGCCATTTCACTTCTTGGCTTGTTTCCCATCAGGCTACCAAATCGATTCTGGTATACATTCGATCATATATCAGCACTATATATAGTCATTGTTTATGATTGGAAGCTAGCTATTATCCCGTCAATGATCTGCATGCTATCATTAGCTCTCAAAGGATATTTTTCTGAACATCGAGATATAAAACTCATACTTTATCGATTTCTTGTAACCATAGGTAGCTTTACTTTTTCAATCTATGTGACAGGAGTTATTTATTATTCTTTTTCTCATTTTGTACAAAATACGATTATTCTAGTTACTCTACTTACGATTATTATCGATCTGATCTCAAACCTTTTGAATAAATCTATCCAAGTTAGTATTTTGGGTTGGTCCGTTCTTTCGTACAATTCTTTTATACCTAGTTTGTTTCCAACTGTTTTTTGTATTCTATCATCCACCTTCCTGTACCGATTATATTTATCTGATTCGTTCTCAGAAACTCTTCTTGAAGTCAGCATATGCTCATTAACAATCTATATCTTATCTATAGTTGCTAAAATAGCAGTTGATCAAAAAAGTCAATCAGATGAACTTTTAGAATCCCTGAAAAATAGCTATACTTCTACCCGTCAGATATTTATCCATCTGGACTTACATGGGAAGATACTTTCTTCGAACACTATTGCAGAACAAACTATTGGTCTGTCAAATAGCAGCATGTCAAACCAATCCATATGGAACTACGTCGTAGGTAACTCCCACAACATCATGCAATGCTTTGACCAAGCCATTGCTGGGATTTCAGGAGAAATCAATCTCACACTACAAAACTCTGAAAATCAACTTATACCGGTACAAGTCTCATTCGTTCCACATTTCCGAAATAAGCAAGTAGCTGGGATTTTTCTAGTCGGCCGTTTGTGGGATTTATCCATATGTCCGAATGAAAGTTGTCTGAACACCACACCCGGAGGCTAAGAACATGTTGCTGGCACTACTCTTCGTATCCTGTGGTTTGTTAATCAATAAACTATATCCACATAACAACCTAGACAGAATTACTGCAATTATTTTTGTATTATTGGGCGGATATGCACTACTTTATGATAATGGCGCTCTAATCAATTATGGAATTAGACAAGCCCCTATTGGAAATTTTATATGCACCCTTATATCAGGAACTACAACATACTTCTACGTTATCTTAGGAATCCAGGAACCCAATCGTATCCAAAAACAGATTACGGTACTCTTCCTTGTACTTTTATTATTTGGTATCCGTAACTTGATAGGAACTTCATGGACCGGTTGGCCAACTCTGATACTAGGAATAGCGGCGATAATCTTTTCTGTCAGCCAACAGATCCGACGTTTGAAGAATCATTCTCAAGATTCGAACAAAGAAATGCAGCTACACGTTTTGCGAATTATGCTAGGTCTTCCCGTTATATGGGTTTTCTTGGATTCATCAGGGTTATCATTGCCACAAATCTTTGAGTGGATAGTCGCCGCCGAAGCTCTCATATGGAATAGTCTGAGACTACATAAGTTAAAACCTGATGCTATTTTTGGGCAGGTCTATACACCGGACATCAGCCCATCTATTCGAATAGCCCACTCCGGAGTCCAGATTCTGAATCATTCCTTCAAAAATAAGCTGTTAACCATGGAGATGGCCCTTGGAACTATGAAATCCAAACTCCCAGATCCACACCTTATCCAAGAGGAAATGGATCTTATCGAACACTCCATTGATCACCTAAAACACATGGTAAATCGCCTACGGGACCGCACCAAAGAAATCACACTTCATGAAGAAGCCGTCAAACTGGACATACTTCTCAACATGTTACATAATGAAATAAAAACTTCACTACCCGAGAATGTTCAATTTCATATTCGTGATAACCAGTCAGCTGTGATCGTTTGCGACGCAACGCATCTCAAAGAGGTCTTCTTGAACGTGATCCGCAACAGCATCGAAGCCCTTAAGAACATGACGGGAACCATACAAGTTTATTTACCCCCTCCCTTACCGGGGTCGTGGCTCACCATCTGCATCGAGGATAACGGTCCGGGAATTCCCAACGGGAGTCTGCACCGGGTATTCGAACCTTACTTCACGACGAAAGCGGGAAAAAGTAATTTCGGGCTGGGATTATCCTACTGTTACAATGTCATGCGAGCCAGTCAAGGTTCAATAAAGATAAACAGCAGTCAAGGCAAGGGCACCACGGTTGTTCTAAGCTTCCCACCTCAGAAGGTACTTGTGTATCCCTCTACCCATATAAGATAAGCAACGGGACGGCCATTACAGGCCGCCCCGTTTTACTTTATCGATGGCTTCTTTGGTTGAAGAAACATGAAGCTTCCTAAGAATCGATTTAATTTGGGTCTTGATAGTATCCTCTGTCTTTCCCAAAGTCTCCACAATCTCCATCCGATTCTTGCCTTGCTTCAGTTGGGCAAATACGTCCCTTTCAGCAGCGGTTAATGCGGAAAGGGTTTGCTCTTCCACCAATCTGCGATATTCCTCCAGGAGAGTATTGATCGGATTCGGTCCGTCCTTCATTACATTATGGATCACGGACACCAGGTCCTGATAATCGCTTTTGAGCAAATATCGGGAGGCCCCTGCGGTATAAGCCTTCAGGATCACATCCTGATCTTCCACGGAGGTTAAGAAAATGTATTTTAGAGGCGGTCCCTTCCTCTTCTCTCGTATCTCCTGTATGACCTGGATTCCGTCATATACAGACTGTTCCAAACAACAATCCACCAGAAGCACATCCAAGTTCTCTTCACGTAATCCGAACCGAATCCCACTAGGAATATCTGAGGCTGAACCTACCGTAATCATTCCCGGTTGCTGTCCGATATAGCCCATTAATGCATGAAGGAAGAGCAGATCATCCTCGATGATTCCAATCCGAATCATGGAAACCACTCCAAATGAATTATTAATTCCAGTTCTTAGTATCTTTCAGGGGTGATAATTTATCACCCTGACATCCGACTAAAGGACTAGTATAATAGCGGTGTACCATCCCATCGTTTTCCATCCAACTCGCACAACAGTTTCCTTGATATGAAACGGAGAGAATGGAATGCCGGAGAAGAAGTATATCATATGCCAGGGGCGCAGGCCGCTTACGCCCGCTCTACCCGAGAAGATCGCCGATATGGAAATGCACCGCTTAAGCGAATGGTTTTCCGGCTTGAGCAAAGTTGAGGCTTCCGGAATCCCTACGGAGCGACAAGTCAAATCGTATCTGATCTACTGAGTAAACTAGAAGCTCTAGAAAAAAAGCAGGATCCCTTCGGATCACTGCTTTTTTTGGGGGAATTAAACTTCCTGCCCGTGACTGCGGGGGCTCCAGGTAAACTCTACCCATTCATCCACCCGAAGCGGCTTGCTGAAGTAATAGCCTTGGATACAGTCACATTGCTCCGCTTTGACGAACTGGTACTGCTCCTCTGTCTCTATGCCTTCTGCAACGACCTGAAGCTTCAGATCCTTCGCCAACCCGATGATCATGCGGATAATCGCTTCATCGCTGGGATTGCTTCCGATATTTTGAACAAAGGATCGGTCAATCTTCAGATAATCCAAGGAGAAGCGGTTCAGGTAGCTGAGAGACGAGTAACCAACGCCGAAGTCATCCACCGCAATACTGACACCTAACTGCCGAAGATCCTCTAAGATCTGCAGATTGCGGGCCGTATTTCGGATCAAAACGCTCTCTGTCAGCTCAAGCTCCAGCCATTGGGGTTCCAAGCCGGTCTCCTCCAGAATCCGTTCGACGAGGCCGACAAAATTCTCCTGCTGAAGTTGAATGGATGAGATATTAACGGCCATCTTAATAGGCGGATGCCCGTCTAGCTGCCATTGTCTGTTCTGTTTGCATGCGGTTTTTAGAATCCAATTCCCTATCGATAGAATCAGATTATTTTGTTCGGCTATGGGGATAAAGCGTGCAGGAGATACATGTCCAAGAATGGGGTTCGTCCATCTCGCCAGAGCTTCCGCACCGATCACCGAGCCTGTCTTAATATCCACCTGTGGCTGATATTGCAGCCATATCTCTTGATTTTCAATACAATTGCGGAGCAGCATCGAAATCAGCTTGTTATCCTCATGCTCCTTCTGCATATCGGAAGAGAACATCAAGTAGTGGGAGCCTCCTGCGCTCTTCACCCGGTACATAGCGGCATCTGCACGGCTGACTAATTGCTCGCCGGATATCCCGTGTTCCGGGTAGAGGCTTATCCCGATGCTTGGCGTGATGAATACGGGCTGTTCGCCTAACAGAATCGAGTCCTCGAATGCTTGCAGCAGTTTTTTGGAGAGAGCGACACAATCGCTTTCGCTGCCGCCCGGTAGCAGAATTAGGAATTCGTCCCCACCCAATCGTGCAACCACGGCAGGGGGCGGTGCTTTTTCCCGGAGCTTCTGTGCTACCTTGATCAGGAGCATGTCCCCCATGGAATGACCGAAGGTATCGTTCACCGCTTTGAAGTGGTCGAAATCGATAAACAACACACCAATGGTAGAGTTATTCTTCTCCGCCAAGCGGAGCTCGTTATGCATTTGATCCATCATCAGGACCCGGTTGGGAAGACCCGTTATGGAGTCATAGTAGGCCATGGTCTGGATCATCCGGGATGCTTCTTTTTCTATTGTGACGTCTTTGCCGATAATGTAAGCCCCTACCACCTGCTTGTTGACTTGGGTCGGGACACAGATGACCGAGAATTCCCGAACACTTCCGTTGGCATGGAGGACGTGGAATTGTTTGGTATAAGCAGAGCCGTTCAGGAGCTTGGGGAATTCTGATGAAGCAAGATCCCGTTCTCTTGGGTCAAGCAACTGAAATACTGGTTGACCGATCAGTACGGAAGGGTCATAGTCCAGCACCTCGGACAATACAGGATTAGCGGCTAATATGGTTCCCACAGAATCTAAGGTAATTATCAGATCTGGGTTGTTATCATAGAGGGAATTTAATCGTTTACTTTTTTCCTCAACCGCTAAGAGCTGCTTATGATAAGCAGATGTCATATAAGATAAAAGTAAAACGAAGAAACCTATAATACCAAGGCTCCAGAGCCACTTCGAAAAAATTTCTATCAATGTTAATTGGATGACAACTAATGCACATACCAATACAGGTATCAGAAAATTAAGGACCGAATAGAATGAAGGTTTACTGAGTATTGGTTGATTAAATACCGATCTCATAATTCCGTTTCTTAGCAACAAGTTCACCGCATCTGCAGCAAGCGTGATAACAAAAATATTAACAAAAATATTGCTTGAATCTAAGATACGTAAAACTGTAAATGCAACAACCGTATTGCAGGCATACATTCCAAGTGAAACAAAAAAACGGAACCAATTAATTTGAAATCTTGATTTTGCTACGAAATTTGCTAGAGTGCACAGTATTAATGGAAAAAATGAAGGGGCTAAACCATAATTATACAATACATAAATATTGCCTATTGCACTCAAAGAATAATCCATACCGTTTGGTAGTTTGACTGGTATGAACTCAAAGAGAATCGCAATAGCAGATATTGTAATTAATACTCGCCAATCCATTTGATTAGTTTCCGTAAATAATACTGACGATAGTGATACCACGCCGATCGTAAATAAGGTCGAAGTGTAAATGTTAACTTGTTTCATGCGTTCTCCTTGGGGGTGAGTTGTTTAGAACAAACACAACAATCCCTATTCCTACACAGATATCTCCTATACTCAGTACCAGCTTATAAAGAGGAATCCAGTCTCCTAGGAACCAATATTTTGAATCCTGAATTAATTGATGGCGAGCATCATCAGAGGCATATGAGATCTGAGCAATATCCAATGCCCCCCTCAACACAGGCATTCGGCCGCCATTTAATAGAAGAGACATCAAATTCAACGTAGCTCCTGAAAATATCCACTTTATACCGAATGTATTTCTATTAAACCATAGACTTACTATAAGAGATATCAATGTAGCCTCGAATAAGTAGGCATAGTGAACCGGATTCAACCGAAAAAAAACGAATAGAATCACTTGCGACAGGAGTGATCCTATGATAACTAATGTATACCGAAACTTCACTTCATCCAAGCACTTTAAAGGATTACGCCCTGAAATAAAAGCAATTATTATTGCAATTGCAAAGAAGTAATGCATTTTATACACCTTTCATTAAACGAAGAGGAACTAGCATCACTAGTTCCTCCCTTCGGTTTATTAATACCACGGATAGTAGATTACAGAAGCCATAACCATGCATGCTACTACAACAAATCCTACCAAACGACGCATACTAGGTCCCCCTCAAGTAGAATTATACCGATTTTAGTATAACGCCTACTTCCCGTTAGGGGCAATAGTTTATTTGAACTGAATATCATCGAAATATGTCATAACAGAGGCTTTCGGCTTATTTCCTCCGCCGGCGGCGTTCTTGGTTTTGCCTGATTTTGTCTTCCATGCCTTGTTCTGTCGCATGATAGACATGCCGGCCTTCCATCTCCTCGGGCATATAGGCCTGATCCACGTAGTGCCCCGGATAGTCATGGGGATATTGGTAGCCCTTATGTCCGAGGGTGGCTGCGCCCTTGTAGTGGGCGTCTCGCAGATGCATCGGCACGGTAGCTTTACCCGTCTGGGAGAGGGCCGATTGCACATTGCCGAGAGCAACGGCTACGGCATTCGACTTGGGGCTCTCCACGGCGAACAGGATGGCTTGGGCGATATTGTACTGGGCCTCGGGCAGCCCGATCTTCTGATACGCATCCATGGCCGTCACCGCCTGCACCATCGCCTGCGGATTGGCCAAGCCGATGTCCTCGCTGCAGCAGACGATTAGGCGCCGCAGGAAGGTCATCGGGTCCATGCCCAGCTTGTCTACGGCATAGACGTACCAGACCAATGCCGCGTCGGAGGAGCCCCGCAGGCTCTTGTGGAAGGCGGACAGCACGTCATACTGCGTAGACTCGTCCGCCTGGAGCCGGGGCTTGCGGATCGATTCCTCCGCCACGTCCAGTGTGACGCGGATGCGTCCGTCCGCCGAAGGGGACGTGGTCAGGGCGGCCAGCTCCAGCGCGTTCAAGGCCCGGCGAATATCGCCGTTGGCCATGTTCGCGATGTGCTGGATCGCCGCCTCCTCCACGTCCAGCGGCAGGAAGCCCAATCCGCGGTCCGAATCGGCCAGCGCCCGGTGCATGGCGATAAGGGAATGGTCCCGGTTCAGCGCTTCCAATTGAAACAGCGTGGACCGGGACAGAAGTGCGCCATTCACATGGTGATACGGATTCTCCGTCGTGGCACCGATGAAGATGATGACGCCCTGCTCCACCGCAGGCAGCAAGGCGTCCTGACGGGCGCTGTTGAAGCGATGGACCTCGTCCAGGAACAGGATGGTCTTGCGCCCGTACATGGCCTTGTTGGCCTCCGCTTGCTCGATGACCTCTCGTACGTCCTTCACGGAGGCTTCCACGGCGTTCAGCTTGACGAAGACGCCCTGGGTCCGCTGCGAGATGATATGGGCCAACGTCGTCTTGCCGGTGCCCGGAGGGCCGTACAGCAGGATCGACGAGACCCGGTCCGCTTCGATGGCGCGCCGCAGGAGACGGCCCGGACCGACGATATGCTCCTGGCCGATGTATTCCTCCAAGGTCCGGGGCCGCATACGGTCTGCCAGCAGCTTGGCCCCCGAATCCTGGTTCATCTGGTAGGTGAACAGATCCATCCCTTACAGCCCCTGCTTGGCCAGCAGATCCCGAACAACCACACTGACCATGATCAGCCCCGCCACTGGCGGCACAAACGCGTTGCTCGCCGGCGGATTCTGGGCCTTGCGGATCTCCGGCGCATTCTCCGGCACGATCTTCTGGGTCACGTCCTCCCGCGGCCGCATCGGCTCCTCCGTGGAGAAGACCACCTTGACTCCCTTCGTAATGCCGTCCTTGCGCAGCCGCTGCCGGACCACCCGGGCAATGGGGTCCATGCTGGTCTTGGAGATGTCGGCCACCTGGAAGCGGGACGGATCCATTTTGTTAGCGGCGCCCATGCTGGAGATGACGGGGATCTTGCGGGACAGGCACTGCTTGATCAGGTGGATCTTGTACTCGATGGTATCCGATGCGTCCAGCACGTAGTCGAGCGGGTACTTGAAGAGCTCCTCGTAGGTCTCCTCCGTATAGAACATCCTGAGCGCTACCGCGTCGCATTCCGGATTGATGTCGGCGATCCGCTGCTTCATAAGCTCCGCCTTGGGCTGGCCCACAGTGGACAAGAGCGCGTGTATCTGCCGGTTAATATTCGTGATGTCGACGACGTCCTTGTCGATCATGATGATTCGTCCCACACCGGACCGGGCCAAGGCTTCCGCCGCGATGGAGCCGACGCCGCCTATCCCCAGCACCGCCACCGTACTGTTCTTCATCACCTGTAGCCCCTCCGGGCCCAGTGCCAGTTCCGTTCTCGAAAATTGGTTCAACATACCGCTGCAATACCTCCTGTAATCCCTCGAAAAAGTATTGGAAGGATGGAAAGGGAGCCCAGGGCTCCCTTATCCTTGTTATTTCTTATTGTTTCCCGGCAGGCTGCTTCAAAGCCACCCGGATGGACAAATCGTCCAGCTGATGATCGTCTACGGGACTCGGAGCGTCCATCAGGAGATCCGTTGCGCTGGCCGTCTTCGGGAAGGCGATGATCTCCCGGAGGTTGTTGCGTGCGGCGATCAGCATCACCAGACGGTCGAAGCCGAAGGCGAAGCCGCCGTGGGGAGGAGTGCCGTATTCGAAGGCGTCCATTAGGTAGCCGAACTTCTCTCGTGCCAGCTCCGGGCTGAAGCCCAGGGCCGCGAACATCTTCTCCTGCACGTCGCGCTTGTAGATACGCATCGAGCCGCCGCCGACTTCGTAGCCGTTCAGCACCAGGTCATAGGCCTGTGCCCGGATTTGGCCCGGATCGGTGTCGAAATAGGCCAGGTCCTCATCCTTCGGACGGGTGAACGGATGATGCTCCGCCACGTAGCGCTTCGCATCCTCGTCGTAGCTCAAGAGCGGGAAGTCCACGACCCACAGGAACTTGAACTCGCTCTCATTGATGAGACCCAGGTCCTTGCCGATCTTCAGTCGCAGGTTGCCCAGAACATCGTGAACCACCTTGGCCTTGTCGGCGGAGAAGATGAGCACGTCTCCCTCTTGAGCGTCCAGGCGCTCGGTCAGGGCGGCAATCTCCTGCTCGTTGAAGAACTTGACGATGGGGCCTTTCCACTCGCCGTCCTTGATCTGAATCCAGGCCAATCCCTTGCCGCCATAGCGGGAGGCGAACGGAGTCAGATCGTCCAGCTCCTTGCGGCTCCAGCTGGCGCAGCCCTTGGCGTTCAGAGCCTTGACGATGCCGCCGCCGGCCACGACGGAAGCGAACACCTTCACACCGCTGTTGGCCACGATGTCGGAAACGTCCTTAAGCTCCAGGCCGAAGCGCAGGTCCGGCTTGTCGGAGCCATACTTGCCCATGGCATCGGCATAGGTCAGACGCTGGAACGGACGCGCAAGCTCCGTGCCGGTCGTCTCGCGGAACAGCTTCACCATCAGCTCCTCCAGCATGTCGAGCAGCTGGTCGCGGTCCAGGAAGGAGGTCTCGATGTCCACCTGGGTGAACTCCGGCTGGCGGTCCGCACGCAGGTCCTCATCCCGGAAGCAGCGGGCGATCTGGAAGTAGCGCTCCAGGCCGCTCACCATCAGGAGCTGCTTGTAGATCTGCGGCGATTGCGGCAGGGCGAAGAATTCACCCGGATGCACCCGGCTCGGCACCAGATAGTCGCGCGCGCCTTCCGGCGAGCTCTTGGTCAGGATCGGGGTTTCAACCTCCACGAAGCCGTTCTCGTCCAGATAATCACGGAAAATCTTGGCCGTCTTGGAGCGGAGCATCAGAGAGCGCTGCATCTCCGGACGGCGAAGGTCCAGATAGCGGTACTTCAAGCGGACGGATTCATCCACCTCCACACCGTCTTCAATGAAGAACGGAGGCGTCTTGGCCGCGTTCATGATCTCGATCTCCGTCACCCGGATCTCGATGTCGCCCGTGACCAGGTTCGGGTTCTTGGTATCCTCGCTGCGCTCCACCACTTTGCCGCGAACCGCAAGCACGTACTCGCTCCGGGCCCGGTCGGCTATGGCAAGAGCTTCTCCGGAGAAGTCTGGGTTGAATACGACCTGGACGATACCGCTGCGGTCACGCAGATCGATGAAGAGGACGCCGCCAAGGTCGCGGCGGCGCTGCACCCAGCCGTTCAGAGTAACGGTCGTGCCGACGTCGGCCTTGCTGAGCTGGCCGCATTGATGGGTTTTGAGCATGGACATGGGAATGGATTCCTCCGATTTCGATATGATTAATGAGTGGTTAACCAACTGGTGAATTCACTTAACGGAACCTTGGTCTGCTCGCCGGTGGACATCCGCTTCACAGAGATCTCTCCGGCTGCCAGCTCGTCATCGCCGAGGATGGCGACGTACTTGGCGTTGAAGCGGTCGGCGGATTTCATCTGGGCCTTCATCTTCCGGCCCAAGTAATCCTTCTCGGCTACGATGCCGGCCAGACGCAGCTGATACAGAAGCTTCGTCACTTCCCGCTCCGCCGCTTCGCCCATGCCGACCAGATAAGCGGCAAGCTCCGCTTCCTGCGGGATCGCCACCCCTTGGGCCTCCAGCACCAGTACGGTCCGCTCGAGACCGATGCCGAAGCCGATGCCCGGCTGGTCGTTGCCCCCGATCTGGCCGACCAGGCCGTTATAACGGCCGCCGCCGCCGATGGTGTCGATGGCTCCGATGCCCTCCGCCTTGTACTCGAAGGCGGTGTGGGTGTAATAATCCAGGCCCCGCACCAATCTCGGATTGATGCTGAACGGAATGCCCATGCCGGTCAGATGGCTCTGGACGGCGGCGAAGTGGCTGCTGCATTCCTCGTCCAGGAACTCCAGCAGCTCCGGAGCACCGGCAAAATGATGCTGGTCCACCTTGCAATCCAGAACCCGCAAGGGGTTGCGCTCCATCCGCGATTGGCAGTCCTTGCACAGCACGTCCCGCTTGGGCTCGAGGAAGGCCAACAGCGACTCCCGGTAAGCTGCCCGGCTGGCCGGGTTGCCTACGGAATTGATCTCCACCCGTACGCCCTGAATCCCCAGCTCCGTGTAGATGGTGTAGCCCAGCGCGATGACCTCGGCGTCGATGGCCGGGTCCGTCGCCCCGAAGGCTTCCACACCGAACTGGTGGAACTGCCGGTAACGCCCCGCCTGCGGCTGCTCATAGCGGAACATCGGACCGGTGTAATAGAGCTTGCAGACCTCCGGCTCGGCATACAGCTTGTTCTCCACGTAAGCGCGGACCACTCCGGCGGTTCCCTCCGGACGCAGGGAAATGCTGCGTTTGCCCTTGTCCAGGAAGGTATACATCTCCTTCTCCACGATGTCGGTCGTCTCGCCTACCCCGCGTTGGAACAGCTCCGTATGCTCGAAGATGGGGGTCCGGATCTCCTTATAGTGGAACCTGCGGCATACATCCCTGGCGGTCTTCTCGATATACTGCCAAGTCTCAACCGTACCCGGCAGGAAATCCTGGGTGCCCTTGGGCTTCTGAATACTCACGCTCGTCATCCTTTCCTTCGGTCGAAATAAAAAAATCTCCCGCCTCTGGCCACATGTGCCAGGGACGAGAGATTGGATCACCAATTTCCCGCGGTACCACCCGCAATTCGGAATCTACCCGTCCGGACGGTTACAGCCGCGCCGACGGAGGGGAAGAATCCGCTCTTCATACGGTTAACGCCCGCCATACGCAACGCCGTTACTGCTCGCCCGAACCGCAGATGCGGTCCCTCGGGTTCACGGGTTGTTCTCAGGGAGGTCTTTCCTTCGTCGCTTAACAGGAAGCTTCCAGCCTGGGCTTCCCTCTCTGAAGTTAAGTGTGACGAGTACTTTATCCCTTCAACGAATCACAGAAATATAGAACCTAATTTATACTAAATTTTAATCAACGTGTCGGATAAAGTCAAGTGGTCATCGGCAGCGCCCGCAAAAAAGAAAGAAACCCACGCCGGAAGCGCAGGTTTTAAGAGAAAATATATTTTAAAAAGGGGGTCGAGATTTATTATAGGAAATCAATGTTAAAAGAAGATAAAAACAACGTTACAGTTCCATTACAAAATATAAAACGCTTTATTCTTCTCAAGAAAGCTAGTCTATTCTGATCGGCCAAGCATATATATGGTATCGCAAGGCTGAGATGACCTTGCTAATCGAGCGGCGGAGGGAATGGAATATGACAGAGGAAACCCGTGTTACGGAAGCTCTGGATCAAGTTCAGGAGGAAGTTGTGGGTTTGGTGGATGAGGCGGAGACTTCGGCGGAGGAAATCGAAGAATCGGAGGCAGCGCCCGTAGCGGAGGAAGCCGCCGAGCCGGACGAGCTCGAGGAAGGCGTCGAGTACCCCGACGATGAAGAGGAAGCCGAAGAGCCGGCTGAAGAGGATGACTCCGATGCAACGGATGAGGACGAGGAGCCCGAAGAGGATCTCCCCGCTGAAGAGGAAGAGGAGCTTGAAGAAGAGCCGGTTGAGGAGGACGAATCGGATATCGATCTCGATCCGGACGAGGAAGCCGACCCGGATGAGGCGGAAGAGCCGGTCGAAGAGGATGACGGCGAGGAAGCCGGCAGCTCCGAAGAAGCATAAGGACGACGGGAACCGCTTAAGCCCCACACCTGCCTGACGCCATCTCCGGCATCCTGGATTCCTCATGCGGAACCACCCCTCTTTCACCATATAGCCTATAACACACAAAAGCCATCCTTACGGGGAGTCCAGATCCCCATAAGAATGGCTTTTTGGATTGCATCCGACGCCCCGGCGGGTGGCAGGAGGTCAGAAGTGCTTCAGGGCAATGCCTAGAAGCGGACGTTGACCAGCCCTTCCGTCAAGTCCTTGATCAAGAGGTACGCTTCCCCGTTCGTCAAAGACTGCTTGTTGGCGATCAGCTTGACGGTCTCCGGTTTCAAGAGCCGCTTGGCGGTCAGCTCCTGCTCCGCCTGCTCCGGCTTCACCGTTAACCCGCTGGCACGGGCCATGGAGTAGGCGGCCTGCTGAAGGGTCAACGGCGAAGTCTTGGCCTGTTCCTCCGTCATGCCGGCGATGGCATTGGTCGCATCCCCCTTGAAGGACTGGGCATACATCCGCTTGGCCCCTCTCAGATGATTGACGAAGCGCTGCGGGTTGCTTGGCTTGTTCAGCTCTTCATCCTTAAAATACAGATTGCCGTAAGAGCCGTTGACCAATCCCATATAAACGGCGGCCTTCAGGCCCGGATACGCCTTGTGGTTCATGTAGGAATGGACTTTGGGCGTATAGGGCTTCAAGTCCATCCCCTGGCCGTTGACCAGGTCCTGCATCTTGGCCACCAAGTCCTTTGACTTCGAGAGCTCCCGGAAGCTGACGTTGTTGTCGATGGCCACCTTGGCTGCAGCGCCGGCGGATTGGGCCACCGCCATGCCAAGCGGGATGACCCGCGCGCTGCCGTGGGGCAGCGTGTCATAGCTGGCGGAGCGGCTCGTTACGAGCAGGCCGTCCACCTTCAGAGGCACCAGGCTGCGGAACGGCACGGCATACTTGTCCGGTACCATGGCCACCGCACCGAAATCTGCCGGACCGGTGGACTGGATGTCCACGGCATAGGATCCGAAGCCGACCCGGTCCCACTGGTCTCTGCTCTCCAGCAGGTCCAGAATCGTCAGGCGGTATTCCCCGTAGATGTGCCGGGTTTCCCGGACATAGAGCTCAGGAGCGGTTCCGTCCAGCTCCAGCTTGTCGAATTCCGGATGCTTGCTCTTGATGAAGGCGAGAATGTGCGGCAGCTCTTTGTTGGCCGTCTCGTACGCTTGCTTCACCGACTCCGGATTGGTCGGATCCACTCCGAACAGCTGCAGGGCGTTGATGAGAATCGTCCCGTTATTTTGCCGTCCGATGTTCAGCCCGCGCATTCTGGCCTTCGCCGGATCCTGGGGCTTATAGTCCTTGATGTCCTTGTAGCCCCATGCCGAATAGACATCCGCCCCTGTGTCCGGGTCATTGTCGTTCTCCATCTTCTTGCGGACTTCCTTCCAAAAGGCATCATCCGCATTCTTCAGGCGGAAGACGGCGGTGACGGCCATAAGGGACTTAGGATCCCCCAGATCCTCCCGCCCTCTGCTGAAGGGCGCGCCCGCAGCGGCAGCAATGTCTGCATCCTGGGTGGCGTCCAGCACGGCCTTGGCCTTGACCAGCCGCTTCTCCCCGTTCTCCAGGGTAATGGTCAGGGCTTCGATCCTCTTGTTGCCGTCCTTCGCCTCTGCGGTAACCGGCTCGATGGCTTGCGTCTTGAGCAGAACCTCGATGTTCTTCTCCTTGGCCACCAGGTTCCGGAACACATTGGCTGCCGTGACCACATCGAAGGAAGTCCCTTCGACCTTGTCATAGAACTCCTGGAAGATCCCCTTGTTCAGCACATTGGGCTTCGGCGCCAGCCAGTCGTAGGTTTCCACGTCGTAATTGTTGTCCAGGGAGTTGAGCCACCCCAGGCTCATCAATCCCCCCAGAATGTCCCGGTTCCGGCCGTCCACCAGAAGCGTCTTGAGCCCGTTCCGTGCGGCGGATACCGCACCGGCCACACCTTCGGGGTCCGTGCCCACCACGATGACGTCGTAGGCCTCCTTCGGCGCCTTGACCGAGTCCACCTTCAGCAGCTCCTGTGCTTCCATCGTCTCGTTGTTCAGGCCTCCGCCGTATTTTTCCTTCCAGTACATGAAGGGACCGCCGATCCCGCCAAGCAGGATGAAGGTTAGAGCCAATATCGTCCATTTGTTCCGCAGCATGAAGTTAAGCACCGTCCTGATTTAAGTTATTCGATCCAGAAGCTGAAGCTTCTTCTCCGTGTATTCCTTATAAGCGTTGTTGTAGACCGAAGGCTCCTTCGGATTGGGGAACCTCTCGATGGCCCCATCCGGGCCGATGATCTTGCTCACGGCGCCGCAGCCCAGCCCGATGATGGTCTGGCGTTCCTCCATCATGACGATGTTGTACAGACTCTCGAAGCCCGGCAGCGCATAGCCTACGTTCTCCTGGTTGCCTAGAATGTTCTTCTGCCGGTACATATAGTAGGGGTTGTAGCCGTGAGACGCCGTCCATTCGGTCGTCATGCGCATCATGTCCTGGATCTCATCCCGCTCCGCCACCTCGTAGCGGTCCCGGTTCTGCGTCATGCGGGAGGCCCGCTTGAACGACAGCGTATGCACGGTCAAGGATTCGGGCATGAGCCTCTCGGTCTCCCGGAGGGAGAGCTCCAGCTCCCGGATCCCTTCGTTCGGAAGGCCCAGGATCAGGTCCATGTTGATGTTGTTCATGCCGAGCTCCCGGCACAGGAGGAACTTCTCCACTGTTTCCTTCACCGTGTGATGGCGGCCGATGGTGTCGAGCGTCGCTTGAGTGAAGCTCTGGGGATTGATGCTGATCCGGTCCACCTTCCAGCGCTTCATCACCTGGATCTTGTCCACGGTAATCGTGTCTGGACGCCCCGCTTCCACCGTAAGCTCCCGAACCCGGTCCATTCCGGGGATGGAGGCGTGCAGGGTCTCGAACAGGGCATCCATCTGCCCGGCTTCGATGCTGGTCGGGGTGCCGCCGCCCCAGTAGACGGTGGTCAGGCCCAAGCCCGATTCCTTCAGCCATTCGCCGGTCCGGCGGATTTCATGATGAAGCCCTTCCAGGAAGGCTTCCACGGAGCCGTTGTTCCCCCGGATGTCATAAGCCGGGAATGTGCAGTAGGCACACTTCGTCGGGCAGAACGGGATCCCGATATACAGGCTGACCTCCCGGTCCAGGCGGAACAGATCGGGAATTACCTTCAGTTGGAGCTCGCCGATATCGGACAAGAGCCGGACCTTCTCCTCGGACAGCAGATACTCGTCCCGGAGCATCTGACGGCAGACGTCCATCGGCTCCTGCATCATCATATTGTGCAGCAGCTTCATGGGACGGACGCCGGTCAGGATTCCCCAGGGCTGCTCCATGCCAGTCCACTCCTGGAGCGCTTGCAGAAGCGCGGCGCCCAGCGTTCTCTTGCGCTGTCTTCGCCGCTCCTCTTCCGAGCCGCCGGGCAAGGGGCGCGTCTCCTGCTTATGGGCAGCCGCCTCCCCATTCGCCAGGCTTAGTCTAACCTGAGCGGTAACCTGCGGCGGGCTTCCGTGCTCGGTCAGCTCCGCCCGGATCAACAGCTCCGCCGCGGCGGCGTCCCCGGACTCTCCGTCCGGACGGTCCGCCCATTCGACCTCTTCGAAGAAGAGCTTGCATATATGGAATATTTCATTCTCGAAATCGTGGAATCCGGCACGCATCAGCGCGATTTTCAACAGGACGGCACCTCCTTGGCCATGGTCTGGGCATTCTAGCTATTCAGGCAATCTCTCTAAGTGTATCACAGGCCTTAGCGGAAGAAAACGCCGCCACAGATAATCCCCCAACGACAAAAGGGCCTCATCGGCCCTATACGCTCACCTAATCTATGAGATCTGCTGCGCAATCCTACCGTCCCGGCTTCCAAACCCAGGGATTCGGCACCGCCCGCTCCATAGCCGTCCAAGCTCCGGTTCCTCCGGGCTGGGCGTCGGCCGCATGCAGGAAGAGCGATTCTCGAAGTCCGCAGGTCGGTTCGGTCTGCATGTGAAGCTGGGCCGATTCCTTCGGCGATTGTCTCATGATGGCTCTTATCCCCTATCGTAACGGATCGGTTCGGCAGGAATGCCGCCGTTATCAGTTTTGCCCGAATAGGAGAAAACATACCGTTCCCTGGGACGAAAAAAGACCTGATGCTCCGGATCCGGATCAGGTCTTCTTCAAAGCTTAGGTCTCTACAATCAAGGTTACCGGTCCGTCATTCACCAGGGCCACGTCCATCATGGCACCGAAGACACCGGTCTCCACTCGCAGTCCTTGCTCCCGAAGGTGGTCATTGAAGCGGTCATACAGCGGCTCCGCCTGTTCGGGCCGGGCGGCCGCCATGAAGTTGGGGCGCCTTCCCTTCCGGCAGTCGCCATACAGGGTGAACTGGGAGACCGATAGAACCGCGCCTCCCGTCTCCAGGACCGACAGATTCATCTTGCCCTGGCCGTCCTCGAAAATCCGCAGCCCCGCCACCTTCTCCGCGGCGAACTTCACATCCTGCTCGGTATCCTCATGGGTCAGACCGACCAACAGCATCAAGCCGGGGCCGATGGCCCCGACCACTTGTCCGTCTACAGTGACGGACGCTTCCTTGCAGCGCTGTACGACGATTCTCACGGATGTCACTTCCATCAAGAGTAGATTGGATTCGGGAATCTCTAGCTTTGCATGATGCGCTGGACGGAATAGACGTCCTTCAGCCGCTTGATCTTATCCACCACCGATTGCAGGTGGTCGATATTGCGGATCAGGATGGTCATCTGGATCAGCGCCATCTTGTTCTTATCCGAACGGCCCGAAACGGCCGAGATGATCGTCTTGCTCTCCGAGACGACCTGGAGCACCTCATTCAAGAGGCCTCGGCGGTCGTGGCCATGGATCTCGATATCCACGCTGTAGTTGGCCTCCACGGAATCCACCCATTCGACCTCGATAACCCGGTTCCCTTCATCGCCTTCTCCGCCTGGAATATTGGCACAGTCGGACCGGTGCACCGACACCCCGCGTCCCCGGGTAATATAGCCGATGATGCTGTCACCCGGTACCGGATTGCAGCAGCGGGCGAACCGGACCAGCACGTTATCCACGCCGATGACGCGGACTCCGTGAGTCGGACGGCTCTTCTTCTCGGGAACCGTCTTCACTTCCTTGGCCGCTTCCTCCAGCTGGCGCTGGGTCTCCTCCTGCTCCTTCTCCTTGCGGAGCTTCTCCGTCAGGCGGGTGCAGATCTGGGCGGCCGTGATTCCGCCGAAGCCGACGGCGGACATCATGTCGTCAATGTCATGGAAGTTGAACTTGCCCGCAACCTCCAACAGCTTGTCATCCAGCATGACCTGGGACGGCTCGAAGCCGATGCGGCGGATCTCCCGCTCCACGGCCTCCCGGCCCTTCTCCACATTTTCCTCCCGCTTCTCCTTCTTGAAGAACTGCTTGATCTTAGCCTTCGTATGGGAGGATTGGGCGATCTTCAGCCAGTCCTGGCTCGGCCCGTAGGAATGCTTCGAGGTCAGAATCTCCACGATGTCCCCGGTCTTCAAGCGGTGGTCCAGAGGCACGATCCGGCCGTTGACCTTGGAGCCGATGGTCCGGTTCCCTACCTCCGTATGGATCCGGTAGGCGAAGTCCAGGGGCACGGACCCGGCGGGCAGCTCGATGACCTCCCCCTTCGGGGTGAAGACGAACACCAGGTCGGAGAAGAAGTCCACCTTCAGCGACTCCATGAACTCCGATGCATCCCGCGCTTCCTTCTGAAGCTCCAGAATATCCGAGAACAGATTGACCTTCCCCGTTCCGCCGAAGTTGGCGTGTACGGGCTGGGTGTTGCCGTCCTTATAAGCCCAGTGGGCGGCGATACCGAACTCCGCCGTGCGGTGCATATCCCAGGTGCGGATCTGGACCTCCAAGGGCTCCCCGTTGGGGCCGATGACCGTCGTATGGAGCGACTGATACATGTTGGCCTTCGGCATGGCGATATAGTCCTTGAAGCGGCCGGGCATCGGCTTGTAGAGCGTATGGATGATGCCAAGTACGGCGTAGCAATCCTTGATGTTGTCCACGATGACCCGCAGCGCCAAGAGATCGTAGATCTCGCTGAACTGCTTGTTCTTCGTAGCCATCTTATTATAGATGCTGTAGATGTGCTTCGGTCTTCCGGAGATGTCCCCCTCGATGCCCATCTCGCCGATCTTCTCCTTGATCCTCCGGATCACGTCGGCGATGTACTGCTCCCGCTCCGCCCGCTTCTTCTGCATGAGATTCACGATGCGGTAGTACTGCTGAGGGTTCAGATAACGGAGGGCGATATCCTCCATCTCCCACTTAATGGCCGAGATCCCGAGGCGGTGGGCGATGGGGCAGAAGATCTCCAGCGTCTCGTCGGCGATCCGGCGCTGGCTCTCCTCCGACTGGTACTTCAAGGTCCGCATGTTGTGCAGGCGGTCCGCCAGTTTTATGAGAATGACGCGGATATCCTGGGCCATGGCCACGAACATCTTGCGGTAATTCTCGTTCTGCTGCTCTTCCTTGGTCTTGAACTTGATCCGCTCCAGCTTCGTCAGACCGTCGACCAGCATGGCGCACGTATGCCCGAACTGCTGCTCCACGGCTTCCAGGGACACGGTGGTATCCTCCACCACATCATGCAGCAGCGCGGCGATGATGGAGGTGGTGTCCATGTTCATATTGACCAAGATATCGGCGACTGCAAGGGGATGCAGAATGTAAGGCTCTCCCGATTTGCGGAGCTGCCCGAGATGAGCTTGCTCGGCGAAATCGTAGGCCTCTTTGATCCGCTTGAGATCGTTCTCTTTCAGGTACGCGGACGCTTTCTCCAGAAGCTGCTCGATACTCATCGCGAGAAATCCTTTCTAGGTCGATTTTCCGCTCTCGGACCTGTGCCGTACATCCTGATTTGCTTCTCTATATCTACCTGGTTCGGTCTAACCGCCCACAGAATATACATCGATAGAGCTTTTTCTATCCATTATGCCCTTGAAACAGGCTGCACGTCAAGAATCGCGGCGCTTCGCTACGGTGAAATTGTAAAGATTCCGTAATAATATGGATATCCATCGGTTACATTTTCTGATAAGATGATCGATGGAGAAAATTCAGACATCCTGTCGAACTTTACATTCTACCACAAACTAGGGGGTTAATTAACGTGCAGCGTGTTATTCAGGTCGACGAGCGTCCGTCGCTCGCCGAAAGCATTCCACTCTCGCTCCAGCATCTCTTCGCCATGTTCGGAGCCACCGTGCTGGTGCCGTTTCTCTTTGAAGTGAACCCAGCTACGATCCTGCTGATGAACGGTATTGGAACCCTGCTCTACATTCTCATCTGTAAGGGCAAAATTCCGGCTTATCTCGGCTCCAGCTTCGCCTTTCTCTCCCCTGTTGGGCAGGTTATGGGCAAGTACGCCGGCGGTGACGGTTACGCCTACGCGCTCGGAGGCTTTATCGTCGTCGGTTTGATCTTCTGCCTCGTTGCCGTTCTGATCCGTTACGTGGGCACCTCCTGGATCGACGTGGTCTTCCCTCCCGCCGCCATGGGCGCCATCGTAGCGGTTATCGGCCTGGAGCTGGTGCCGGTTGCAGCCGGTCAGGCAGGCTTCCTGCCCGGAGATAAGGGCTATGACTACAACAGCATCACGGTCGCCATCATCACGCTTCTGGTTACGGTGATCGGCTCGGTGGTCTTCCGCGGCTTCATGAAGATCATTCCGATTCTGATCGGCTTCGTCGTCGGTTATCTGGTGGCTTGGCTGGGCTTCGACATGATCAACTTCGACAAAGTCCATGATGCGGCATGGCTGGCCATCCCCGATTTCTATACGCCTAAGTGGAGCTGGACCAGCATCGCCATTATCGCTCCGGCCGCGCTTGTCGTCGTGGCCGAGCATATCGGTCACCTGATCGTGACCAGCAACATCGTCGGCCGGGATCTGAACAAGAACCTGGACCGCTCCCTGCTCGGCAACGGCATCTCCACCGTAATCTCCGGCTTCGTCGGTTCCACGCCGAACACGACCTACGGCGAGAACATCGGCGTTATGGCCATAACGAAGGTTTACTCCGTCTGGGTCGTCGGCGGTGCAGCCGTCTTCGCGGTCCTGCTGTCCTTCTGCGGCAAGCTGGCTGCCGTCATTTCTTCCGTGCCCAATCCGGTCATGGGCGGCGTATCCATCCTCTTGTTCGGCATCATCGCCACCTCCGGTATCCGGATGCTGGTGGAATCGAAGGTGGATTATTCGAAGCCGATCAACCTGATTCTCACCTCCATCGTCTTGGTTATCGGCATCAGCGGCGCCACCTTCACCTGGGGCAACTTCTCCGTCAAAGGGATGGCCCTTGCCACTATCATCGCCATCATCCTGAGCCTCTTCTTCAAGATCCTGGAGAAATTCAAGCTTCTGAACGAATAGATCGCTTCAACCCCCAAAAAAAGCCCCGGAGGACTTCCACAATCGGAAGACCTTCGGGGCTTTCTCCATTAGTAGCTCATTAATGTAAAGACATCGATTCCGCTAAGCTTGTCACGGCCGTTCAAATCCTCCAGCTCGATCAGGAATGCGGCTCCCACCACATCCCCGCCCAGGCGGCGGACCAGATTCACCGAGGTGGAGATGGTTCCCCCCGTTGCCAGCAAATCGTCGGCGATCAGCACCTTCTGTCCCGGCTTGATGGCATCGTCGTGCATGGCCAGCTTATCCTTGCCGTATTCCAGGGCATAGCCCTCTTCGATGGTGCTGCCGGGCAGCTTGCCGCTCTTGCGGATCGGCACGAACCCTACTCCAAGTGCATAGGCAAGAGGCGCACCCACCACGAAGCCCCGGGCCTCCGGTCCGGCGATCAGATCGATCTGCTTCTCCTTGACCATCTCCTTCAAAGCGTCGATGGCGGAGCGGTAGACCTCCCCGTTCTGCAGCAGGGTGGTAATATCCTTAAAGCTGATGCCGGGCTGCGGGAAATCCGGGATGACGCGGATATAATCTTTGTAATTCATGGGTCGGTAGCCTCCGTTTATTGGAAATGTAAGCTTGGCCTGTTCCTTTAACCATCCGAAGCTATCTTACACAAGAGCGCCCCGGTCAATTCCAATGATGTCGAATAAATATAAGATTGCTCGATGACACCCCGGTTCATCTGCTTGCGGTATGCTGCGGATTCTCCCAGCTCCCGCTTGGCCGGCGGACGGACGACCTTCAGCAGGCGGCCCTCACGGCGGACGAAGTGAAGCTCCTCGAATACTTTCATCATAAACCGAACCGATTGCCCTGACAGTCCTGTCCGCTTGGAGAGCGCCGCCCAGATCCTCTCATCGTCCGAAGGGAGTTCCTCCTGCCGGCTGATCAAGGCATACAGGTTCTTAAAGGCATCCCGGTCCGGAAGCGTTCCGGGCGAACCGCCCGGCTCCTCCGCGAACACGGCGTAGATCCGTTCGACCCGGCGAAGAAGTGCCAGCCCCGTCTCCATACATTCCTCATAGGGCGGCAGGGTGAAGATCACCAGATCCTTCAGCTCGTGATAAGCTTCCCTCTCCGCCCGGGGATTCACCGGAAGCAGCCCCGACCCGTTGCACTGCCATACAGGAGCATCCTTCCAGAGAGCGGGCAGGAGATGCTCCTCCCCTTCAGCGAAGATCAGGATACCTGCGTTCTCGGGAAGAGCGGGTGCCTTCCCGCCGCCTGTCACGCGCGTTCCTCTCCAGTCGAATACCTGGGGCCGGGGAATGCGGAAGTCATGGATCATAATCTGGGGTCGCTTCGTTCCGTTCCATTCGTTCACCGACAGCTCTCCCAGCACATCCACCCGGGAGCTGGGAGAGATCCGCTCCGCTGCAGCCCCGCAGCCGAAGCCCACGGCCTCGATGCTGGCGGCCGTCTCTTCTTCTGCTGCCGCCAGAACCAGCTTCAGGTGCTGCTGCTCCTTGCCCATCGTCCGCTTCTCGGAGATGCGCAGGCCCTCGAACAAGAAGCGGGGAGACGGGTTTCCATTGCCGAATGGGGACAGCTTCGTGATCTGCTCCAGACAGGCCAGATTGGCATCCGCCAAAGAGCAGGCCGTATCCGCCGCCATAATCGGAACCAGATCCTCCTCCGTCAGCCATTCTTGGGCCATTCGCTCCAGGCGTTCCTCCAGCTCCCCGATCTTGTCCGCTTGCAGCGAGAGCCCCGCCGCCGCCTGATGGCCGCCGAAGTGGTCCAGCAGGTCGCTCGCGGCCGTCAGCGCGTGGTGGATGTCGTAGCCGGCGATGGACCGTGCAGAGCCTTTGGCCATTCCGGTATCCGGATCGATGGAGAGGACGATGGACGGGCGGTAGTGCTTATCCAGCAGGCGGGAGGCCACAATGCCTACTACCCCCACGTTCCAGCCGGAGCCGGCTACCACCAGCACCCGCTTATCCGGCCGGTTCAGCCCCCTCTCCAAGATGGCGGCGTGGGCTTCCTTCGTCATATCGTCCACCAGCTTCTGGCGCTCCTTGTTCAGGTTGTCCAGGTCGAAGGCCAGATGCTCGGCTTCCTGCTGGTTGTCCGTAGTCAAGAGCTTCACGGCCAGATTGGCGTGCTGCAGGCGGCCGCTGGCATTGATCCGGGGCGCCAGCGCAAAGCCGATGTGGGTCTCATTGACCTCCGTACATTCGATCCCGGCGACGCCGAACAGTGCCTTCAGCCCCAGGCTGGCGGTGTTCCTCATCCGCGAAAGCCCCAGCTTGACGATGACACGGTTCTCGTCCGTCAAGGGCATCAGATCCGCCACGGTACCGATTGCTGCGATCTCCAGCCATTCCAGCGGAGGCTCCCCCAAGAGGGCTTGGGCGAGCTTGAAGGCTACCCCAACGCCGGCCAATTCCTTGAAGGGATAGGGGCAGCCCGGCTGCTTCGGGTTCACGACGGCCGCGGCATCCGGCAGAAGCTCGGGCGGCTCGTGGTGATCCGTTACCACCACATCGAGTCCGAGCTGCCTCGCATATTCGATCTCGTCCCGGGCGCTGATCCCGGTATCCACAGTGACGACCAAGGAAACGCCGCTGGCCTTCGCCTGCTCCAGCGCAGGTCGGTTCAGGCCGTACCCCTCTAGGACCCGGTGTGGGATATACGTGTCGTAATCCGCACCGAGACGCTCCATCAGCCGGATCATCAGCGTCGTGCTGCTGATCCCGTCTGCGTCATAGTCTCCGTAGATCCGGATCCGCTCGCCCCGCTCCAGCGCCAGCCGGATGCGGGCCACCGCCTCCGGCATCCCCTTCAGCAGCATCGGATCATGGAAGCTCTCCGCACCGCCGTTCAAGAAGCGGTCGGCCGCCTCCACCTCGGTAATTCCGCGAATCACAAGAAGGCGGGCAACCAGCGGATGCAGCTTCAATGCTTGCTCCAGCCGCTCCGCCGCTTCGTCGCCCGCTTGGGATATCTTCCATCTCGCTTTGGCTTCCAGCATTGCTCCACCCCAACCTTTAATGCAGCACTGTCGGCATTTCGTCCTGATCGGGATCCACATTGTTCTTATACGGATAACCCGGATCGTAAGGATTGACGTGCACCAGAACATCCGCCACATGGATAAACCGCTTCATGAGATGCTGCTTGACCGACTTGGCGATCTCGTGTCCTTCGGACACGCTGATTCTGGGATTGACGCTGATCTTCACATCCACAATCACGTAATGCCCGTGCTCCCTGGCTCGCAGGCCGTCCACCGTAATGACGCCCTTGGTACGCTGGGCGGCCTGAACCAGCTCCGCCGCATCCTCTTCATGAAGCACATGGTCCATCGTGTTATGGACGGATTCCATGATCATCTTATACCCCATCCGCAGCACCAGCACCGAGACGATGAGACCGGCAGCCGGGTCCAAGAGATACAGCTTCGGCTGGTCCAGAGACTTGCCCAGCAGAGCGCCTCCTACGCCAATGGAGGCCGCGATGGAGGAAAGCACGTCGGTCCGGTGATCCCATGCGTTAGCGATCAATGCCGGACTGGACAGCTTCTTCCCCAATTGATAATTATACCGGAACAGCACTTCCTTCACGGCGATGGAAATACCCAGAGCGATCAAGGCAATCCAATTGGGCGGCTCCGCCACGCCGCTGCGAAGCGTGTCGAAAGCCGACCGGCCGATCTCGAAGCCGATGATGATCATCAGCACGGAGACGACGATGGCTGCAATGGTCTCCGCCTTGCCGTGTCCGTAAGGATGATCCTCATCCGCCGGACGTTTGGCGGCCTTGATGCCTACCAGCACGGCGAAGGAGCCGGCCACGTCGGAGGCGGACGCGACGGCATCGGCCATCAGCGCCTTACTGCCCGACACAAATCCGATGGCGCCCTTGACGCCGGCCAGCGCCAGATTGCCGACGATGCCGAGCCAAGCGGCTTTTTCCGCTTTCCCAAACCGAGAATCCGACATAGTGCCACTCCCTATCGTATCGTCTACAAGCTGTTTAGCTTCTCCATATTGGAGCAAAAACCGCGGGTACCCCACTACGGGCAACCGCGGCGATTAAGCTATTCCTTCGCGGCGGCAGGCGCCGCGGGGCGTTTCAAGGAAGCATTCTTCAAGAGAATCCATACCGGGCTTGCAATAAAGATGGAGGAGTACGCTCCGCTTACAAGGCCCAGAATCATAGCCAGCGAGAAGTACTTGATGGACTCGCTGCCGAAGATGAACAGCAGAAGCGCGCCGATGAACACCGTGAACACCGTATTGATGGAACGGGTCATGGTCTGACGGATGCTGGCGTTGACCAAATCAGCCAGGTCATTGAAGCTGCGGAGCTTGGCGAACCGCATGTTCTCCCGAACCCGGTCGAAAATAACGATGGTATCGTTGATCGAATAACCGATAATGGTCAGGATCGCTGCGACGAACGGCAGGTTGACCTCCCAGCGGAAGATGGAGAACAAGCTGATGACGATGAAGGCGTCGTGCAGGAGAGCGACGATGCCCGCTACAGCGAAGCGCCATTCGAAGCGGATGGAGACGTACACGATGATGCCGAGGCTGGCAATCAGCACCGCATAGAGCGCTTTGAGGGCCAGCTCGTTGGCCAGCTCCGTATCCACCGTATTCTCTTCCTTCGTCATGGTGCCGTATTCCCCGGACAGCTTATCCATCACCTTCGTGACGTCAGCCTGCGCCAGCACCGTGTCAAAACGCGCTGTCGCATGGTTGTTGTTGCTGCCTGCAATGGTCAAGGTCTTGGCCTCGAATCCGGCCTCCTTGATCAGCGCTTCCACCCGCGCCTTGTCCAGCGGCTTGTCGCCGTTTACGTCCAAGGTGGTGCCGGCCTTAAAGTCCACGCCCCGGTTCAATCCGAATATGGCCAGTGTTAGTATGCCCAGGATGGTTATGGTTATGGAAAAAGCAAAGAACTTTTTCCGGTTCTTGACATAGTCAATTGCGTTCAGCCATTTATAGAGCACGGATATCTGCCTCCTTCACGCCGAAATACGAAGCCTTCTTGATCACGTTCGAGCGCACGAGCTGCTGCAGCAGAATCCGCGAGAAGAAGATATTCGTGAACAGGGAGACCAGGATGCTGAAGATCAGCGTCAAGGCGAACCCTTGGATCGCGCCAGTACCCAGGAAGTAAAGCACAGCGGCTGCGATGATCGTGGTCAGGTTGGCGTCCATAACGGTGCGGAAAGAGCTCTTGGAGCCGCTGCGCACGGCGGACAAAATGCTCTTGCCGTTGCGGAGCTCTTCCTTGATCCGCTCATAAGTAATGATATTGGCGTCCACCGCCATGCCGATACCGAGAACGAAAGCTGCGATACCCGGCAAGGTCAGGGTGGCGTTCATGAGCCAGAAGACGACGAGCAGGAGCCAGATGTAGACGATGATCGCAATGCTGGCGACGAGGCCCGGCATCCGGTACATGACCAGCATGAAGAGCAGAATGATAGCGGAAGCCAATGCTCCGGCGTATACGGTTTCTTCCAGAGACTTCTGGCCCAAGGAGGCGCCGACGCTCTGGGTATATTTCTCCTGAAGCTTCAGCGGAAGGGCACCCAGGTTGATGGTGTCCGCCAGCTCCTTCACTTCCGGGTACGTATAGCTGCCCTCGATGACGGCGGTGTCGGAATTGATCACCGTATTGACCCGAGGGGAGGACAGGAGGCGCTCATCCAGATAGATGCTCAAGGTCTGCCCGACCAGACGGCCGGTGATCTCCCCGAACTTCTCGGCGCTCTTCAGCTTGATTTGCACCATGGGGCGGTTGGTCTGGTCGTACTGAATCGAAGCACCGCCGGGAACGAAATCGTCTCCCCGCATCTCGACCTTGCCATCCGGACCGCGGAATGTCAGATCCGCCGGCTTCTTCAGCATCTCGCGAACCTTGTCTTCGTCGGTTACGCCTGCGATCCGGACGCGGATCCGGTTCGTACCCTCCGTCGTAATCTCCGGCTCGGCAATCCCTTGGGCATTGACCCGCTTCTCCAGGCTGCGGGCGGTCTCGAGCAAGGAACTCTTGTCCACCTTCTCGCCGCCGTCGATCGGGGAAGCTTCATACAAAATCTCGAATCCGCCCTTAAGATCCAGTCCCAGCCGGAGGTTATTCGCCAGCATTGGGCTCGTTGCCCCGACCGCGCCCAAGGAGAGGACGACGAGCAGGATAAATGCGAGCATTCTTTTGCCATTCATAGGCTTGTGATCTCCCTTCCAAACTCAATATTCCTATTATACCTACCGCCGAAAAACGAGTCAATTTTGGGAAATAATCCTCACATTTCCCCGAACTTTTCCTCCTTGCCCCTATAATTGGACAAAAAAAAAGCGCCGTCAAAGCAACGGATCGCCCCGGTATACGCGCAAGGTCATCCAGTTCATGAATTGGGTCGCCTTCAGAGACAAGATGTCATTAACGACCTGGTGCAGCGCCGGTATCCCGGTCTTGTGGTACTTGTCGTTGACGCAGTCCCATATCTCAGGGCCCGTCACATGCTCGTAACCCAGCATGCGGAATTCGTCGGCCTTGCTATTGCACAAGCTCTCAATCAGTGCATTCAACTCCCGTTCATCGGGTCCTTCAATCTGCCGTTCCTCCATAAGCCGCCCCTCCCTCCGGGGATTCGATCCTGCTACTAGGACTCATTCGCTAGAAACCCTGCCGATTCCTGCTCGTCCTTAGAAATTCACAATTTGTGCATGAGCTTGGCTACCCTCCGCATATCCATGTAAGGAAACCAAGCCATGCGGGAAGAGGGATTCATGCGTGACCACCAGAAAACCAACCAACCGAAAAACGAAACAAACCTTCATAGGCGGAGCCCTCATCCTGGTCGCGGCAGGAATCATCAACCGGATCCTGGGCTTCGTCCCCCGGATTCTGCTCCCACGGATCATCGGTGCGGAGGGAGTGGGGCTGTATCAGCTCGGCTATCCGTTCCTGATCGTCGTTCTGACAGTCATCACCGGCGGCATTCCCTTGGCGGTGGCCAAGCTGGTGGCGGAGGCGGAAACGGAAGGCAATGAGGCACGCGTGCGGAAGGTGCTGAAGGTCTCCCTTCTCCTGTCCGTCAGCCTTGGCATTCTGTTCACCGCGCTCTGCTACCTGGCCGCCTCCTGGATTACCTCGCACCTCTTAACGGACGACAGGGTCCATACCACCTTCCTGGTCATGAGCCCCATCATTCTGCTGGTCTCGGTGTCCGCCGTGTACCGAGGCTATTTTCAGGGCCGCCAGAACATGATCCCCACCGCCCTTTCCCAGATAACAGAGACGGTGATCCGAATTGCTGCCGTACTGGTATTCTCCTGGCTCATGCTTCCGTACGGCTTGGAATATGCTGCCGCCGGCGCCATGTTCGGCGTGCTGACCGGAGAGTTCGGCGGCATGGCGGTCATGCTCATCATGTACGCCTGGACGCGCAAGGATTACCTGATGTACGAGAAGGCCAAGATCGGCAAGGATCCCCATCACATGGGCGGCATGTCCGCTCTGAAGCGGATCATCAAGATCTCCGTTCCCGTCACCATCAGCAAGCTGGTCGGTTCCTTCTCCTACTTGTTCGAATCCATCATGATCGCCCAGAGCCTGGCCCTGGCCGGTGTGGCCACCGCCGTTGCCACGGCCCAATACGGCGCGCTGCAGGGGATGGTCATCCCGGTCCTGCTCCTGCCGAGCGCCCTGACCTTCTCCCTGTCCGTCTCCCTGGTGCCCTCCCTGTCCGAAGCCGCCGCCCGGGGGGACAACCGCACCATTCACAAGAGGCTGCACCAATCGCTTCGGCTGGCGCTGGTGACCGGCGCTCCCTTCGCCGTCATCATGTACGTCCTGGCCGAGCCGCTCTGCTACTACCTCTACGGCCACCAGGAGATCAGCGTGATGCTGAAGATGATGGCGCCTATCGCGCTCTTCATCTACTTCCAGGCTCCTCTTCAAGCGACCCTTCAGGCGCTGGACAAACCCGGCACCGCCCTGATCAACACCACGGTCGGAGCCATCGTGAAGCTGGTCCTGATCTATGTACTGGCCTCCAACCCCAGAATGGGCATTCTCGGGGCCGTCATGGCCATCAACATCAACACGATGCTGGTAACGATTCTTCATTATGCCAGCGTTTCACGGATGCTCCGATTCGCCATGAAAGCGGCGGATTTCTACAAGACGGGACTGGCCATGGCGATGATGGGGGCGGTCTGCTACTTAGGCATGAGTATGGAGTGGACGCCCTCTCCGCTGATCCGCTTCCTGGCTTCCATGGCGGCGGGCATCGCCCTCTATCTGGCGGCCACCGTATGGCTCAAGCTCATCGACGGCAGCGACCTCCGGAGAATTCCCGGATTCCGCAAGACCTGATTCCCTTCTTGCTTTAGCCAAGGCGCCCGGTTCCGGGCGCCCTTTTATTTTCGCTTCTTATCGAGAAACAGCTTCCCCCGGTGGTCCACCGAGCAGAAGAAAACCTCCTTGAACTCCCGGACCCCCTTTTGCTGAATCTGGCTCTTGAGCCAAAACCGGGTCTGGCCCAGCTTCTCCAGATTCTCGTCCTGGACCTTCCCGTCCATAATAAGCGGAAGCGGCAGCCCCTCGTACCGGATAGTATCGAACATATCGACGGGCGGCTCCTCGTCGCGCTGCTTCTGCTCGGGCTTCTCCACCACCGTCAGCCTTCCCGAATTCTCCAGTATGGCGAATTCCACATCGGCCACGTTCATAATTCGGTTCTGGCGAAGCTGCGCCATGAGATCGTCCAGATTGTACCTCATCTTCTTCATCTCTTCCCGGTCCAGCTTGCCGTGCTTGATCAGATAGCTGGGCTCGCCGTCGATGATCATACGGAGCTTGCGGCTGCGGAGGGAGATGTGGGCGGTCAGCACTTGGATCAGAACCAGCGTAGCGATGGGAACGAGACCGTGGGTCAAGGGCCTTCCGATGTCATCCAGCACGAACACCCCGATCTCCGCGATCATGATGGAGATGACCAGATCGAAGACTGACAGCTTGCCGATCTCCCGCTTGCCCATGATCCGCATCACCAGAAAGACGACGATATAAACCAGCACCGTCCGTAAAAAAAGAGGCAGTATCACCATGAAACGTCCTCCTTTCTTAGGATATCCGTACATCCGGTATTCTGACTCTCCCCTTCGGTACTCATACGGCGCCGCGGGCCATCAATTGTTGGGAATCCGGCATGGAAAAAGGGGCGGCCCGTACTATTTGTACAGGCGGCCCCATAGAATGTGGTAGACAAGTACTTTCGATAACGAACGGAGGTCTTTCGAATGAACCCTATCAAGCAAGCCGGCCAGGTCCGCCTGGGCTCCCCCATGCTCGCAGGGCTGGCCTACGGCTTCATCACCATGGCGGTGGCCGCGCTGGCCGCTTCCCTGATCCTGATCTCGGGCGATCAAGGCGAAGAGGTGCTGCCCGCCTATGCCTATGCCATCCACGGCTTGTCCGTGCTGATCGGAAGCTTCGTCACCGGGAGAAGATCCGGCAGCAAGGGATGGTACTATGGCGGTCTCCTCGGCCTGGTATACAGCATCATCGTGCTCATCGTCGGCTTCCTGAGCTTCGACCGCGGAGCGGACTGGACCCTGCTCTTCTTCGCTGCAGGGGCGTTCCTGGCCGGAGCCCTGGGCGGCATCATGGGAGTGAATACCCGGCGTTGACCGACGGGAGGGGACGCGGCCGGGCTTATCCCCCTCCGTGCCAGAGCTGGACGACCGACAGCAGCAGGCCGACCAAAAAGCCGCAGATGGCGCCGTTCACCCGGATCCACTGGAGGTCGCTTCCCACCTTCTCCTCGATCAGCCGGACCAGGGTGGCATCGTCCATCCGCTCCAGATTCAGCTTCACCAGATTGCCGATCCGGTAATGGTTCGCTTCCACGAAATCCAGAATATATTCGGTCGTGCGGCTCTCCAGTAGGCGGACCAATTCCGGTGAGCTGATGATGCTCCGGTACAGAAAGCGGTACGCTTGAAAGACAGCTCGCCCCCCGTTCATACGCTCCTGAAGCAGCCAATCCGACAGATGCTCCAGCATGCTGCGGTACCCTGCCTCTAGCAGAGGATACGCCTGGGGACCGCCGATCCAGGCGGATACGGCTTCCGCCATCCGGGAGGAACGCTCCTTGTCCTCCAGAACCCCAAGAAGCTGGGTCCGGATCTGGAGAAGAATGCGCTCCCGGTACGGATCCTCGGGAAGCTGCAGCTGCCGGAGGGAATTCATCAGCATCTCCTGTATGATCTGCCCCAGCTTGTCCTCGTCCATGAATCCGGCGAACGCTTGGACCGCGAAGCCCATGAACCCGCCTACCTTAATGCCCGACATCTTCTCATTGGCCAGTTTGCCGAGGAGGTACCGGGTTTCGGGGCGCTTCACCCACACCAGCGCTTCCTTCAATCCCAGATCCAGCACCTTCCTCTCGTAATCCGCAGCCGACAGGTGATCTCGCAAGGCGCTGCTCATGCCGCCCAGACCGTTATGCCGGACGAGGCCGGACAGCTTCTCCTGAAGGAGCCTGACGGCTTTTTCCTCCGGGATGTGATCCAGCAGGCGCAGCAGAAAATCCACCACAGCGGTCCGCACCGACCGCTTCTGGATCAAGCGCGTCAGCTCCACCGCCGCCGCGCCCAGCACTTGGTGCTGCCGGAGCATCTCCTCGATGCTCCGTTTGTTCAACAGCTCGTTCTCCATGGCGGACACGAGCGTCTGCACCATCTTCCCCCGATTGCGGATGATGAGCGAAGTGTGTGGGATCGGCAGGCCGAAGGGATGGCGGAACAGGGCCGTAACCGCGAACCAGTCCGCGGCGCCGCCGACCAGCCCCGCCTCGAAGCCTCCGCGGAGAAGCAGAATCCAGGTGCTGTCCGGCAGGAACAGCGTGATGACAAAGCCGAGACCCATGAAGGCAAGGGACAGCCCTGCCGCATATTTCGTACTCAAGGCACTACCTCCCTAGGGCAAAGGAGCTGTCCGTGAACAGCTCCTTTGTTTTTTAGCGTTGGAGATGGTAAGGCACTGTGGCTATGACCACGTCCTTCCGGTTATACAGATAAGCTCTCAGCAGCAGGCTCGACTGGTTGTGCAGGAAGTTGTGCCACCAATGCCGGGTGATGAATTGAGGGATCAGCACGGTCACGTGATCCGTCTCGGCGGTCTTCCATTCCACGGTATCGATGAACTTCAGGACGGGACGGATGATGCTCCGGTAGCTGGATCTTAAGGTGACGAGACGCACGCCCGGGCTCCATTCCTCCCACTTGGCCTCCATCCGCTCGATGGACTCGTCGTCGAAGCCGACATAGACCGCAATCACATTGTCGGTCATGGACTTGGCATAGCTGAGCGATTGCTTCACGACCCGGGTCACGCCTGCAACGGGTACGACGATCGTATTCCCTTTGATGCACGGTTTCTCCGTCTTGATATCAATGCGAAGCTGATCGGCGATATTCATATAATGGCTGTTGATGGAGTGGAAAATGTACATGACGGCGGGAAGGAAAAGAAAGACGGTCCACACTTGAGAAAACTTCGTTATGATAAAAATCAGAGTGATGCTCAGCGTGGTCAGCATGCCGATCATATTGATCACGAACTTGACGGCGTAGCCCTGAGGCTTCAGCCGGAGCCAGCGCAGCATCATCCCCAATTGGGAGATGGTGAAGGGAATGAATACGCCCACCGCATAGAGCGGGATCAGGTTCTCGGTGTTGCCCTTGAATGATGCGACCAGAATGGCGGAGAATACGCCGAGAAAAATGATGCCGTTGGAGAAGCCCAGCCGGTCACCGCGGACCATGAAGGCATGAGGCATATATTTATCCTTCGCCAGCATGAAGGCGAGGAGCGGGAAGGCGGAATACGCCGTGTTCGCCGCCAGGAAAAGAATAAGGGCTGTGATGCCTTGAATCGAATAGTACAGCACACCGCGGCCGAAGGTGCTCTCTGCGATCTGAGATACGACGGTTACCTTCGGATCGGGAGCAATGCCGTACCAATAGGCCAGCAGACTGATGCCGATGAACATGAAGCCCAGAATGCCGCCCATCATCATCAAGGTTGCGGCCGCATTTCGTTCCGCCGGCTTCCGGAAGTTCGGGATGGCATTGGACACGGCCTCCACCCCCGTCAGGGCCGAGCAGCCGGAGCTGAAGGCTTTGAGCAGAAGGAAAAGACTGACATTGGATACGGAGGTCCCGATTGCTGGCGCCGCGGCATCGATGCCGCCTGTAAGAGCCTTCACGATCCCGGAGAGGATCAGGATGACGATGGCAATGACGAACAGATAGACCGGTATGGCCAGTACAGAGGCGGATTCGGTCACGCCTCTCAGGTTCATGATGGTCAACACGGTAATCATGATGAGGGCGATGGCCACCCGGTGCTCATGCAGGGACGGGAACGCCGAGGTGATGGCATCCGTACCCGCCGATGAGCTGACCGCAACGGTCAGGATATAGTCCACCAGCAGAGAGCCTCCGGCCAGCAGTCCGGTCGAGGTGCCCAGATTGTCCATGGCGACGATATAGGCGCCGCCCCCGCCCGGATAGGCGAAGATGGTTTGACGGTAGGACAGGATGAGTATGAAGAGCAGGCCCAGTACTGCCAGCGAGATCGGCAGCGAATACCAGACCGCGGTGAAGCCCGCCGCCATTAAGACGATCAGAATCTGTTCGGTGCCGTAAGCCACTGATGAGAGGGCGTCCGAGGAGAGAACAGCGAGAGCCTTGAGCTTACTGAGCTTCTCCCCTTCGATCTCGGCGTTCTTCATCGGCCGTCCGATCAGAACCCGTTTGAGCTTGCTTACCATGGCGCATATCCCCTTTTGTCTGTGATGATCGCTCTCCCATCTTCAACTTGTCTTTGACCATAAGTTCTCCAACTCGGCTCAAAACATAATCCGGAACGGGATGACGCATTTTGGGCAACAAAAAAACACAAGGCCCGCCTTGTGCTCATGACACAAATCACCTTCTCTCTTACGCTGACGAGGTTAGCTGCCGGATTCGGATGCGAGAACTCACCCTACGGTCTCATCGACCGATTCACCCCAGATGTTGGGTCCCCCGTTTTCCCCGGATGGGAAATTAAGCGGCATATTCAATTAACGTATGTTATCATACTGCCGCGGGATTCGGCCGGTAAAGTCTGGTATTTCCGCTTTTTGGCGTTCATGCTCTTGATGGGCCTGATGGGTACGTTTCCAAAAAAGCGAGGGTCAGCCGCTCGACGGTTATCTCCCCATTTCCTACGTTTTTCATGATTCGATGACAACTTCATGAAATAAAAAAAGGACCCGCTCCCATGGGGAGAGGTCCGTCCTGCGATGCGCTTACTCAGCGGCAGATTGCGCCGCGGTGGTGACGGCATTGATGGCGGAGCGCTCGAAGGTCAGCTTGGTTGCATCGTTCACGCGCAGAACCACGGTGTCGTCGGTGATCTCCAGAATCGTGCCATGCAGGCCACCGATGGTGGTAACCTTGTCGCCCTTCTTCAGGTTAGCCAGCAGCATATTGCGAGCCTTGGTGCGCTTCTGCTGCGGACGGATCAACAGGAAGTACAAGAGGGCGAACATGGCGATGAAGGGCAAGAATGTAACCAGGGCATTACCGGTGGTCCCGGCGCCGTCTGCGGCCAGATAAAACATGGGAATTCCTCCTTAAGTGGGCTCGGTATAGGAATGTTGTCTTTTAAAACCCTTTGTCGTTCTCGTTCATGCCGTACATCTCGAAGAACTCATCGCGGAAATCCAGCAGCCTGTCCTCCCGGATGGCCTGGCGCACACCGCGCATCAGCTCCAGCAGGAAATGCAGGTTGTGGTAGGTGGTCAAGCGGATGCCGAAGGTCTCGTCGCACTTGATCAGATGGCGGATGTAGGCGCGCGAATAGTTCCGGCAGGTGTAGCAGCTGCACTTGGGATCCAGGGGGCCGAAGTCCTCTTGGAACTTGGCGTTCCGGACAACGAGACGTCCTTCGCTGGTCATGCAGGTTCCGTTCCGGGCAATCCGGGTAGGCAGGACGCAGTCGAACATATCGATGCCCCGGATGGAGCCCTCGATCAGAGCGTCCGGCGATCCTACTCCCATCAGATAGCGCGGCTTATGGGCCGGCAGGAGCGGGGTCGTGTAATCCAGCACCTCATACATCAGATGCTTGGGCTCGCCGACGCTGAGTCCCCCAATAGCATACCCCGGGAAATCCAGGGAAGTCAACTCGGCGGCACTCTGCTTCCGTAAATCCTCATACATGCCGCCCTGCACGATGGCGAAGAGGGCTTGGTCCTTCGGACGGGCGTGCGCCTTCAGGCAGCGTTCCGCCCAGCGGGTGGTCCGCTCCAGCGATTGCTTCGCATATTCATGGGTGGCCGGGAACGGCGGACACTCGTCGAAGGCCATCATGATATCCGAGCCGAGAGCATTCTGGATCTCCGTCGCTTTCTCCGGGGAGAGGAACAGCTTGTCTCCGTTCAAGTGGGACTTGAACGCCACGCCCTCCTCGGTGATCTTCCGCATATCGCTCAGCGAGAACACCTGGAAGCCGCCGCTGTCCGTCAGAATGGGCCGGTCCCAGTTCATGAACTTGTGAAGTCCCCCTGCCTGGCGGACGATCTCGTGACCCGGCCGCAGGAACAGGTGGTAGGTGTTGCTCAGGATGATATGAGCGTCCATCTGCTTCAGCTCTTCGGGCGCCATGGTCTTGACCGTGGCCAGAGTCCCTACCGGCATGAAGGCCGGAGTCTCGATGACACCATGGGGCGTATGGACTCTTCCGAGCCGGGCGCCGGATTGCTTGCAGGTCTTAATCGGTTCGTAGGTTACGGCCATGATTGGATGACCCTGCCTTTCGTTAGTAGATAAACATGGCGTCGCCGAAGCTGAAGAACCGGTATTCCCGCTCTACGGCTTCTTTGTAAGCCCGCAGGATGTTCTCCCGGCCCGCCAGGGCACTGACCAGCATGACCAAGGTGGACTTGGGCAGATGGAAGTTCGTCAGCAGCGCATCCACCAGGAGCATGGGCACTCCCGGGTAGATGAAGATGTCGGTCCATCCGCTGCTGGCCTTGATCTTCCCTTCGGGAAGCTCCGGATCTTGTCGGCTTATGCGCGCCGCCGTCTCCAAGGTTCTGGCGGAGGTGGTTCCTACCGCTACGATGCGGCCGCCGGCTGCCCGGGTCTCATTGATGAGCGCCGCCGTGTCTTCCGGCACCTGGTAGAACTCCGCATGCATCTCGTGTCCTTCGATGGTATCCGCCGATACGGGACGGAAGGTGCCCAGCCCCACATGGAGGGTGACGGATGCCAGACGCACGCCCATCTCTTGGAGCTTGTCCAGATATTCGCGGGTAAAATGCAGCCCCGCCGTCGGAGCGGCGGCGGAACCCTCATGCTTGGCGTACACGGTCTGGTACCGCTCCCGGTCCTCCAGCTGCTCCTTGATGTAGGGGGGCAGCGGCATCTCGCCCAGCCGGTCAAGCAGTTCATTGAAGATGCCCTCGTACAGGAAGCGGACGGTCCGGGCGCCCATCTCCCCCTCCTCCTCCACAACCGCTCGGAGAAGAGGCTGGCCGGGTGCCCCGCCGAAGTGCACCTCCGTCCCCGTCTTCAGCCGCTTGGCCGGCTTGGCCAAGGTCTCCCAGCGATCCTCGCCCAGTGACTTCAGCAGAAGCAGCTCCGCCTTGGCTCCCGTATCCGGCTTCGTTCCGAAGAGCCGGGCCGGAATGACCCGGGTGTCATTGACCACCAGCAGGTCCCCCGGGCGCAAAAAATCAGCCAACTCCTCAAAGCGGCAGTGGCCGATTTCTCCCGTACGCTTATTCAAGGCCAGAAGCCTGGATCCCGTCCGCTCCCGCAAGGGAGTCTGCGCGATCAGGGCCTCCGGCAGTTCAAAATCAAACAAATCCACATTCATCCGATTGTTCAGTCCTTCGTTAAGGTAACCCCTTGGTAATAGGTGGACAGGATCTTCTTGTAGTCGTATCCCAGCTCCGCGAAGCCCCTCGCCCCCCATTGGGACAGGCCGGCTCCGTGCCCGTTGCCGGTTCCGGTAATCGTATATTCCGGCGAGGCAGTGCCGTATTCCATCTGCCCGCTGCCGTTCAGCACGAAGTACCCGCTGTCCGGCAGAGCGGCTGTTTGGCCGCCGGCGGATACGGCATACAGGGTGCCTCCGGAAGCAACGGAGGTCCTTCCGTTTGCTCCCAATATAGTATACCCTCCGGACCGGTCAATTTCAAACCGGGTGCTGGGCAGTCCGCCGAGAAGGGTCCGGAAGTTATCGGGCGCCGACAGCTTCAAGGATTTCCCGTTGGCGTTGAGCTCGGTTACCCGCCCGGAATCCCCCCGGGTCTTCACCTCCAGGCTCGATAACGGCCCTTGAACCGGAGCCAGACCCAGGCCGGGCAGCTTGTCGTTCATGAGCCGAAGCAGCTCATCCGGCGTATATGGGCCTCGCGTCCAGCTGTAGGAGTTGGACTCTTGGGCTTCCCCGAATACGATGACGGAATCGCCGGCGTTCAGCTTGGCCACCGGCGGATTGCCGGTATTGTCCACATAAGGGGCGGAACGGGCGTTGACGCCTGCTTCGGTCACTTGATAGATGGCAAGTCCCAAGGCGGTCTTCCGCCCGCTGTCCTTCAGATAGGAGGAGTGGACATACGCCACCTGCCCGTCCGGAAGCACCCCGCGCTTCCAGATCGCCTTGTTCTTCGCAGCCCCTTCGTCCGGGCTGGGCACCGTCTTCAAGTACGGCAGCGCCGTTCCCCAGACGTCGGCTCCCGAGCTGGACATGCCTCCGGAGTTGGCGGAGAAGAAGGCGGTGATGAGCCCGTCCTTGTCGACGAGCACCTCTCCCGCCGTGGCGTCCACGGCCTGAATGGAGTCGGCGTCCTCGTTGCCGTCATAGACCTGGTCCAGGGTGCTGTCGGAGACGTGGGCGATCTGGTACTTCGTGCCGGACTTCAGCGCATAGGTCCGGGCCGCAACGGCCTGGGCCTTCAGCGCTTCCGCCGGCCAGCCCTTCCCCATCTCTCCGCTGACGACGGAGTACAGATACTGCTCGAAGGGAAGCTCGTTGATGACGGCCAGCTTGCCGTTATGGACGGACACCTCCATGGCGCCCCGGTAGGTCCGGTTCAGCTTCTCCGCCACGGTCAGCTCCCCTTCCTTCGGAGCGATCCAGAGCTTGGCTCCTTGGACCGGGACAAGAAGGAGAGGCACAGACGAGCTTCCGTCGGCCGTACCGGTCACATCGCTCAGCACATTGGCGTAATTGGAGGTATCAGCGGCTGCGGGAGACAGGGCGGGCATCAGCTTCAGCGCCTTCAGCTTGTAAGCCGCCAGCGACTCGGCATCCGCCTCGGCTCCGGTCCAGACGGCGTATTGGAGGACGCCGCCGCCATCGATCAGAGCCAGCGAGCTGTCCAAGCCCGCCTGGGCCAGAGCGGTCCGCTGCTTCTCCGCCTCCGCCAGAGCGGCGTAGGCGCCTGCCTGGAGGCGGAAGGGACCGCCCAGCACCGGCTTCTCCGCCAAGGCGGCCACTGCCGGCAGCTGGCTGAAGCCTACCAGGGCTTGAGCCGCCGCATCCTTGGTCGGATAGCCTGCGGCGGACACGGTGTAGAGTGTCTTGCCGGAGCGCTGGGAGGCCGTGACAGTGATGGCGGCGGAGGCGGTCTTCAGCTGATCCGCCAGGGTCTTGGCCTTGGCGTATTCGCCGGTTTCCAGCAAGCGGACCTGGTAACCATCGCCCGCCGCCCGGAGCTTGCCCGACGGTGCCAGCTCGCCGGGAATCGGCAGTGACGCGGCAGCCGTCTTCAAGGTCAGCGACAGCCCCTTAGGAGAGCTGACGGTGACGGCGGAGACGGTGGACTTCAGCTTGTTCGCTTCCAGGATCAGTCCCACCCGGATGGTGTCCAGCTTCGGCACGGCCGCTTCCGCCGGTGCAGGGCTGAACGCCGCCGGGGTGGCAAGGAGGGTCAGGATCAGGGCTACCGCCGCAGTACGGCGGATCGGGTTCGACATCAGGACGATTCTCCTTTGGTTGTTGATTCGTCTTGCGGCTCCGAGCGGGCCTGCTGTCCCGGCCGGGCCGGAAGCCGGCAGGCGCCGGTGCTGCAGCCGGCTTCACTCTTCCCGAAGAGCCGGTAGCGGTGCCGGGCGATGAGCCGGTATACGGCGTCTGTCAGACTCCGCAATCCCGGCACCCGGTACAGCGGAGCCAGCCACGCCAAGGCGGGCACAGTCTGGAGGATCCGGACCACCGAAGCGGCTCCCCGGTAAACCCGGCCTTGCCCGTCAATCAGGTGCAGCTCGGCAAGAAGCTCCTCCGGGGACGTCCCTGGAGGCAGCTGGGCGGGATCCGCCGTCTGCAGCGGCTGCATGTGGAGCTGGGCTGTGGTCCGGATGCGGCGGAGCTTCTCCACCGTAGCCAGACAAAGGTTGCATTCTCCGTCATATAACAGGAGCAGCGACTCAGGCTGCTGGGACGCCCGCTTGGTCATGGTCATCCCTTGGGCTCCGGAGGCGTCAGCCCCAGATGGCGGTAGGCCAACGGGGTTACGGTGCGTCCCCGGGGCGTCCGCTGGATGAAGCCCAGCTGGAGCAGGTACGGCTCATACACGTCCTCGATGGTCTGGCTTTCCTCGCCGATGGTGGCCGCGATGGTATCGAGCCCGACGGGGCCGCCTTGGAACATGCGGATGATAGACTCCAGCATCTTATGGTCGATGTGGTCCAGACCCTTGTCATCCACCTGGATCTGGTGGAGCGCCTTGCGGGCCAGCTCCAGCGTGATGATGCCGTCGCCCTTCACCTGAGCGTAATCACGGACCCGCTTCAGGAGCCGGTTGGCGATCCGGGGCGTTCCCCTGGAGCGCTTGCCGACCTCGCGGGCGGCTTCGCCGATGATCTCGGCGCCCAGAATATCGGAGGTACGGCTGACGATATAGGTCAGCTCATCCTCCGTGTAATATTCCAGCCGGCTGACGACGCCGAACCGGTCCCGGAGGGGCGCGGACAGCAGGCCGGCCCGGGTGGTGGCCCCGATCAGGGTGAACTTCGGCAGGTCCAGCCTCACTGAGCGGGCACTGGGTCCCTTGCCTATAATGATGTCCAGGGCGAAGTCCTCCATGGCCGGATACAGCACCTCCTCCACCGTCCGGTGCAGCCGGTGGATCTCATCCACGAAGAGAACGTCGCCCTCCTGCAGGTTGGTCAGGATGGCGGCCAGGTCTCCGGGACGCTCGATGGCCGGTCCGGAGGTGGTCCGGATATTGACGCCCATCTCGTTGGCGATAATGGTGGACAGCGTGGTCTTGCCCAGGCCCGGAGGGCCGTAGAGCAGCACGTGGTCCAGCGGCTCCCGCCGCTGCTTCGCCGCCTCGATGTACACCTTCAGGTTCTCCTTCACCTGCTGCTGGCCGATATATTCGGATAAGTACCGGGGGCGGAGGCTGAGCTCCACCGCTTGGTCTTCCATCATAAAATTCGCGGAGATGATCCGATCCTCCATGCGTGATACCCCCTTCGTTGTTGCGCTTCCTTCATGCGGGCTCGGGCGGCCCTCCGATCAGCGGACTTCCTTAACCGTGGAACAGCGCCTGAAGCCCCAGCTTCACCAGCACGTCCACCGGGTCGCCGTCCTTGGCCTTCTCTTGCACCTTGGGCCAGACGCGGTCCGTCTCGGCCTCGCTGTAGCCCAGGGCCATCAGCGCTTCCTTCGCCTCGCGCCATGCGGCCGTACCGCCGCCCGGCATCCGGAGCTCCGGCTTCGAGGCGGCCGTTGAGCCGCCGAAGGCAGCGGCCGCCGTCACCGCCATCGGCAGGTCGGCCAGCTTATCCTTCAGGTCCAGAATGATCCGCTGGGCCGTCTTCTTGCCGATGCCGGGCAGCTTCATCAGGAAGGTTACGTTCTCCTGGTAGATGGCGCCCACCACCTCTTCCGGCCGTCCAGCCGAAAGGATGCCGATGGCCACCTTGGGCCCGATCCCGCTAACCTCCAGCAGCCTCCGGAACAGGGACTGCTCCTCCCGGGTCTCGAACCCGAAGAGAAGGATGGCGTCCTCCCGGACATGGTGATGGATATACAAGGTCAGCTCTTCCTTCTCCTTCGCCGCCAAGGCGTAAGGATTGGCGCAGAATACCCGGTAGCCTACCCCGTGAACATCCAGCACCGCATAATCCGTATCCGTGAATGCGAGCTTCCCCCGCAGAAAATCGATCATGATCCCGTTACCCCATTTATCTTGTTTAGTAAGGTGGAGGAATGGGCGTGGCAGATGGCCACCGCCAGCGCGTCCGCCACATCGTCCGGCTTGGGCGCCGCCTGCAGCTTCAGGTACATGCGCACCATCTCCTGCACCTGCTTCTTCTCTGCCTTGCCGTAGCCGACAATGGCCTGCTTGACCTGCATCGGCGTATACTCCGCCACCGGCAGTCCCTGTTGGACAGCGGCCAGAATCAGCACCCCCCGCGCCTGGCCCACCGTAAAGGCCGTCGTAACGTTCCGGTTGAAGAACAGCTGCTCCACCGCAACCGCATCCGGCTTGTATTTGTCTATCAGCTGCACCGCCGCCTCATACACCTGCTTCAGCCGAAGTCCCGGGTCGGTCCCCGCTTCGGTCTGAATGCAGCCGTACTGGACCGGAGTCAGCTTGCTGCCTTGCTTGTCGATAAAGCCGAACCCGACGATGGCTATCCCCGGGTCGATCCCCAAAATGCGCACTGGTGACTCTCCCATCCGTCCGACACGCGAACATATGTATTCCTTCTTTGCCATTATAGCAGAAAACCCGGGGGTTGAGTACCGACGCGCGACGCATTTGATCCTTCACCAAATGTGAACTGTTCATTGCGGGACGGAGAGCTCCGGCATCCACTCGAGCATCCGCTTGCGGATGGACTCCCACTCGTCGGCTACCCGCTCCCAATCCTCCTGCTCCAGACGGCTGAAGGGAATAACCCGGTAGCAGCTCCAATTGCGGTATCGGTTATAGGTAGGTTGAAAAGCAGGCGCCTCCAGCCGCAGGCTCGGCGGAGCGTCTCCTCTCACCGTCTTGACGGCCTCCACGGTGGCCATTCCGCCGATCAGCTGGGGCAGCCGATCCTGGGCGGACAGGAAGTTGCCCAAGGAATACATGACGAGGGCTCTTCCTCCGTTGGGTTTCGGCAGCCATTCCATGGGCTGGATCACATGGGGATGGGTGCCGACGATGATGTCCGCCCCCCACTCCGCCAGCCTCCGAGCCCATTCCCGCTGACCCGCGGCGGGCAGCTTCTCGTTTTCCACTCCCCAATGCATGGATACCACGACGAAATCCGCCTGCTCCCGGGCCTTCCGGATCTCCTCCGGCATCCGTTCCATGTCGGGCTTGGCAACCAGGTATGGCTTGCCCTCCGGCACCGGAATTCCGTTGGTGCTCTCCGCATACGCCAGGAAGGCAAATCGGATCCCATCGGATACCAGAGTCCGGATCCGTCCCCTGTCTTCTTCATCCGTATAGGCGCCCGCACGGGGCATACCTATGGCATCGAGACGTCCGGCGGCGGAACGGATTCCTTTTTCCCCCCGGTCCATCGTATGATTGTTGGCCATGGTCACCAGATCCACCCCGGCGTCCTTCAGCGCGTCCCCGATCTCGAAGGGGCTGTTGAACATGGGGTAGGAGGACAATCCCAAGCCAGCGCCTCCCATAAGACTCTCCTGATTGGCCAGAAGAATCCCGGGCTTGCGGAGAAGCTCCGCCGACGGCTCCAGCATCGGGTGGAAGTCGTAGCCTCCGTCTGCCGTAGCGGCATCCTGATAGACCGTATTATGCAGCAAAATATCGCCGATCGCCCCCAAGGTCGTCCTATACGTGACCGGCTCCGGGACAGGCGTTGGACTCGGAAGCGGTTGGGGGCCAGCAGCCTCTTCCGGCAACGTACCCTGTATGGTTATGCCCGGCCACGGAGATGGAGCTGCGCTGTCCGGCGGTTGTGCGGAGTCTCTGCCTATCCGGCTCCCCAACCACACTCCTGCCAGCAAGACGGCTAAGCCAACGGCCCCCATCCATCGTTTTCTCACGGCTGTGCTCCCCTTTCCCATATCACTCACTTAAATTACCATATTCAGTAAGATTGGGGTACCCTTTTCACAAAATCGCCCGCTGTCCACACAACAACAAAACGGCCTTTCGGCCGTTTTGTTGTTGTGCGCTGCTACTGCGCATGGCTGCCCGACACGGGCTCGGCATGCTCCGAGGCATATTCGCTGAAGGTGGACAGCACGGAGTTGTAATCCGCCAGATCGCTGATCCGAATGCCGCTGTACAGCTGGTTCAGAGCGTCCGACGGGAGGCTGCTCTTCATGTGCTGGACATCCAGCTGGAAGAAGGTGCGGATGACCCGCTCCTGCTCCGGCACCCCCTCGAATAAAGTCAGGTTGCCGTTCTTATCCATACCGAAATAAGCATTCTCCCTGCATCGCGGCCCCAGATCCTCCACCCTCTCCGTCAGGTGGATGCGGCCCGATTCGTCCACATTCACCCGGGCCTCCGGATGCTCCTTGCTCAGGCTGACGATTTCGGCAGCCGGCATGGCTCCCATCTGGCGGATTTCCTCTCCGCATACGTATTCCGTATGCAGATACACCTCCCGGGTGCCGGTGATTCCCTTGATGGCTTCCATGGCCTTGGCCGTTGCTTCCTGCGACGGCAGCTCCGGTGCCGCCTCCGCCTGCTTCCATACCGCAGCGGTTCGGGCCTCCGAATCCGACCGATCCCCGTCCGTCATGAAGGCTGCGGCCATCCCCCCTGCCAGCAGCAGGTAGGCACCGAGAGTCAACCACCGTTTTCTCATCCTTAACCGCCGTTTCAACTGTTTGAACAGGTTTGAGAATGTCACTTTACTTCCCCTTCTTCCGGGTTTTTCTCTAGCTTTCCCAGGCAAGAAGAGGATTATACGACAGTTACAGGTTGATCCAAGGGCGGCTGTTCCGCCTCGGCTCATAGGCCGGCCGCGAATTCCGGTGACGGTTCAAAAATTCCTGGAGAGGCGACTGCACGGCCCTCGCTCTAGGGCTGCTCCGCATACCGGTATCCTTCTTGGCCTCTTTTGCCGGGGAAGCCGCCTGCAGGACAGGCTCCATATTGCCGGCCGATTCCGCTTCCCCCCCACCTGCATGGGGAGCTTGGTGCGGCTCGAAGGATGGGAATGCATAAGGGTTTGCATATGGAGTCGCATAGGTTTGGAGCGGCTCGGCTTCGGCCGGGGAGCTTGACATCGGGCTTACGCTCGCCCATACGTCTTCAGCAGCCGGATTGCCCGGATACTCCATTCCTTGGTACGGTGAAGCCTGCGGGATGCCCGCATACGGAGCATACATCGGGTACGGATAAGCCGTCGTCTCGGGCCATCCGTAACCCGGGGCGGGCATCGCATTCGGCATGACATTCGGCATCGCCTCAGGGAATTCCGCTGCTTCCACGGCAGGCATACCGTTCGGAACATCGATCCCTCCCATATACGGCTGCTCATTCCCAGCGGGAACCCAAGCGTACGGCAGATTCAGGGAGCCTCCGCCGCAGCCGCAATCCTGCTCGCCCCACATGGAGGGCTGCACCGCTTGCGGCTGCATGACCGGGTATGTTGGGGCATAAGGCATCTGTGCAATGGGCCAGGCCGGTTGAATATACGGATAACAGTCCTCTTCCACGGGAGCCCAGCCGGGATTCGCATAAGCCATCGCCTCCACGGCAGGCACAGGAATCTGGCCGAACGGGTGCTGGGCTTGGGGCCATCCCTCTCCAGCCGTTACATGCGGGAACACAGGAATCTGCGGATACGTGGCGTATGGGTCCTGAAACGGAGGCAGCGGCGGGCAGATCGGCTTCGGCAGCTCCTTGGCGGCTTCCGCCAACGGCGCCGGATTGGCTCCGGTCGTAAGCGGAGCGGCCACCGGAGGGTACGGGGCCTTCTGCATCTCCATCATTCCCTCCAGAACGGGCAAGGGGTGATGCTCGGGTTTGGCCGCCGGCATCTTCGGCAGCTCCATGGCCGGAGCTTCCGGCTTCTCCGCGATGGGGGCAAGCGGCTTCTCGTTCACCGGCAGCAACGGCTTTTCATTGACTGGAAGCATGGGCTTCTCGTTCACCGGGGCATTCGGTTTTTCATTCACCGGAGCGTTCGGCATCTCATTCATCGGAGCCGCCGGCTTCTCGTTGGCGGCTTCCACCGGTTTTTCGGCTTCAGGCGCGACAGGCTTCTCCGCCACCGGCTCCGCCGGCTTCTCGGCAGGGGCCTCGACTACAGGAGCCTCCACAACCGGGGCTTCCTCCACCGGAGCGGCGTTCTCGATCGGCGCCGTGTTCGCCTTGCCGATAGGCGCTGTATTGGCCTTGCCCATGGGCGCGGTGTCCGCCTTGCCCATAGGGGCGGTCAGCTCCGCCTTCGGCGTCGAGTGAATGTGCATCAGGGTGCCGTCCTGCTTCAGCTTGGGAATGTAGATGGTGTCCCCGGTCAGGAGGACACTGGGGTTTTTCAGGTGGGGGTTGGCGTCGATGAGCGCCTTCAGCGGAACCTCCCAGGCCTTGGAGATCTTCCACATGGTGTCTCCCTGGGACACCGTCACCTTGTGCTTATACTCTACCGGGGGCTGCGGCACCGGCTTGGGCACCATGGGAATCTTCACCTTCATGCCGACCTCGATGCGGTCCGGGTCCGCAATATGCGGATTCGCCGCGAGTAATTGCTCCAGCGTTACACCGTGCTTCTTCGCAATCTCGAAGAGGGTATCGCCTTTTTTGACCAGATGGATTTTCAACCCGATGACCTCCTAATAATGTAATGGGGCGTAGCCGAGCCGGCCCGCCATACAAGACCGCACCAATCGTCCGGACCCATATCTAGAAGTTCCTTCCATCCTATGCGGCGGCTGGGCAAATGTCCTTCCCGTTTCGCACAAAAAAAATCCCTCATTACACCATATGGTGATGAGGGATTGTCTTATAACGGGAAATATGGACTTCCCGTTCCGGTTATTCGTACACCTTCAGGCCGTCCTTGTCGACGATGCTGCGGAACTCATGAAGCAGTCGCGTGGTGACGGGACCCGCCTTGCCGGAGCCGATGGTCCGTCCGTCCACCTCGCGCACGGCAATAACCTCCGCCGCGGTGCCGGTGAAGAAGACCTCGTCGGCCACGTAGACGTCGTGCATGGTGAACGGCTCTTCCTTCAGCTTGATGCCCAGCTTCTCACACAGCTCGATGATGGCGAGACGCGTGATTCCCTCCAATGCGCCACAGTATGTCGGAGGGGTGTACACCACGCCCCGCTTGACGATGAAGATGTTATCGGAGGAGCCCTCGGCAACGTAGCCTTGGGAGTTCAGCATGATCGCTTCGCCAACGTCGTGAAGATTGGCCTGGATTTTGACCAGGATGTTGTTCAGATAGTTCAGGGACTTGATCTTCGGGTTCAGGGCGTCCGGAATGTTGCGGCGCGGGGAGACCGAGATGGTCTTCAGGCCGTTCACATAAGCTTCCTCCGGATAGATGGCAAGCTGCTCCACGATGATGATGACCCATGCCTTCGGAGAACGGCGGGGATCCAGGCCCAGGTCTCCGGGACCACGGGACACGACGAGGCGGATGTAGCCGTCGCGCAGGCCGTTCTTGCGGATCGTCTCCACCAGCGCGGATTCCATCTCCTCGTAGGAGAGGGGGATGTTCAGCATGATGGACTTGGCGGAATCATAGAGCCGGTCCAGGTGCTCCTTGCACTTGAAGATGGTGCCGTTGTAGATGCGGATGCCTTCGAAGATGCCATCCCCGTACAGGAAGCCATGATCGTAGACCGAGATCTTCGCGTCCTCTTTGGTAACGAATTGGCCGTTAAGATAAATCCACTGCTGTGCCATGATACGAATGAACCTCCTTAAGAATGGGTAGCGGAATAGGGATAGCAGGGGTAGGACCCCAATATGCGAACCTGGCAGCCCAGAGCCTCAATCTCCTCCAGAGCCGCAGGCAATAAGACCGATTCCAGCGAGCCTTCGATATCGATGTAGAAATAATAGCTACCGAGCCGCAGCTTGGTCGGACGGGATTCGATCTTCGACAGATTGATCCGCCGCCATGCGAAGGCGGAGAGCACCTGATGAAGCGCGCCGGGGAAATCCTCGGGAAGCGTGACCAGAATGGTGGTCTTGTATGCATCTGCCGCCCGGAGTGACGGGGCTTCCTTGCCCACCAGGACGAACCGGGTATAGTTGTTGTGATGGTCCGTTATATTGTGGGCCAAGCGCTCCAGACCATACATGGACGCCGCCATGCTCGTCCCGATGGCTGCCAGGCCCTCTCCGGGATGGTCCCGGACCAATCGGACTCCTTCGGCCGTGCTGCTGACGTATTCGAATTCCACCTGCGGCAGCTTCTCTCCCAGAAATTGGCGGCATTGGGCAATGGCCACATCAATAGAGAGAATCTTCCGGATCTGGCCGTAAGCCGGACCGCTCCCGTCCGGACCCATCAGCTCGGAGCCGTGTCCGATCAGATTCTGGACGGACGGATAGGTCCATTCCGCCTGGATGGGCTGACTCTCCTCGTGGACCAGGGAATCGACATGAAGCCGCACGGACCCTTCGATGGTGTTCTCGATGGGGATGACGCCCAGATCGATCCTGCCTTCGGAAGCCGCCGCGAAGATATCCGCCACCAGCTTGAAGGGGATGAACTCATGGTCCTCTCCCTGAAAAAAGTACACCGTCGCCTCATGGGAAACCGTGCCCACGGGGCCCAAAAAACCGATGCGCTTCACGTGCGGATCTCCCCTTTAAGGTTTTGCATAAATGTACCCGAACCGGCAGTCTCTGTCAAGACCTCTACACGGGGGCCCTCGGTGTCCGGCTTCAGCCAGCGGGTCTCCACGCCGATGCCGTGGCGGCCGAACATCTCGCGCAGGAACCGCTCCAGCTCCTCCTTGCGCCCGCCGTCCCGGTCGGACAAGGCCAGCATCGTTGGGCCCGCCCCCGATAAGGCAATGCCAAGGGCGCCATGATCGGCTGCTCCTTCAAGAATCTCCGCCATGCCGGGCACCAGCGCGCTGCGGTAAGGCTGGTGGAGCTTGTCCGTCATAGCGAGCCGGATCATCTCCAGCCTGCCGGTGCACAACGCCGCCACCAGGAGATTGGAGTGGCCGACGTTGAACACGGCGTCGCTCATGGCGACCTCCTTCGGGAGGGCATGGCGCGCCTTCTCCGTGGACAGCTGGAAGTCCGGCACGGCGACCAGCACCTCCAGCCTCTCATCTGGCGCCACCTTGATATGCTCCGCCCGGATGCCGTCCCAGTACGCCACCACCAGCCCGCCGAAGAGGGAAGCCCCCACGTTGTCCGGGTGCTTCTCGATGGAGCTGGCCAGTTGGAACAGCTCGTCATCCGACAGCGGCGAGCCGATCAAGGCATTGGCGGCGGTCAGGGCCGCCACGATGGCGGAGGCGCTGCTGCCGAGCCCACGGGCCAGCGGAATGTCGCTGTACATAGAGACGGACAGCTCGGGCACCTCCACACCCGCTCGGGCGAAGACCTGCTGGGCCACCTGGTAGATCAGGTTCGATTTGTCCAGGGGAATCCCCTTGCCCTCCAGCTCTTCCCCGTATAATTGAAACGTCGTTTTTCCCTCGCTCCTGCTCATCTCGACCCAAGTATACAGGTCCAGCGCAAGCCCGAGGGAATCGAAGCCGGGGCCCAGATTGGCCGTGCTGGCCGGCACCCGGACCCGGACTCCCGGATTGATCTTTCCCATGATGAACGCTCCTTCAACTGTCGATCCCGTAACGGGCCGGTTAGCCCTCCACGCGGTACACGCTCTTGATCTCCTGCACGACTTCAAGCTCATCGAACACCTTCAGCACCCGTTTCATGGAGGCCTGATTGGCCTGGTGGGTGATGATGATGATCTCGGCCATCGGGTTGACCGGGTTCGGCTGCTGGTTCACCGACTCCAGGCTGACCTCGTTGTCCGCGAACACCTGGGTGATCTTCGCCAAGACGCCAGCCTTATCCGCCACATGCAGCAGGATATAGTACTTCGAAGTAATCTGCTCGTCGGTCTGCAGCTTCTTCTCATTATACGCGATGTTGACGGTACGGCCGTTCACACCTAGGCGGTGATTCTTGACCACGGCTACCAGGTCCGCCACGATGGAGGTCGCCGTCGGCATCTCCCCGGCGCCCGGACCGTAGAACATGGTTTCGCCGACAGCCTCGCCGTACACATAAACCGCGTTGTATACGCCGTTGACGGAAGCCAGCGGATGGGACTTCTTTATCATCGTCGGCTGTACGCTGACGCTGATCTGATCGTCCACCCGTTCGGCGATGCCGAGCAGCTTCACCTCATAGCCGAGACGCTTGCCGTAGGCAATGTCCTCCTTGCTGACCCGGCTGATCCCCTTGACGGACACATCCGACAAGGTAACATCGGTCCGGAAGCCGAGGGTGGCCAGAATGGTCATCTTCCGGGCGGCGTCCAGCCCTTCCACATCGGAGGTCGGGTCCGCTTCGGCATAGCCCAGCTGCTGAGCTTCCCGCAGCACCTCTCCGTAATCGGCGCCTTCCTTGCTCATCTTGGTCAGGATGTAGTTGGTCGTGCCGTTGACGATGCCCATGATCTTGGTGATCCGGTCCGAAGAGAAGCCTTCGATCAGCGTACGGATGATCGGGATGCCGCCGGCGACGCTGGCCTCATAGAACACGTCGCAGCCCTTCTCGGCGGCGCGTGCCATGATCTCGGGCCCGTGCATCGCCATCAGGTCCTTATTGGCGGTCACGATATGCTTGCCGTTCTCGATGGCCTGCAGGATAAAACCCTTGGTCGGCTCGATGCCGCCCATCACCTCGATGACGACGTCGATCTCGGGATTCGAGATGATGTCCTCCGGCCTGTTGGTGAGCTTCCCCCGGTCCAAGGCGATGGACCGGTTCTTGGTCAGATCCTGGACCAATACCTTCTCGATGACGAGGCCGGTGCCGGTCTGACGCTTCAAGTCCTCCTGATGTCCCTCCACGATCCGGACGACGCCGGTGCCGACGGTGCCTAGGCCTAAGAGGCCGACTTTGATGGTCATGATGATTCCTCCTGTTGGGATAAAAGGATGCCCCGGCCCGAATGCCGGTCATCCTTCCCCCCATTAGTTGACTTCCGGGTAGGGCACGGGGCTCTCAGCCCTGACCCACGATAGATACCCGTTTGACACCGTCGTGCAGGCGCAGGGTATCGAGCAAGGTAACGAACTGCTCGCCCATAAGCGAGGTGTCGACGGAGATCACCACGTTGGCCATCCCCTGCAGCGGGATGGTCTGGTGGATCGTCAGCACGTTGCCCTCGAGGCTGGCGATCAGGGCCAATACCTTCGAAAGGATGCCCGAGCGGTGCTCCAGATCCATCGAAATGGTCACGATGCGCTCCCGCTCCAGCTTGCTCAAAGGAAAGATACCGTCTTTATATTTGTAGAAGGCGCTTCGGCTTAGTCCTGCCCGGTCCACGGCTTCGTGGATGGTCTTGGCATGCCCCTGGGCCAGCATCTCCTTAACCTGCATGGTCTTCACCAGCGCCTCCGGCAGGATGTCCTCCCGGACCAGGTAATACCGATCTGTAGGTTTTGTCTCCGGCATAACCGTATTCGTCCTCTCCAAAAAGACTTTTGTTTACCTATAGTGGACATTATAGCGGAATCTAACGGATCCGGCAATAGGCCGGAGCGAATTTTTCGCCCGGCTTGTCTGCTCCTGCTATGAATGCAGAGGATCCCGAACAAGCAATACACTGATTTTACCACATCGGCGGTGATCGTCCATAGCTTCCCCCGGATGCATACGACCCGGCCCCCCCCATGACCCGGCGTACGGCAAAAAGCCCCCAACCCATGTATCGAACACGGGTTGGAGGTTTTGTCGGTGGAGAAAGTAGCCTAAGCCCGCTTGCCTGCAGCGGCGGCCGCATTCTCCACCCGCTCCGCCTTGACGGCGCAGAGCTTGAACTCGGGCATCCGGCTCACCGGATCCAGCCGGTCCAGAGTCAGGCGGTTGATGGACTGCTCCCCTCCCCAATGGAAGGGAACGAAGATGGTCCGCGGATGAATGGCCTCCGTGACCTTGACGTCGAAGACGGCGGAGCCCCGCCGGCTCTCCAGCTTGATCCGGCTGCCGTGGGTCATGCCGATCCGTTCCGCCAGCCACGGGTGGATCTCCGCTACGGGCACGGGTGCTTTTTTATTCAAGCCCTCGGAGCGGCGGGTCTGGGCGCCGCTCAGATAGTGGTTGGAGAGCCGCCCCGTGGTCAGGACGTACGGGTATTCCTCGTCCACGGGCTCCGCCGGAAGCTTCGGCGTCACGCCGAACATCCGGGCCTTGCCGTCCGGATGGGCGAAGCGTTCGGCGAAGGGCATGGGCGTACCCGGATGATCCGGCGCGGGACAAGGCCAGAAGACGCCCTCCTTGCCCCGGAGCCTGCCGTAGCTCAGCCCGCTGTAGTCCGCCGCTCCTCCGGCGCTGGCTCTGCAGAGCTCATCGAAGATGTCCTCCATAGAGCCGTACCGGAAGTATGCCCCCCGGCCCAGGCGCTCCGCCAGCTCGCAGAGGAGCACCCAGTCCTGCTTGCAGCGTCCGGGCAGCTCCAGCAGCTTGGAGCGGTGGAACACCCGGCCCTCCAGATTGGTCATCGTCCCTTCCGCTTCCAGGAAGGAGGGGCCTGGCAGCAGCCAATGGGCCAGCTTCGCCGTCTCGGTCTCGAACATATCGACGACGACCAGGAGCTCCAGCTTCTTCAGCATCTCCTCCACCTTGGTGCTGTTGGGGCTGGAGACGACGGGATTGGAGCCCAGCACGATCAGGGCTTTGATCTCGCCGCTGCCCACCTTCTCCAGGAGCTCGTAGGCGGAGACACCCTTGCCGGGCAGCTCGGCGGGATCGATTCCCCACACTCCCGCCACATGCTCCCGGGCCGCCGGGTCCTCGATCAGGCGGTAGCCGGGCAGCTGGTCGGCCTTTTGGCCGTGCTCCCGGCCCCCTTGGCCGTTAGCCTGCCCGGTCACCGCGCCGTAGCCGCAGCCGGGGCGCCCCATTTTGCCGGTAACGAGAGCCAGGTTGATGTACTGCAGCGTATTCTCCACACCGTTCACCTGCTGCTCCAGCCCCCGTGCCGTCAGCACCACGCCGGTCTCCGCCTTGGCGAAGCCACGGGCGATGGTGCGGACCACGGCGGCCAGCACTCCCGTATACAGCTCCACCTTCTCGGGAGTGAAGGGCTTGACGGCTGCACGGACCTCCTCCAGACCGGAGGAGACCCTGGCCTTAATGAAAGCCTGGTCCTCCAGCCCTTCGGCCAGAATTACATGCAGGAGGCCGCTGACGAATACCGAATCGAACCCGGGCTGCAGGCGCACGTGAATGTCCGCCACCTTGGAGGTCAGCGTGTTCCGGGGGTCGATGGTAACGATGGTGGCGCCGTTCTTCTTGGCCTCCATGAGGTAGGGCATGAAAGTGGGCTGGCACTCAGCCACGTTGGTTCCCGCCAGTATGATGTACTTAGCCTTCGGAATCTCCGACAGCGGCATGGTCATGCCACGGTCCATGCCGAAGGCCCGATTGGAGGCTGCCGCCGCCGAGGACATGCAGTACCGGCCGTTGTAATCGATATATTTGGAGCGGAGCGCCACCCTTGTGAATTTGCCCAGCAGATAGGAGACTTCATTGGTAAGCGAGCCCCCGCCGTATACGCCTACGGCATCGGCGCCGTATCGGCTCTGCAAGTCCCGGATCGTTACCGCGATCCGGTCCAGCGCCGTCTCCCAATCCGTCGGACGCCACTTGGACAGCCCCGGGCCGCCCTTGTAGTGAGGCTCCAGAATCCGCTCCTGGTGCTTGACATGCTGAAGAACATGGAGCCCCTTCTGGCACAGCCTGCCCGTTGCCACGGGGAAATCCTGGGCCGGCTTCACCTTATAACCCGAGAGAGCGCCCGCCGGCTCCTGCTCCAGCACTAACCCGCATTGCATGCTGCAGAAGCAGCAGTGGGATCGGGACATCCTCCTTCCCCCTCCTCTCCGTGCGTTTCCCCCTTCTGCCTGCCTTGCGGCTGCAGAGGGAACCCGCTATACTTATGGCATTTATGCTCTCCCATTCCCTTGAACGAGGTGCTGATCGTGTATACCTTGCGATTGATGGCCGTCGCCATGCTGTTCAACGGCGGCGATATGCTGATGATGAAACGCTCTCCGAACCGTACGCTCTCTCCCGGCATGTGGGCCGGCGTCGGCGGGCATCTGGAGCCCTCCGAGCTCGGCGACCCCCGGGCCGCCTGCCTCCGCGAGGTGGAGGAGGAGACCGGGCTGCGCCCCGAGGAGATCCGGGACCTGGAGCTGAAGTACATTCTGCTCCGGTTGAACGGCACCGATCTCCGGCAGCAGTTCGTCTACACCGGGCGGACCGACCGCCGTGACGTGGCGACGACCGAGGAAGGAGAGCTCCACTGGATTCCGAAGGAGGAGATCCTGAACCGGGACCTTCCCTTCGTGTTCCGTTCGCTCCTGGCCCATTGGCTTTCGGAGGAGCCCTCCGATGCCGTATGGATGGGAACGGCCACGCTGGAGGATGCCGGCTCCGGACATCCGGAGGAGCCCCGTCCCGTTATCCGGTGGGTGCCGGTCCGGGATCCGGGAAGGATGTAGCCGGCTAATTCGCCTGCCTCTTCGGATCCCGATCGTAGAGCTTGGTCAGATCCTTCCACTTCTTCAGCACCTTCCAGGCTTCCTTGCGGGCATACAGCTGGCGTGCAAGCTGGAAGCCCTCCTCGTAGGTGGCCACCTTTTCGTACCAGTACAGCCGGAGGCCGGCATTGAAGATCACGTGATCCCTCTCGCTCCTGAGCTCCGGCGATTCATCCCCCTGGATGACCCGGTGAAGCAGGGTCAGCTGAGTTTCCGAATCGATGGGCCCAAGCGGCGATCCCCCGAAGCCGAAGGTGGAGGGATCCAGGACGGTGGTTTCGTCGCCATATGGCGTGACGATGCGGATCGCGCTGGTTTTGGTGATTGGCACATCCTCCGAGCCTTCCATGCCCTGGACGATCATCGCCTTCTGCAGTCCCGCCTTCGGCAGAATCTGCACCAGGTGCTGCATGGCCGTCCGGTGGTTGACGCCGATGATCATCTGATGGGACTGCACCGGATTCAGCACCTTCTCCACCGTATTCATGAACGTGCGCAGTCCCATCTCCTCCCGCACCTTGCGGATCTGGGCCAGAGCCGGGCACATCCGGTCCGTCCAGATGAAGCCGATCTTCACAGAGCCGAATACCGTCTCCCAATCCTTCGCGGACAGCTCCGTACGGACGCCGAGGCCTTCGAGCAGGTACCGGATGGACGTTCCCAGCTTCGGCGGCAGAGAATCGCTGCCGTGCAGCACCTGTGGGAACCCCACCGAGGCCAGCATGAGGCTAACCGGTATGGTAACCGGAAACAGATGCCTGCCGTCATACGGTCCGGCGTTGTTCAGCGAGTCGGAGTAAGAGGCGTAAGGCAGGGAATACCTGCGGAACACGTCGATGAACGCCATGATCTCGTCATCCGATTCCCCCTTCATCCGCACTGCCATCAGGAAGGCCGCCGTCTGGGCCTCCGTCGCTTCTCCCCTCGCAATCGCATGCGCCGCCGCAACCGCCTCGTCATAGGACAGATTCCGGGAGCCCAGCTTGCCGGTACCCGCCGCTTTGATCCACTGTTTCATCCTTTTATCCCTCCTTTCAGCCGGAAGTCGCCCGCGGGAGCTTGAACGGGTCATCCCTTAATAGTTGACACCGGTCTCCGCCGTTGCCCAGGAACGCCTCCAGCTGATTGATCTGCTGTAGAACAGGAATGTGGCTACCGCCACGATAGAGCCGATGACAATAAACCCGGTGGAGAAGGTCCCCGTCATTTCACGAATATAGCCCAGCAGGAACGGGAGCGCGAAGCCGCCGAGTCCGCCGGCCGCTCCGACGATGCCGGTCACGACGCCGATTTCCTTCGGGAAGCGCTGGGGGACGATCTGGAAGATGGAGCCGTTGCCCATACCGAGGCATATCATGGTCAGCACGAAGAGCGCCGTTGCCAGCCCCAGGGACGGAAGAGAAGACAGGAAATAAAGAAGCACGGAAATGAAACCGAAGAGGACCAATAAGAATCTCATCCCTCCAATCTTGTCGGCGATGTATCCGCCGATGGGACGTACGAAGCTGCCTGCGATCACCGTCAAGGTAACCAGATAGCCGACCTGAACCTTGGTAATGCCGCCCGGAACCGCCGTCTCGCCGTATTGGTCGAACAAGAAGATGCTCAGATAGCTGGCGAAGCCTACAAAACCGCCGAAGGTAATGGAGTAGAAGAAGCAGAACCACCAGGTGTCGCCGTATTTCAACATCTGCAGATAATCGGAGAATTTCTTCGGTTCGGGCTGGTTTGGGCTGTCCTTCGCCATGATCAGGTAGGTGACCATCACGATGGTGAGCGGAAGGAGCGCCATGCCGAACACATTATGCCATCCGTAGGCTGCCGCCAGCTGGGGACCGAAGAAGGTGGCGAGTGCGGTGCCGCTATTTCCCGCTCCTGCAATTCCCATGGCCAGGCCCTGGTATTGCGGGGGATACCATCTGCTGGCCAGCGAGAGGGAAACCGCGAAGCTGGCGCCTGCAATGCCGAGCAGGAAGCCCAGCATGTGAATCTGATTCAGCGTAGTGCCGCCAAGCCACCCCCACAGGAGCGGAATGTAAGTCAACACCATGCCGATCATGCCGGCCTTCTTGGAGCCGATCCGGTCCGCCAGGATCCCCATCGGGATCCGGAAGAAGGCGCCGCCCAAGGTGGGAATGGCGACCATCAGCGCTTTCTGCGAGGCGGTCAGCCCGAAATCCTTGGTGATGTAGAGAGACAGAGCGCCGCACATGACCCAAATCATGAAACTCACATCAAAGTAGAGAAAAGCTGACACCAAACTCGGAAAATGACCTGCTTTTCGAAAGGACTTTACTTCCATCCCTCTCCATCCTCCTTAATATCTTATTATATGTTAGTATTCCTCACACTTCAAATATACATTGCGTTCACAAAAAGTTCAATGCTTTTTCCGCAAAAAGTTCACCTTTTTGTGAAGAAAGTTATTGAACATGCTTGATTTTCGTAGGTCTATTTTCCATTAACGAACATTACATGTGCTAATTTTATGTATTGTTCGGTTTGGTCACGGAAACAACAAAAAAAGACCTTCCTTACATCAACATGACGTAAGGAAGGTCTCGCCTTCATCAGCTTATCCTTGATCGTTAAATTCGAATTCAAACTCCCCGATGCGCACCGTCTGCCCTTCTTCAATCCCACGGTCGCGCAGTGCCTGGTCGACGCCCATCTTCCGCAGCGTACGGCCGAAACGGACAGCCGCATCGTACGATGCGAAGTTGAAACGTTTGAGCATCTTCTCGATACTTTCGCTCTCCACGATGAACACATCGTTCTCCCGGCGAATGGTGAAGTCATTGGGATCAGCCTGGCGATTGGCGAAGGTGTAGACCACCCGCTCCTCTACCTCTTCGGGCTCCTCCTCCACGGTCTCCGGAAGGGACTCGAGCAGACCCGCAATCTTGAATACGAGCTCCCGCACCCCTTGGCGCGATGCGGCGGAGATGGGCAGCACCTCGGTGATCCCATGGTTCTCCTCCAGCTTCTTCTTGAATTCCTCGAGGAACAGCTCCGCCTCCGGAATATCCATCTTATTGGCGACGACGAGCTGCGGACGCTGCTCCAGCTTCACGTTGTACAGCTTCAACTCCTCGTTGATCTTCAGCCAGTCCTCGTAAGGATCACGGCCCTCGGAGCCCGACATATCCACGATGTGGACGATGACCCGGGTCCGCTCGATATGCCGGAGGAACTCATGTCCGAGACCGACCCCCTCATGGGCGCCCTCGATCAATCCGGGCAGGTCCGCCATGACGAAGCTGCGTCCTTCCTCTACATCCACAACCCCCAGGTTCGGAGTCAGCGTGGTAAAATGGTACGCCCCGATCTTCGGCTGCGCGGCAGACACCATGGACAAGAGCGTGGACTTGCCCACGCTGGGGAAGCCTACCAATCCCACGTCCGCCATGACCTTCAGCTCCAGCACGACCCAACGCTCCTGGCCTTCCTCGCCTTTCTCCGCAATCTCCGGAGCCGGGTTGCTGATGGAGGCGAACCGAGTGTTGCCCCGGCCTCCACGGCCGCCCTTGGCCACCACTACCTCTTGACCGTGGCGGGTCATGTCGGCGATCACCTCTTTGGTGTCGTCATCCACGAGGATCGTCCCGGGCGGAACCCGCACGACCATATCCTCCGCACCGGCGCCGTGGCGGTTCTTCGTCATGCCGCGTTCCCCTTTGGGCGCCTTGTAGTGCCTCTGATACCGGAAATCCATCAATGTCCGGAGTCCTTCGTCCACACGGAAGATCACATCTCCGCCCCGGCCGCCGTCGCCGCCTGCCGGACCGCCGTTCGGCACATATAACTCGCGCCGGTAAGAGACGATTCCATCCCCACCGTCGCCGCCTTTGACAAATACCTTCGCTACATCTACAAACATCCTGCCACCTCTTCTATGTACGGAATGGAAGCGCTAACGCCACAACAGCCTGCTCTTCCCCGAATTGCTCTTCTCTGATCTGCAAGCCAGTGCCACGCTCCGCCAGGAACGCCCGGATTCCTTGCTCCATCCGGCTCCAAGCCCCGTCCCCCTGGTAGACGAAATCCACCAGAAGCTCGTCCCCGTCTTCGTCGAACCCGATGCTCAGCAGTCCTGCTTCCCCCGCCTCCTGGGCGGCGCAAGGCTGGATGATCTCCACGACGCCCCGGATGAGACGGTACACCTCTTCCCCGCCCATCTTCAGCCTGCGAAGGTCAATCTCCTGCTCCAGCTCCACTTCTACGGTGCAGCTGCCGTTCTCAATCCGTTTCTCCAGAAGGTAGACGATCAGCTCGGGAATTCCCAGCTTGCTCAGATAGCTCTCATGCAGCCCCGTTGTTCTTATCTTGTCCATATAATCCGGCAAATTATCATAGCGCTTCAGCCTGGCATACCCGTACAGCACCTGCATCTCATTCATCCAATCATGCCGATGGTGCCCCAGCAGACGGATCATCCGGTCCCGCCATTGCGAATCCCGTTCTGCCAGCTCCGCTTCCCGATCCTGCTTGTCCGCTCTGCGCGAAAACCAAGTGCAGGCTGCTGCCGCAAACGCCAGCAAGAGCCGGACAACGAGCGGAAAAGAAAAGAGCGCCAGTCCGGCCAACGCCGCTATACCGGCTTATTCCGCCGTCTTGCGCAACCCCCACTTACGCCTCATCCCATCTTCTCCGTTCCTTCGGAAATATCCATTTCCAAAGTATAGCATGATTGTCCTTAAACTTCACTACCTCCCATGGCAAGTAATGGTAAAACCACCTGCATAGGCTGCTCGTAATAAAAAAACTCCGGCAGTGAAATCCCGCCGGAGTTCTTCTATCGTTCCTTAACCCTCAACAGCTGCAGCAACCGGTGCCACTTCGACCGGGTAGACGCTGACCTTCTTACGGTCGCGGCCCCAACGCTCGAACTTGACGACGCCTTCGACCAGCGCGAACAGCGTGTCGTCCTTACCGAGTCCTACATTGTTGCCCGGGTGAATCTTCGTGCCGCGTTGACGCACGAGGATGCTTCCAGCAGTAACGGCTTGACCGTCAGCACGCTTCACGCCAAGGCGCTTGGAGATGCTGTCACGACCGTTCTTTGTGGAACCTACACCCTTCTTGGAAGCGAACAATTGCAAATTCAACTTCAACATGGATGTCTACCTCCTTCTTGCTTTATGATCTTGCATCCCGAACGACGACGAAGTCGCCGTATGACTCTTCTATGGCTCGCAGCATGACAATCATCGATTCCAGCAGAAGCTGGACTCGACCAGGCGTGTCCCCATCCGGTAGGTCCGGAACAGAGGCCTGAAGATATCCGTCCTTCATGCGGCTGACCAGCTCAACGCCGGCCAAGGCCTCGATGGAGTTGACGGTGCCTACCGCAACCGCTGATACGCCGGCGCAGACGATATCCTTGCCGGGATCCGAATAGAAGGCATGGCCTTTAACGGTGAAGGAACGGATGGTTCCGTCCTTCCTTCGGTCAATCTTCACCTGAATCATCGCCGGGCCTCCAATTAAGCTTGGATGGCTTCGATGGTGATCTTGGTGTAAGGCTGACGATGGCCTTGCTTCTTGCGGTAGTTCTTCTTCGGCTTATATTTGAAAACGATGATCTTCTTGTCTTTGCCATGCTTCTCCACTTTCGCGGATACAGAAGCGCCGGCTACGAGCGGAGATCCTACCACCAAGCCGTCTTCTTTGCTTACGAGCAGAACACGGTCGAATTTCACCACGTCGCCTTCGTTAGCATTCAGCTTCTCGATGTACAATACGTCGCCTTGTTGAACTTTGTATTGCTTACCACCAGTTTCGATAACTGCGTACATTTGCGTTGCACCTCCTCATGAAGAGACTCGCCGTGAGTCAAGGTGGCCTTGCGGCACTTGGGTACCCGACCCGTGCGGTTGCAGCATGTTTTGCAACATACCAAAGTAGAATACCACAATCCGTCGGATTGCGCAACCCATAGGAGTCATAAAGATTTCCTGCGGCTCCCGGCTAGGTATCCCTCTGCTGGGATAAGGACGGAAGCTGCTTCGAGGGAAGCCGGCCCACTCCGCCGCATTGCGGACAGGGCTCGGTCAGGAGCTCGTCCAGGTTCGGGCGAACCTTCTTCCGGGTGATCTCCACCAGCCCCAGCTTGGTCCAGCCGACGACCTGCACCTTGGTGCGGTCCTTGCGCATGCAGGATTCCAGCCGTTCCGTCACCAGCCTCCGGTGCCGCTCCTCATCCATGTCGATGAAGTCCGCAATGATCATGCCGCCGATGTCCCGCAGCCTTAAGAGCCGGGCGATCTCCTCCGCCGCCTCCAGGTTGGTCTCGAACACCGTCTGCTCCAGATCCACCGTGCCGGTATACTTCCCGGTGTTCACGTCGATTACCGTCAGCGCCTCGGTGATGTCCACCACCAGATAGCCGCCGTTGGCCAGCCATACCTTCCGGCGGAAGGCCCGCTCCAGCTGCTCCTCGATCCCGTAGTGCTTCAAGACGGACCCGCCCTCCTGAAAAAGACGGACCCGCCCCTTCAGCTCGGGCGCGAAGCTGGACAGGAGCGCCCCAATCTCCTGGGCGGAGCGACCGTCATCAATGACGAGCTCATCCACGGAGTCGGAGAACAAGTCCCGAATCAAGCGGTGAATCATGCCCAGATCCCGGTACAGGAGAGCCGGCGGTACAGATTCCTCCGCCCGCCGCAGGAGTCCAGCCCAGATTCCGTTCAGAATCGCCAGATCCTTCTCCAGCGATTCCTCGGATTCCCCCTCGGCCACAGTACGAATGATCAGCCCGTCGCCCGGCTGCCGGATCTGGTTGCCGGCATTCTTCAGGCGCAGCCGCTCCTGCTCGGATTCGATCTTGCGGGACACCGCCACATAATCGGCGTCGGGCAGGAGCACCACCCAGCGTCCCGGGATGGTGAAATGGGTCGTCACCCGGGCGCCCTTGGTGCCCAAGGGTTCTTTTTTGACCTGGACCAAGAGCTCCTGGCCTTCCTTTACCAGCTCCGTAATGGAGGGCTTCACCTTCGGCTTCTTCTCCAGATGCACCGGCAGCAGATCGTCAATATACAAGAAAGCATTCTTCTTAAGCCCGATATCCACGAAGGCCGCCTGCATGCCGGGCAATACGTTGACCACTCTGCCCTTGTAGATATTGCCGGCACGTTCGCGATCCTCCGGCTGCTCCACGAAAAATTCCGCTAATTGTCCGTCTTCCATCAGGGCTACAGTGCTTGCCCCCGGTTCATATCGAACGACTATCCGCTTCATGCCTTGCCTCACCCCATCGCCGCGAAAAAGTCTGTTTTAACATTGTAGCACACCCGCCCTTCACAGGGCACTAACCGATTTTTGGCGGTCGCGGCGGACGGAAGGAATCAGGTCCTGCACGGCGGTCCACGGGAGGACCCAGCCGATTGAGATAAGCCTGCAGCAGATGGGCTTCGGGCAGCACCCGAAGGACTCGGCCGCCCTGGCCCACGATATACAAGAGATGGGGCGATTCCCTCATGAAGCGCCGGAAAACCTCCATCGGAGGGGTATCCGGACGGACCAGGAGGGGCAGCGGCATCCGGCCCGCCTCCAGGAGGGCTCCGGCCCGCTTCTCCCGGTTGACCAGGAAGCGCAGGAACTGGAAGTGCAGGTTTTTGTGCCCGTACCAATTCGTATAGAACAGGAACACGGCGATTACCAGCAGATTCAGCTGAATGCCACCTGACGGATAGCGCAGGAGCGAGGCGGTACCCAGCATCAGCGCGATCAGGATGCTCAAGACCGTCATAAACGATAAGGTGCGGTGATAGGGCATCATGTAGCTCAGCAGGCTCTGCAGCAGCTTCCCCCCGTCAAGCGGGAGGGCGGGAAGCAGATTGAACAGGCCGATCATGACGTTGGCTTGGAGGAAGTAGTCCCAATAAGCGGGATCCCCCCAGCCGGCCAGCTTCATTCCCCAGGCAAAGGCGGCCATCCAGGCGTTCTGCAGCGGTCCGCACAGGGCGACGACGAATTCCTCGCGGGCCGGCACGTTGGCGGACTCGTCCACCTCCGCCACTCCGCCGAAGGGAAGCAGCTGTACCTGCCGGACCCGCCAGCCGAAGCTCTTCGCCGCCGCCACATGACCCAGCTCGTGGATGGTCACCACCCCGAAGAGGGTCATCATCTCCGCGAAGTAGCCCGTGAGCACCGACGCCAGCATCAGGAGGACAAACAGCGGATGAAGCCGATAGGCTGTCCCTCCCCATCTAATCAAAGGTCACCACATCCGCCGGATCGACGTAGCGCTGGTCCTTCATCACCGCCAGGTAGACGGCTCCCTGCCCTTCCTGCTCCCGCGCCGTTCCGATGACGTCGCCGGCCTTGACCCAATCGCCGGCCTCCCACTTGGTGGGCTGGAGCCCGCCGTAGGTCACCCGGTAGCCGTCCGCATGCTGGATGACTAGGGTCGGGCCGGTCTCCGGCGTCTCCCCCGAGAATTCGATCCGGCCGTCATCCACCGCCGCCACGTGGGCGTCCTTTCGTGTTGACAGCCATATGCCCTGCTTGGCTTCGGTGTAGCCTTCCTTGACCTTCCCCTTCACAGGGGGGGTGTTGAACCGCTTAGCCGTTACGGGCGCGTGGACCTTGGTCGCATTGGACTTGTCTCCGAAGGCCGGGAGAAAGGAAGGAGCCCCATCGAAGGTTCGGGCATACCAATCCGCAACGGCACCGAAATCCATATCCTCACTAAGCGCGGATACCAGGTAGCCCTTCACCTTGGCGGACCACGGCGTGTCCAAGTGCGTAACGGCCAAGGCTCCGAGGAACAACACGGCCGCCACCCCGGTCTTCAGCATGAACATTCTGCCGGCGGGACCTCTCCCTCCTGCCCTGCCTCCACCGGTCCGGGTTTCGTCCGGCCCCGTCCACCTGCCGGAGCCGGGGGCTCCGGGATCGGGAGCCTCGCCGGGGGAGGCTCCGCCAGGTGGAGCATCCCCGTCGGCGTACCAGCGCAGGAGCTCCTTCTCCCGGTTCTTCCAGGCCACCTCGGGATCACCTCCGTGGTCCGGCTCCGGCGGAAGCGGCCCCTTAAGCCAGAGCGGCCCGAGGCCATCTTCCGGCCGGCCATACGTACTTTTGCCGTCACCGGGCCCTTCCCTTCGGACTGACGAAGGCGGCACGCCCTCTATATGCGCCGACTTCCGGGCCTGCAGCTCCCGAATCCGGTCTTGTCTTCTCTTCTGGACATTGGCTTTCACTTCCACACCGTCCGCCTCCCCCGCTTAAGGCTTGTTCATCTGTTACTCCATCCTATGCCTGTCCGGGGGCGTTTATGAGCTTGGGGGACCGCCTCGGGGCCGCCAAGTTGTCCACTTCTCTTGAATCCGGTGGGACGTTCTGGTAATCTAATCGCAGCAAGGAGCGAGGGAGGGGCCGGGTATGGATAGCCTTCAGGTGAAGAAGGTGCTGAACAATAACGTCATCATAGCCATTCATCCGACCCACGGGGAAACCGTGGTAATCGGCAAGGGCATCGGCTTCGACCGGAAGCCCAAGGACCACATTCCCCTCGGCTCCATCGAGAAGATGTTCATCCTGACCAAGGAAAAGGAGATGGAACAGTACAAGTCTCTAATCCATCAGGTGGAGGAGTCGCTCATCGAGGTGATGAACGACGTGATCTTCTACATCCAGCAGCATGCGGGCGCTCCCCTGAACGAGCACATCCACATCGCCTTGACGGACCATATCGCCTTCGCGGTGAAACGCTTGAAGCAGCGGATCCCCATCATCAATCCGTTCTTGTACGAAACCCGGGAATTCTATCCCCGGGAATACGCCATGGCGGAGCATGTGGTGGCGGAGATCAACCGCCGATTGTCCATCGAGCTGCCCGAGGACGAGGTGGGCTTCGTCGCCCTGCACATCTACAGCGCCTTGACGAACCGGCATGTGACGGAGGTCAAGGAGCATTCCCGGCTGGTGGCCGAGCTCATCGAGCTTATCGAGTCCCGGCTCGGGATCAAGGTTCAGAAGGACAGCCTGAATTATTCCCGGCTGCTCCGTCATCTGATGGTGGCGCTGGAGCGGATCCGGCGGGGGGAGAATCTGGAGGAGCCGGGCAAGATCAGCGAGGTCATCAAGAACGAATACCCCGAAATGTATTCGCTTGCGTGGACCTTGATGAAGGTCATTCAGCAGCGTCTTCACAAGCCGGTTTATGATGCGGAGGCCGTTTACTTGACCCTTCATCTCCAGCGGCTGGCCGAAAAAAGGCCGGATTAAGCATTTTATCCACCGACTCCCCGGGGTTTGTGAATAAAATGCGAACGGATTGCAGGGCCGAATACTCCGTGCTATAATCGCCCTAGAACGAAACCGAAGCGTCTACAACCGAATATGTCGTGTTACTGATTCGATCAGGCATGAGCATAGAAGCGAAAGGCTTGTTGAATCCTCTTTCTAGAGGGGGATCTCAGCAAGGACCTGCGCTTCGTTGCTCATGCCTTTTTTGGTTTAAGACCTTCGGCATTTCCCATACATCCTGCAACCCACGAAAGGAGTCCCTCCCATGTTCAAGAAACTATTCGGCGTCCTGCAGAAGGTCGGCAAAGCCCTCATGCTGCCCGTAGCCATTCTTCCCGCCGCCGGCATTCTGCTTGCTCTCGGGAATGTCCTGCACAATCCCGAGCTGCTGTCCCGGGCCGCATTCCTGGATGCCCATTGGATTCAGATGCTGGCCAACGTCATGGAGCAATCCGGCAACATCGTATTCAGCAACCTGTCCCTCCTGTTCGCCGTAGGCGTTGCCGTCGGCCTGGCCGGCGGTGAAGGAGTCGCGGGGATCGCGGCCATCATCGGCTACCTGATCATGAACGTCACCATGGGCGTCTTCAAGAGCGTCACGCCGGAGATGGTCAAGACCGACATGTCCTACGCCAACGTGCTCGGCATCAACACCCTGCAGACCGGCGTCTTCGGCGGCATCATCGTCGGCATTTTGGCCGCGGTCATGTACAACAAGTACTTCAAGATCCAGCTGCCCTCCTATCTGGGCTTCTTCGCAGGCAAGCGCTTCGTTCCCATCGCGACGGCCGCATCCGCCCTGGTGCTCGGCATCGTGATGGTGTTCGTCTGGCCCCCGATTCAGGGCGGGCTGAACCACTTCTCTCATAACATGCTGAATGCCAACCCGACTCTGTCGGCCTTCATATTCGGTGTGATCGAGCGGGCCTTGATCCCGTTCGGCCTGCATCACATTTTCTACTCCCCGTTCTGGTTCGAGTTCGGCGAGTATGTAGATAAGGCGGGCAATCTGATCCACGGTGATCAGAAAATCTTCTTCGCCCAGCTGAAGGACGGCGTGGAGCTCACCGCCGGCACCTTTATGGTCGGCAAGTTCCCGTTCATGATGTTCGGCCTGCCCGCCGCGGCCTTGGCCATCTACCATGAAGCCCGTCCCGAGCAGAAAAAGATCGTCGCCGGCATCATGGGCTCCGCGGCGCTGACCTCCTTCCTGACAGGGATCACCGAGCCGATCGAGTTCTCGTTCCTGTTCGTGGCCCCGGTGCTGTTCGGGATCCATACGATTTTTGCAGGCCTGTCGTTTATGATCATGCAGATCTTGAACGTGAAGATCGGCATGACCTTCTCCGGCGGCGTCATCGACTACCTGCTGTTCGGCGTCATTCAGAACCGGACCGACTGGTGGCTGGTCGTGCCGGTGGGCTTGGCCTTCTCGGTCATCTACTACTTCGGTTTCCGGTTCGCGATCCGCAAGTTCAACCTGAAGACTCCGGGACGCGAGGATGCGGAGACAGCCGATGGTGCAGCAGCTGCTGCAGGTTCCGCCGAAGAACTGCCGAACAACATCTTGGCTGCACTGGGCGGCAAGGAAAATATCGACAACCTGGACGCCTGCATCACCCGCCTGCGCGTGCAGGTGAAGAGCAAGGACCAGGTGAACAAGGACCGTCTGAAGCAGCTGGGCGCCGCAGGTGTTCTGGAGGTCGGCAACAACATCCAAGCCATCTTCGGCACCCATTCGGACATCATCAAGACCCAGATCCACGACATCATGTCGGGGCGTACGCCAACGGCAGCCCCGGCTCCTAAGGCAGCGCCGGAGGCTCCGGCCGCCGGTGCGGGTGATCTGATGGCGGAGGAATTAATCGTCGCTCCGCTGACCGGCGAGTTGATGGATATTTCCCATGTGCCTGACGAGCTGTTCTCCCAGCGCCTGACGGGCGACGGTTTCGCCATCCTGCCTTCCGAAGGGACGGTTTCCTCCCCGGTGAACGGCACGATCTACAACGTATTCCCCAGCAAGCATGCCATCGGCATCCAATCCGATACGGGCAAGGAGCTGCTGGTGCACTTCGGCGTCAATACCGTGAAGCTGAAGGGCAAGGGCTTCGACGTGCTCGTGAAGGAAGGGGACCGCGTGGAAGCGGGCCAGCCGATCCTTCGCGTTGATCTTGAGACCGTCAAGGAGCTTGCGCCGTCCATCATGACTCCGGTTATTTTCACCAACCTGCCGGAGGGCGCCCGCGTAGAATTAAGCAAGACCGGTCACGTGGAGCGGGGCGAGCAAAACATCATCAAGCTCCGCGTATTGGAAGCCGTTCAGAGCTAATCCTATAAGAATCTACTATAACCTGAAAGGGAGATGACTCTCATGCAACAAACCTTCAAAGTCACCAACGAAGACGGCATCCATGCCCGTCCTGCCACCGCACTCGTCAATACCGCCAACAAGTTCAAATCCGATGTATTCGCCGAAGCCAAGGGCAAGCGCGTCACCATGAAGAGCATCCTGGGCGTACTGTCCTTTGGACTCGAGACCGACGACACTATCACCTTCATCGCGGAAGGAGAAGATGCGCCGCAAGTGCTTGCCGCCTTCGAGGAAATCTTCACCAAAGAAGGGCTGGGCGTTGTCCATGGTTAATATTCCCGGCATCGGGGCGGCGGCGGGCATCGCCATCGCCCGTGCCTTCATCATGCAGCAAGCGGCGCTGACCGTGGAGAAGAAGAACGGATTGGAAGCCGAGGGCGAGCTCGCCCGGCTGGCACAGGCGTTGGACCGAGCCCGCGGCGAAGTGAACACCCTGAAGGAGAAGACGTTGGAGCGGCTTGGGGCGGAGAAGGCGGAGATCTTCGAAGCCCACCTCCTGGTGCTGAATGACCCGGAGCTCATCGGACCGGTGGAGGAGAAGATCCGCACCGAGCAGGTCAATGCGGAGTATGCGCTGCAGGAGGTGGCCTCCGAATTCATCACCATGTTCGAGAACATGAAGAGCCCATACCTGCGGGAGCGAGCCGCGGATATGCGCGACGTGACCCGTCGGGTGCTGGCACATCTGCTGGGAGTCCGGATCACGGACCTGGCCGCTATTGACGAAGAGGTGATCCTGGTCGCAGAGGATCTCACGCCTTCCGATACGGCCCAGCTGAACCGCACTTATGTGAAGGGCTTCACCACCAACATCGGGGGACGCACCTCCCACTCCGCCATTATGGCCCCTTCGTTGGAGATTCCGGCCGTCGTGGGCACCAAGTCCGTCATGGAGCAGGTTCAGGACGGAGACCTGCTGATTCTGGACGGCATCGGCGGCGTCGTCATCCGGGATCCGGACGAAGAGACCCTGGAGCTGTACCGCCGGAAGGGGCAGGAATATGAAGCCCAACGGGCCGAGTGGGCCAAGCTGAAACACGAGCCGACCGCCACCGCAGACGGCCATCATGTGGAGCTGGCAGCCAATATCGGCACACCGGCCGACGTCGCCGGCGTCCTGGACAACGGGGGCGAGGCAGTGGGTCTCTACCGCACCGAATTCCTCTACATGGGCCGGGACAAGATGCCGTCCGAGAAGGAGCAGTTCCAAGCCTACAAGGCGGTTCTGGAGAAGATGGAGGGCAAGCCCGTCGTCGTCCGCACGCTGGATATCGGCGGCGACAAGGAGCTGCCGTATCTGGAGCTGCCTAAGGAGATGAATCCGTTTCTGGGCTACCGGGCCGTGCGTCTGTGCCTGGACCGACAGGACATCTTCCGCACCCAGCTCCGGGCACTGCTTCGGGCCAGCGTCTACGGCGAGCTGCGGATCATGTTCCCTATGATCGCCACTCTGGATGAGTTCCGGCAGTCCAAAGCCTTGCTGCTGGAGGAACGGGCCAAGCTGCAGGCGGAAGGCATCGAGGTCGCGGAGAGCATCCAACTGGGCATCATGGTGGAGATTCCGTCTACCGCGGTCTTGGCGGACCAATTCGCCAAGGAAGTGGACTTCTTCAGCATCGGCACTAACGATCTCATCCAATATACGATGGCGGCGGACCGGATGAACGAGCGGGTCTCGTACCTGTACCAGCCGTATAACCCTTCGATCCTGCGCCTGGTTAAGATGGTTATCGACGCGGCGCACAAGGAAGGCCGCTGGGTCGGCATGTGCGGCGAGATGGCCGGCGACCGCAATGCCATTCCGATCCTCGTCGGCTTGGGGCTGGATGAGTTCAGCATGAGCGCCTCCTCCATCCTGCCGGCCCGCTCGCTGATCGCGAAGCTCCGCTTGGAGGATGCCCGCAAGCTGGCCTCCGAGGCGCTGGAATGCGGGACCGCCCAAGAGGTCCTAGAGCTGGTCAGCGCCGCCGTCGGCTCGCTGCAGTAACGGCCTGATGCGCATCATGCGAGGGCCCTCGGGCACTTGTGCGCTTCGAGGGCTCGGTCGCTAGCTGCAACCCTCGCGCCGGCTTGCGTGCCAACGCACGAATCGGGTGCCCGATCGCTAGCTGCGACCCTCGGCCGAGCTTGCGTGCCAACGCGCGCTAACGGTTGTGTGCATCGTTATTTTGCCGATTGCGGCCTGTTGGGATTGCTAACGGTTCTGACAGCTCTTATTTGCTTATCCGGAGGCTCCTGCCGTCCATAATCCAGCAAATAAGCGCTGTAGCATCCGTTAGAATCCCCAGCCGCCTCCAATCGGGCAAATAACCACTCTGGCATCCGTTAGCCTCTCGGGCCAGCACGCCTTCGCACTTCAGGTGCTCGATCGCTAGCAGCAGCCCTCGGCCTCCTGCTCGCCTGCCGCTATACTGCGCAGCCCTAGTATCCGCACGATAGCCGCACGCTACATCACGGCTCCCTTATTAACACGCCGTCTGCTCTATGAGAGCGGCAACCAACAAAAAAGAAGGCTGGAATCGGATAGGTATCCGAAGTCCAGCCTTCTTTGTCTTGTCTGTTGGGTTCCCTCTACTTATGCCTACCGGTCCATGCCGAACATCGATTCCTTCTCCTGATGGAGCCGGACGCTCATGACGAGGCCCATGGACAGCATGTTGATGAGCAGCGACGTTCCGCCGTAGCTGACGAAGGGCAGCGTGATGCCTGTCAGCGGCATCAGGCCGATGAACATCCCGATATTCTGAAAGATCTGGAACACGTACATGGACACGATCCCGACGATCATATAGGAGCCGGCCAGATCGTGGGATTGGATCGAGATCAGAATCATTCGATAGATCAGGATGAAATAGAGCAGCAGCAGGGCCGATGATCCGATGAAGCCGAATTCCTCGGCCACCACCACGAAGATGCCGTCCGTATAAGCTACGGGCACGAAGTTGTTGTGGACCGAGTTGCCCTTCAGGTAGCCGTCGCCACGGAGCATGCCGGAGCCGATGGCGATCTTGGAGCGGATATACTGATAGCTCTTGTTGGGGTCCACCGCTTCCGGATTGATGAACGTATCGATCCTTCCGACCATGTGGCCGAAGCCGTGGCTCTTGGCATAGACCTGAATATCGTCATGATAGGTCTTGAAGACATAGAAGAAGCCTGCGATGAAGACGACCACGATGGTGGTTCCGATCAGCACGTGCGTATACTTGATGTTGCCGATCCAGTACAAACCGAGCAGGATGACGAGGAAAATCATGGCATTCCCCATATCCGGCTGGATGAGCACGAGCGTAAAGGGCAGCAGCACGATGAGGCCGATGGGCACCACGTCCCGCAGCAGCTCCAGACGCTCTCCCTGCCGTCGGCCCATGTAAGCTGCAACGGCGATAATCAGGATCACCTTCATCAGCTCCGCCGGCTGGAAATCGCCCATAGGGGTTTCGAACCAACCCTTGGCTCCCTCCCGCTCGATGCCCCAGAAGAACAGGGCAACCAGGAGCAGAATGCCGAAGACGTAGCTGAACAGCGATGTTTTGATAATCAAGCGGAAATCCATGAACGTCACGCCGAAGAAGGCGACGAAGCCCACAGCGGCATTGACGTAGATCTTCTTATAAAAGTCATGGCCATACTTCGGATTGTCCACCGTCGCGCTGAAGACCAGCATGCAGCTGATGATCGTCATCAGTACGAGAATCAGCACGATGGACCAATCGATTTTCTTCCATTTCTCCAACATGTCCCGTCAACCCATTCCGAAAAGCTTCTTCATCTTGATCCAGAACCCGGTGCGGTCGTCCAGCTGCATGAGAGGCACCGTGTCCCCCAGAATGCGCCGGGCAATGTTCCGGTAAGCGATGGCGGCCTTGGAGGTCGGATTCATCACCGTAGGCTCTCCGGTGTTGGCTGCTTTGATCACATATTCATCATCGGGAACGATCCCCAGCAGGTCGATGGAGAGCACCTGGCACACCTCGTCGATGTCCAGCATCTCGCCCTTCTTCATCATATTGGGGCGGATCCGGTTGATCACGAGCTTCGGATTGCGCACGCCGTCATTCTCCAGGAGGCCGATGATCCGATCCGCATCGCGGACGGCCGCATTCTCCGGAGTGGTGACGACGATGGCTTTATCCGCGCCGGCCACCGCATTTTTGTACCCCTGCTCAATCCCCGCCGGACAATCGATGATGACGAAGTCGAAGTCCTTCTTCAACTCCAGCACGATGTTCCGCACCGCTTCCGGGGACACGGAGTGCTTGTCCTTGGTCTGGGCCGCAGGCAGCAGGTACAGCTCCTCGAAGCGCTTGTCCTTGATCAGGGCTTGCGGCAGCCTGCAGCGGCCGTCCGCCACATCGACCAGATCATAGATGATCCGGTTCTCCAATCCCATCACGACGTCTAGATTCCGGAGGCCGATGTCCGTATCGACCATGCAGACCTTCTTGCCCTGCAGCGCCAGCGCCGTTCCGATATTGGCGGATGTGGTTGTCTTGCCGACACCGCCCTTCCCTGAGGTGATGACGATTGCCTCTCCCATATGCTCACTCCTCTATCGGGTAACCACCCGTCAAGCATCCGGACGAATCCGGTGAAGATGTTGGATCTTGTCGATTTCCATAACTCCGTTGTTGATGTAGGCGAATTCCATATACGTATCGCCGACGCCCCATTCATCCGGGGGCCGGCTGATCACCTGCGAGATGCGCAGCTGGGTCGGTCTCATATGGGAAGCGGCGATGATGGAGGTCTCGTTGCCCGAAAAGCCGGCATGGGCCATTCCACGCAGGGAGCCCATGACATAGATGTCTCCCGTGGCCGTAATGATTCCGCCCGGGTTCACATCTCCCATCAGCATGACGTTGCCTTCCACATGGAGCACCTGGCCCGACCGGACGATGCTCTTGATGACTTGGATCCGCCCTTCCTCCAGCGCCTTCAGCTTGTCCGGCTCCGAATCGATGGACTGAACCAGAAGATTGCCCCGGGCGGCGATGATGCTCCGCAGCTCTTCCTTTTCCTCATCCGTCGCATAACGGTTGCCCAATTTGACGAAGACGTGGATCAGGGGTCCGGTCAAAATATTTTGATGGGTTTTCTCCAGCTTATGCTTAAGGTCTTCCACCAGCTCCCCGAAGGTGCAGGTATCGTCGAACAGGAACACCAAGCCGTCCTTGACCCCTTTGATGGTAACCCGATGTTTGACAGCCGCCATTGGTTCCCCCTCCCCGAACTATACCATTTCTGTCTGCCGGTCCGATATTCCTGCCCGCGCCCCAAATTAATCCTCTTTGACCGTCTGGGAAGCCATCAGCTCCAGCCATTTCCGAAGAGGAACGTATACCAGGAGGGCGAACAGCAGATTGATCAGCACGCTGGGGAGCATGATATGGAAGAACATCCATTGGGGCGTATCCCTGGTAATCTGGAATAACCGGTACAATCCGTAAATGATAGCCTCGAACATAAAATTGCCGAGCGTGATGACGAACATGCTGTACAGCATGCCGGACCGGGTCCGGAGGGAGATCAGCCCCGACAGGTAGCCGACTACGCCCATGGCGAAGGAATAGGTGCCGATCATGGTCGGCCCGTAGTACACGACATCATGGAGCATGCCGAAGCCCAAGCCGTAGGCCAAGGCCTGATGCCGGTTGACGAACAAGCCGAAGAACAGGACGACGATCAGTGTAAAATGAGTGGACACCGCCACATTGCCCTGCCAGACGGAGGGAATGATCCACTTCAGCACGGTGCCCTCCAGAACGAACAGGATCAAGAGCAGGAAGGTAAGCATCCAATGTCGCATCTATTCCACCTCAGGAACCTTGACGACCAGCACTTCCCGCAGATGGCGGAAGTCCGTCGCCTTCGGCTGGACCGTAGCGACGTAGGTGATGCCGAAGTCGCCGATTTTTTTGTCCGTGACCTTGCCGATCTCCAGGCCCTTGGGGAATACCTGTCCCAGAGCGGAGGTCACGACCGTGTCGCCGATGTCCAGCTCGGACTCGCTGTTCTGGCTGATGCGCGTCATCACCAGCCCTTGCTTCTCGTTGCTGTAGTATTCGATGGTGCCGAACACCTTGTCTTCCTTGCCTTTGACGGTGGCGGCGATACCCTTCTCCAGCTGGCGTTCCGCCGAGCCTCCCGCCCCTCCGTTCATATCCACCAGCAGTTGGACGCTGGAGGTGAAGTTGGACACCTTGGACACCCGGCCGATCAAGCCCTCGATGGACATGACTGCCATATTCTCCTTGATGCCGTCCATGGAGCCCAGATTGATGTTCACCGTGTTGCTGTAAGGATCCGGACTGACCGAGATGACCTCGGCCACCAGGTACTTATAGTTGTCGGCCCCTTTCTGCCGTTCCGTGAAGCCCAAGACCTCCTTCAGCTGCTTGTTCTGGGCTTCCAGCAGGTTCAGGCGCATCGTATCCTTCGCGTATTGGGACAGGGTCATCCGCAGAATCTTGTTCTCCTCGTAGGTCTGACGCAGATGGTGCACATCCTCAAAGAAACCCGCTACATAACGAGCGGGCTTGTAGAACCAACCTTGCGTCCAAGACACCGTATCCTTCACAAACCGCTCGGGCCAGGTCAGCCCGGTCCGTCTGCCGAGCGTCAATCCCATCAGGGCGATGAACACCATCAGGGCCAGCATGAGCATCAGCAGCTTCTTATTCCCGAATAGTCGAAACAAAACCTTCGCTCCCCCTCGTTTCCCCCTTCTCCCAAAGGGGATTTGCCGGGTTCCCGCAGGCGAGCCCGGTCAAAGGCTCTGCCTGCGGACGAATGAACCGGCAGCCCGCAATACGCCGCCTAGCGTCTGGAGCGCTGGGCCGGCCCCGAACGGGTTTTGAACAGATGGATATTCTCCAAGGCGCGGCCCGTACCGATAGCGACACAGTCCAGCGGGTTCTCCGCCACCAGAACCGGCATGCCGGTCTCGCGGGACAGAAGCTTGTCAAGATTGCGGAGCAGTCCGCCTCCGCCCGTCAGCACGATGCCCCGGTCCATAATGTCGGCCGCCAGCTCCGGCGGGCACTTCTCCAGCGTGACCTTCACCGCGTCCACAATGCTGTTCACCGTGTCCGCCAAGGCATCCGTCACCTCGGTGGAGGAGACCGCGATCGTCTTGGGCAGCCCGCTGACCAAGTCGCGTCCGCGGATCTCCATGAGCTCGGGCTTGTCGCCGTTCAGGGCGGAGCCGATCTCCATCTTCATCTGTTCGGCCGTCCGCTCGCCGATGGCCAGATTGTACATGCGCTTGATGTACTGGGTGATGGCTTCATCCATCTCATCGCCGGCGATCCGGATGGACCGGCACGTCACGATGCCGCCCAGAGAGATGACGGCTACCTCCGTAGTGCCGCCTCCGATATCCACCACCATGCTGCCGGTAGGCTCCCAAACGGGGAGATCGGCACCGATGGCCGCCGCGAACGGCTCCTCGATGGTATACGCCTCACGGGCCCCCGCCTGCTTGGTGGCGTCCTCCACCGCGCGCTTCTCCACGGCCGTAATGCCCGACGGCACGCACACCATCACGTTCGGATGGCGCGGGAACAGCATGCGCTGCTTCTGCGCCTGGCGGATGAAATATTTAATCATGGTAGCCGTCGTTTCGAAATCCGCAATAACTCCGTCCTTCATGGGGCGTACGGCGCGGATGTTGCCCGGCGTACGGCCGATCATCTTCTTGGCGGAGTCGCCGACGGCTACAATGGCCTTGTTGCTCGTATCGGTTCGCTGTGCGACAACGGATGGTTCCCGGACGACGATCCCCTTGCCCTTGACATACACAAGGGTATTCGCCGTACCCAAATCAATACCCAAATCTTTTGTAAAACCGCCAAACATGGTATGCTCTCCCTTCTCAACCATCCTGAAGTTTCGTCTTGTTCTTTGTCTGGAACACCCGGAATTTGACGCAACTCTTATTATATTACATGAGGCCTTTTTCCTTCAAACTTACAAATTTCCGGTCGCCGATGATCAGATGGTCCAGCACCTCGATGCCGATGATCTCGCCGGCCTCCGCCAGCCTGGCGGTCAGCTCCACATCCTCGGGGCTCGGCGTCGGATCCCCGCTCGGATGGTTGTGCGCGCAGATGATGGAGGCGCTGCTCCGTTGGATGGCGGAACGGAAAACCTCACGGGGATGCACCACGGTTGCGCTTAAGCTGCCAACGGAAATGGTCTCCCTTCCGATCACATGGTTCTTCGTATTCAGGAACAGGCAGACGAAGTGCTCCTTGTTCAAGTAGCGAAGCTCCTCCATCAGGAGGTCCGCCGCGTCGTGCGGCGAACGGATGACGGGACGTTCCTCGGCTGAGCTCCGGGCCAGCCTGCGGCCCAGCTCGATGCCGGCCTGGATCTGCAGCGCCTTCGCGGGACCAACGCCCTTGATGGCGGTCAACTGCTCCAGGCGCATATCGGTCAAGCTCCGCAGGCTGCCGGATTCCCGTAGAATCCGCTCCGCCAGCCGGACCGCCGATTCGGCCACCGTCCCGGTCCGCAGCAGGATGGCCAAGAGCTCGGCGCTGCTTAAGGCGCCGGCGCCTTGACGGGCCATCCGCTCCCGCGGCCGCTCCTCCTCCGGGATATCGCGCAGCATATAAGAAGGCGATTCCATGTGATTCCCCCTGATTCCCTCTACCAAGTATATGGGGACCTCCCACCGGGAAGTCCACCTCGCTACAGAACTTCGATACCCATGTCCGACAGCATGGCGGCAAGCAGGGATAAGGGAAGTCCGACCACATTGAAATAATCGCCTTCGATCTCGTCCACGATGGTGGCGCCCAGTCCCTGAATGGCGTAGGAGCCGGCCTTGTCCATAGGCTCCCCGGTCTCCACATACCGGGTGATCTGTTCCGGCCGGAGCGGCTTCATATGCACTCGGGTCATCCGGTGGCGGACCAGCAGCTGGCCGTTCGCCGGGTCCAGGCAGGCCACCCCGCTGTATACCTGATGCTCCCGTCCCTGGAGACGGCGAAGCATCCCTTCGGCGTCTTCCTTGTCCGCGGGCTTGCCCAATACTTCCCCGTCGAGCACGACGATGGTGTCGGAGCCGATCACGATGCGGCGGCCGGGGTCTTGCCCTTCTTCCGCCAGCCGGTCCGCCACTGCGCGGGCCTTCCGGACGGAGAGCTCCTCCACGATGGCGGCCGGCGCCATCCCTTCCTCGACGGATTCATCCGCATCGCTGGCTCGAATGACGGCGGGCAGCATGAGGGAGCGTATCAGCTCCTGCCTGCGGGGCGAGGACGAGGCCAATACCAGAGTTACCCCAGATGGTGCAGTCATGCTCTCGTATCTTCCTTCCATTATTAAAGTTTGCGGTAAATCCAGATGGCGCAAACCAACCCTATCAGACTGATGAGATTTAGTTTAACCTGAAAATACAAATCATACTTCAAAATTTGTAAATCTGCCTTCGGATGCCATTCAATGGCAGTGGATTTGGTCAGAAAGGAGACCTCCTCGACGGATGAGAGCAGCTGTGAGACGATGCTCCCTGCCAGTAGGCCCAAGAGGATGAAGACAATCAGCGTGAACGTATTTTTCTTCATAGGTAGAGATCGACCACTCCATCGTTAGAATCCGTCAGTCCGGTCATGATCTTTCTATTCTATATAAAAAATGGCAGCAAGTCTATGGAACGGAGCTAGAAATGGTCCTCTTTTCCTGCTTACTCCCGGGTCCTAACCTTGTACAATAGAATAGGGAGGGTTACCGGATGCGATCGACAGCGAAAAACATACTTAGCGGACTGCTTGCAGCCATCTTGCTGGCTGCGGAGCCCGCAGGCGCCTATGCCGCGACTAAGGTGGTCTTGGATCCCGGACATGGGGGATCGGACCCCGGCGCCATCGGAGTCAACGGCCTTCAAGAGAAGGATGTGAATCTGGACATAGCTTTGAAGCTTCGGGAGGAGCTGGTCAAGCGGGGGTATGAGGTCATCATGACCCGCGAGACGGATGCCGGGCTGACCTTGGCTCAGCGCGTGGAATTTACGGACCGGATCATGCCGAGCCTGTTCGTATCCGTTCATGCCAATTCGTACAAGGACTCCAGAACCCGCGGCAGCATGGTGCTCTACTACGACAAGGATTATCCCCAGTCGGATTATCCCGCCAGCGATGCCATGACCGCGCTGACGCCGGAGAGCAAGAAGCTGGCGCAGGCGTTGCAGGACAACATGGTGAACCGAGCGGGCACCGTGGACAAGGGGCTCGTCCCCTCCGCCGTCTATGTGGCCCGGATGGGCTCGGTACCCAGCGCATTGGTGGAGACTGCCTTTCTCTCCAACCCGTCGGATGCGGCCCTGCTTGCGGATGACGGCTTCCGGAGCAGCGTGGCCTTAGGGCTGGCGGAAGGGATCAGCGAATATCTCCCCGCCGAGCGGACCGAGCCCGGAGCCTATCCGGACGTGCCCCTCCGCCACTGGGCCAATCCCGCCATTCAAGAGCTGAAGGACAAGGGCATCGTCAAGGGCGAGAACGGGCGGTTCTATCCGGACCGGCCGCTGAAGCGTGCCGAGTTCGTCGTCATGCTGGACCGGATGTTCAGGCTGGATCTGAGCGGCGGGGCGGCTTGCAACGGCTCGGCGTCCGGCGGAAGCTCCGTTACCGGCAGCACGTATGGCGGCGGCACGTCCGTATGTACGCCGGCTTCAGCCGTCCGGCCGTCCGATCTGCCTTCGTCCTATTGGGCTTCCTCCATCATGACGGGAGCGTTGAACCGCAAGGTGCTGGAGGGCTATCCGGACGGCACCGTCCGGCCCGAGGGGACTCTGACCCGGGGAGAAGCCGCTGCCGTCATCGACCGGATCATCTATCCGGGCAGCAGCCAAAAAGCGGGCACGCCCGTGTTCCGGGACGTCCCCTCCGGCTTGTGGTCGGCGGCTGCGATCAACCGGCTGAAGTCGAAGGGGATCATCAGCGGCGACACCGCTGATACCTTCGCTCCGGAGCGGCCCATCACCCGCGCCGAGATGAGCATGCTGCTGAGCCGCATGCTGCACTAAGCGAATGATGCGACAAAGGACCGTTGGCCCTCTAGGGGGCGCAACGGTCCTTTGTCGTTTATTGTATCCGCGTAAGCAGCTCCTTCTCCGCAATGACGAACTGCATGGTGTAAGTCTGAGCCTGCCAGAGCATGGCGGCGGAGGGGTTCTTCTTATACTCGTCGAGGGAGGTCTTGGCCGAGTTCATGGCATTGTTCATCCGCTGGACCAACGCTTTGTTCGCATCGCCCGCCTCCTGCGCCACGGTGTTGGACAACGGGGACCAGGCCGTGTGGGCCGTGCTCAAGGACTGCAGGGTGGAAGCCTCGATGGGACCCGGCTGGGCGCTGTCCAGGTTCAGAACCGTCAGCAGGCTGATGGTCTGCAGCAGCTTGTCGGACTGCTCCAGATAGGACTTCAGCGTGGCTGCGCTGCCGTTCCAGTGCACCTTGCTGACGGCTGGGACCGTATAAGCCTTCACGTAGATATCCGTCAGCTTGCCGGAATCCTTCAACCGCTGGGAGAGAGCCGTAGCGCTTTCTTTGTCCGTGGCCATGCCGGCGAAGACGTAGAATTTATCCGCCTGCTCGGTGGCGGCGGCCAGCCCCTTCTTCACCAGGTCATTCTTCACCTGGTCCGCTCCCTGCTGCGCCCCGAAGGTCCCGTGCTGCAGGACGGAGTATGTCCGGCCCGCGTAGGCCATGGCCACCTCCTTGCCTGAAGCGGCGGAGACGGCGGTGCCTCCGCTGGCGGCGTTCTTGGTGGCGTCCGCCGTCCCCTGCACGCTGCCCGACACCGGCACCACGGTCTGGCTGTCGGCTGCCGCCGGAGTGGGATCCGACACCTTGTCGGACGAATCCGCGCCGCTGAAGAGCGACAGGGCGAAGAAGCCCAGCAGCACGCCGGTAACGGCCGCTCCCGCAACGGCTGCGGAGATCTTCAGCCACGGCGGACGAGTGTGGCGCACGTACCTTGGTCCCGTCACGATGGGGCCGTCGTAGCGCTCGTCCCGGTACTCGCCGTAGCCCTGCTCCGGCATCGGGTAGTAGCCGGTGGAGCCGCTATAGCGGGGCTCCGGCTCGCGGCCCCGGCCTCGGGGCTCATGATCCGGCAGACGCTCCCCGTATTCCGGGGCCAAGCGGCCGGAATGCTCCCCGTAGGACGCCGGGGGCTCACCAGCCGGCCGGCGGCCCTCCCGCTCGTTGGACTCCCGGATCAGGCTCTCGATCCGTTGGGTCTCGGCGTCGAAGGGGCTGCTCCATGCCCCATAATCCGTCGTATATTGATTCAAGCTCTGATAGTCCCGAATAGGGCTGCCGCTTTCACGGTCGGACCGGTGCGGCGGCTCGGGGGAAGCCTGATGCAGCTCCTGGCGCTCGTTCCCCTGCTCCTCCATCACCCGGTATTCCTCCTGATAGAGCGGAATGACCCTGCCGTTCTCTTCGCGGCCGCTTCGACCCTGCCCTTCTCCACGCTCCCGCTCCCACTCTCTCTCCCGTTCCCGGTCGGGGTCGAACCGATAGGTGATCCTGGCTTTATTCATGCCCAATCGCTCCTTGTCCACTCATCTATACTCCATCCTATGAGAAGGCGGACACGATTATGATAGAAATTTGGACAACATGGAATTTCACCCGGACCAGCCTACGCCGCCAAAAAAGCCTCCCGCAGGCGCGCCGGTGCAAGCTCCGGACGCTTCCTGACGGAAGGCTGTCTACTGCGGGTCTATTCTATTCTTCGCCGTAACGGCTCCGCAGCTCCTTGGCCAAACGGTCCGCCACTTTCCAGATGTCGCCGGCGCCCATGGTGATGACCAGATCGCCGCTCTTCACCGTCGCTTGCAGATAGTCGAACACCTCATCCTTCGTCGGCATATGCCGGACATTCGGATTGCTGTTCGCCCGGATCAGCTCGGACAAGCGGGCGGAGCTGATGCCTTCGATCTGCTTCTCCCCGGCCGGACTGTAGATGTCCGTCAGGATGACCTCGTCCGCCTCCGGGAAGGCCCGGCTGAACTGGTCCAACAGGAAGAACGTCCGGGTATACCGCTGAGGCTGGAAGACGGCCACGATCCGTTTGCCTGTCGCCTTCGCCGCGCTGACGGTCGCTTCGATCTCCGTCGGGTGGTGGGCATAGTCATCGATGACGAGGATGTCGTTGACCTCACCCAGAACCTGGAACCGCCGCTTGGCGCCCCGGAACTCGGTGATGGCCTCCGCCACCTGATCGAAGGTGAGCCCTGATTCCAGACAGACGATCAGCGTGGCCAACGCATTGTACACATTATGCTTGCCCGGTACGGACAGCTTGATGGTGCCCAATGTCTGGCCGCGTCGCTCGACGGTGAACTGCACCTTCCGGTCGCCCAGCTCCAGCTCCACCGCCTTATACTCCGCCGTATCGCCCAAGCCATACGTAACGGCCTCGCACTTCAGCTCCGGCAGCATGCCTGCCAGGTGCTCGTCATCCGCACACAGGATCGCTTTGCCCTCCGGCTTCACCTGGCTCAGGAACTGGACATAGGCTTGCTTCAGCTTGCCGAAGTCCCCGTCGTAATGCTCCAGGTGATCCGCCTCGATATTGGTGACGACCCCCAGATACGGGTAATACTGCAGGAAGGTGCCGTCGCTTTCGTCAGCCTCGGCCACGACGTAGTCGCTCTTGCCCGCCTTGGCGTTGCTGCCCAGGTTGATGATCTCCCCGCCGATGATGTAGGTGGGGTCCACCCCGCTCTTCTCCATCACGAGCGAGATCATGGACGAGGTAGTCGTTTTGCCGTGGGCGCCGGCCACTGCAATGCCCTTCTTGGTATTCAAGAGACGCGCCAGCATCTGGGAGCGGTGGATAATCGGAATGTTGAGCTCCTCCGCCCGCTTCATCTCCACATTGTCCTTGGAGAGGGCCGTCGAATAGACGACCAGATCGGCTCCCTTCACATGCTCCGCTTCATGCCCGATGAAGACGTTGGCGCCCTTGGCCGCCAGCTTCTCCGTCAGCTCCTGCGCCGCCAGATCCGACCCCGATACACGGAATCCCATCTCCAGCATGACCTTGGCTATGGCGCTCATTCCATAACCGCCGATACCTATAAAATGAACGTGTTCCGAAGTGTTCACGCCAGCTCACCAACCTTTTTCTGAATCGGTTTTGTAGATCATCCATGTCCGTACGTCGGATATCAGATACAGCGTTCCGGAGACCACGGCCAAATCCTCCGGCCCCGTCTTGTCGATCAGCAAGCTGAGCGCCTTCTTCCAGTCCCGCTCCACGACGATCTCCGGGGAGACCCCCGCTTCGGGCAGCAGGGAACGGACCAGCTCCGCCAGGGAGCCGGCATCCTGCTTCTTCGGAACATCGGGCTCCGTCAGGATAAGCGTATCCACTAATGGCAGTATATGCCTGAGATAGCCTGTATGATTCTTGGTCGAGAGCATCCCCATCATAAAGTGGAGCTTGTTCCGCCGGAATGTATCGCCCCGGAGGGCCTGTGCCAGCGTCTCCGCTCCCTCCGGATTATGGGCGCCGTCCAGCAGCACCCGGGGCGCTTCGCTGACCAGCTCCAGCCGCCCCGGCCATTTGGCCGATACGAAGCCGGCCTGGACGTCCTCGTCCTCCAGCACCAGCGCATTATACTGCCGGAGCACCTCCAGCGCCATCAGGGCCACGGAGGCATTCTTCAATTGATGGTACCCGTTCAGGCCCACCGCCATGTCCTCGTAGCTCCGGAACGGCCCCTCCCATCGGAACGCCTGACGGCCCACCGACTCGGATACCGGCTCGAACCGGAACTGCCGTCCCATGGCGTACAAGGAGGCGTTCTTCGCCTTGGCGGCCTGCTCGATGACCGCCAGCACCTCAGGCTGCTCCACCGCCGTGATCACAGGGACGCCGGCCTTGATGATGCCGGCCTTCTCCGCCGCTACCTGCCCCAGCGTGTCCCCCAGGATCTCCATATGGTCGTGGCCCACATTGGTGATGATGGACAAGACCGGTGTCACGACATTGGTGGAATCGAGTCGTCCGCCGAGGCCGGTCTCCCAGACCACATAATCCGGATACGACACCGTGGCAAAATACAGGAGCGCCAATACCGTCGACACCTCGAACATGGTGGGCGAGCCCAGCTCGGTTGCGGCGATCTCCTCCACCAGCGGCTTCAGCCGGCGGGACAGCCGGAGGAGGTCCTCCTCCGGAATGTCGCGGCCGTTGTATTGGATGCGGTTCGTATACTTCTCAATGTAAGGCGAGGTGAACGTACCCGTATCATAGCCGTTCTGCACCAGCACCCGGGTCAAATACGCGCAGGTGGAGCCCTTGCCGTTGGTGCCCGCCACGTGGATGAACTTCAGCCGGCGCTCCGGATGACCGAGGCGCTCCATCATCAGCTCCATCCGCTTCAGGCCCGGACGGATCCCAAAAGCCACCAGCCCGGTGATCCATTCCACGGCGGCGGCGTAGTCCGCAAGCCCGTGATCCGCCGTCTGCACTTGGTCCTCGCTCATGGAACTCATCCCTCTTTCAGCTCCTGCAGGCGGCCCAGCACGACCTCCCGCTTGGACGCATAGTCGGCCAGCTTCGCCTTCTCTTCGTCGATGACCCGCGCCGGGGCCTTCGCGACGAAGCCCTCATTGCCCAGCTTCTTCTCGATCCGCTCCACTTCGCCGTTCAGGGACTGGACTTCCTTCTCTAGACGGGCGATTTCCTGGGCGATATCGATCAGGCCCGCCAGCGGCAAATACAGCTCGGCGCCGGTAACCACGCCGGTCATCGCTTTGTTCGGGGCGGCAAGCGCCGGGTTGATCTCCAGCAGCGAGGTGCCGCAGAACCGCTTCAAGTACTCCTCGTTGCGGGAGAGTACGGCGTTTGCCGCTTCGTCCGCCGGCTTCACGAGCAGCTCGACCTTCTTGCTCATCGGCACGTTCACTTCGGCGCGGATATTGCGCACGGTCCGGATGATGTCCATCAGGAGGCTCATCTCGCCTACGGCGTCCGGCGCTTCCAGCTTGGCGTCATAGACCGGCCATTCGGCCAGCGTGATGGTCTCCCCTTCATGCGGCAGATGCTGCCAGATCTCTTCGCTGATGAAAGGCATGAACGGGTGGATGAGCCGTTGCGTCCGGTCCAGCACATAGCCGAGAACGGCCTGGGTGCTGTTTTTTTGCTCCGTGTCGGTGCCGTACAAGGAGAGCTTGGCGAACTCGATGTACCAGTCGCACAGATCGTCCCAGATGAAATTGTACAAGAGTCGGCCGGTCTCCCCGAACTCGTACGAGTCCATAAGGCGGGTCACGTCGCGGACGGTCTCGTTCAGGCGGTGCAGAATCCAGCGGTCCGCCGTTCCGAGCTTGCGGTCCAGATGCACGTCGGAGGCCGTAACGCCCTCCAGGTTCATGAGTGCAAAGCGGGAAGCGTTCCAGATCTTGTTGGCGAAGTTGCGGGCCTGCTCCACCTTCTCGAAGCGGAAGCGCAGATCCTGTCCGGGCGTGCTGCCCGTGGAGATCATGAAGCGCATGGCGTCGGCGCCGTACTGCTCGATAACGTCCAGCGGATCGACGCCGTTGCCCAGAGACTTGGACATCTTGCGGCCTTCCGCATCGCGGACCAGACCGTGGATCAGCACGTCCTTGAACGGAATCTGTCCCGTAAACTCCAGGGCGGTGAAGATCATCCGAGCCACCCAGAAGTAGATGATATCGTAGCCGGTTACCAGTACGTTCGTCGGGTAGTAGCGCTCCAGATCGGCGGTCTTCTCCGGCCAGCCCAGCGTGGAGAACGGCCAGAGGGCGGAGCTGAACCAGGTGTCCAGCACGTCCTCATCCTGGCGGATGCTGCCGCTTCCGCACTTGGCGCAGGCCGAAACGGCGTCACGGGATACGTGCAGCTCGCCGCAGGCTTCGCAGTAGTAGGCGGGAATCCGGTGTCCCCACCACAGCTGGCGGGAGATGCACCAGTCGCGGACATTCTCGATCCAGTTGAGATAGATCTTCTCGAACCGGTCCGGTACGAAGGTTACGCCCGTCCCGGACTTCTGCGAATCAATGGCCTTCTCGGCCAACGGCTTCATGGCGACGAACCATTGGGTGGACAGGTACGGCTCGACGACGGCGCCGCTGCGCTCGCTGTGGCCGACCTGGTGCACGTGCTCCTCAATCTTGAGCAGCACGCCCGACTCCTTCATGTCCGCCACGATGGCCTTGCGGCACTCGAACCGGTCCATGCCCTGGTACTTGCCGGCATTCTCGTTCATGACGCCGGACTCGTTCATCACGAGGATCTGCGGCAGGTCATGGCGGGTGCCGACCTCGAAGTCGTTCGGGTCATGGGCCGGGGTGATCTTCACGGCGCCGCTGCCGAACTCCTTATCGACATACTCATCGGCGATGACCGGAATCTCCCGCCCGATGATCGGCAGCACCAGCATCTTGCCGATCATATTCTTGTAGCGTTCATCCTTCGGATGTACCGCAACGGCCGTATCGCCCAGCATGGTCTCCGGACGGGTGGTGGCGACGGTGATGCTGCCGCTTCCGTCCTTCAACGGATACCGCAGGTGATAGAGCGCGCCCTGCACTTCCTTATATTCAACCTCGATATCGGACAGCGCCGTCCGGGCCGCCGGGTCCCAGTTGATGATCCGCTTGCCCCGGTAGATCAGGCCCTTCTCGTACAGCTTGACGAACACCTCTCGAACCGCTTTGGACAGCCCTTCGTCCAAGGTAAACCGTTCCCGGGAATAGTCCAGGGACAAGCCCATCTTGGCCCATTGGTCGCGGATGATGCCGTTGTAGTGCTCCTTCCACTCCCACACCTTGCCAAGGAATTTCTCGCGCCCCAGATCATACCGGGTGACGCCCTCCTCGCGCAGCTTCTGCTCCACCTTGGTCTGCGTGGCGATGCCCGCATGGTCGGAGCCCGGCAGCCACAATGCGTCGAAGCCCTGCATCCGCTTCATCCGGATCAGGATGTCCTGCAGCGTGAAGTCCAGGGCGTGGCCGATGTGCAGCATCCCCGTTACGTTCGGCGGCGGAATGACGATGGTATAAGTGTCCTTGTCCGTGCGTTTGCCGGCCTGGAAATAGCCTTGCTCCTTCCAATACGCATACCACTTGGCTTCGGTATCCTTCGGATCGTAAGTCGTCGGCATGCCGTTCGCCGGTTTTGTGTCGAGCTGGTCCGTCATCGTATTTCCCTCCAATTGTCGTTTCTCTCTTCTTGACCAACAAAAAAAGCCCTTCATCCCAAAGGACGAAAGGCTCTGCTTCCGTGGTACCACCTTCATTCCGGGCCCTGCCGCATATCGGCGGCAAAGACGTCGGCGCTCCAAGCGGATAACGGCCGCCTGCCGGCTGATTGTACGCGGAGCGGCCCTGTTCCTCATGAACCGGTACGGCTCCCTCTCCAATCCGCAGCTCCGGGGCGACTTCGACCGGCGTGCAATCCCTGCGGAACCTTCCAGCCACTGCGGCTCCGCTCTCTGGCAAGGGCACTTCGGCTACTACTCCCCATCCAAGCTTCTGGCAAAAATTTATATACTATATGATATACGAGCACCGCAGGTGAGTCAATCTTTTTGCGGGACAAGCCTCTTCCTGACAGGATGGCCGGGAAGAAGGCTTTTTATACCTGCGGGACAAACCAGAACGAAAAGCAGGTTCGCTTAGCGAAGCAGCCGCCCGATCAGCACGGCCGCTTCCGCTCGGGTTGCGTACTCTGCGGGGGCGAATACCCCTTGGTCCTTTCCTTCGAGGATCCCCGCCCGCTGCATGGCTTCTACGGATGGGAGGGCATATTCTGCGATCCTGGAACGATCTGCGAAGGCGGCAGGCGCCTTCACTGCCTCGAAGACTCCGCCTTGGGACAGCACGGTACGATGGATGAGCACTGCCATATCCTGCCGGTTGACCGGCTCGTCAACCCCGAAGCGGTCGGTGCCGATTCCCTTCACGATTCCCATCTTCTCTGCGCTGGCCACCGCCGGATAATACCATGCCCCCTCCTTCACATCCTGCAGGTCCGTCCGTGCGGAGGGATCCTGAAGCCCGAAGGCCTGAACCAGCATGGTGACGAATTCCGCCCTCGTCACTTGACCTTCTGGGGTAAAGCGTCCGCTTCCGGTGCCATGCAGCACGTCCAGTGCCGCCAGCCGCAGAATGGCGTCCTGCGCCCATGCATGGTCCTTCAGGTCCTGGAAGCCGACATCGCGGTAGGAAACGGCGTACCGGCTGAAATGCTTCGGCTTGAATACCGCCATGCCCGTCGCAGGATCATACTTGCCGGTTTTGACGGACTCCAGCCCTCCCTCATCGGAGATATGCCAGAGGACGACTTGATGGGGATTCTCGCCGGCACGAAGCGTATACGGGATCTCCACCGTTACCTCCTCTCCCCGGAATACGGAGATAGTCCGGCCGTTCAAGCTCAAGCTGAAGTCGTAAACCGGAGCATCGGAGCCGAGGCGCCGGCGGAGCACCTCCGGCAGATTTCCCGCATTCTCCCTGGCGATCTCCAGCACCAGCTCATCGCCGGATTGGGAGGCTTTCACCAGCGAGGGAGCCAGCGTAAACGAGGCGATTCCCGTTCTTACCGTGATTCGCTTGCCTTCCTGGACCGCCTGGAGCGGCCCGGCCGGAAGGACGATCTTCAGCTCTTGGGCCGAAGCGGCCTTCACTTCGATGACCGGTGTCCGGGCGGAGGCCGTTTCCAGATAGCCGGCAAGCTGGGCGGGCTCGACCCGGGCCACAGCCACGCCGTCGCTCCCCGTTACGGCGTCCGCAACCAGCGCCGACGAGGCGGAAAGCCCGGGAGATGAGCTGGGCGGAGCGGAGGAGGACGTCCCCGAAGAGGAGCCTGGGTTGGGGTTGGCGGATGTATCCTTCGCGGTTATCTTAACGGAGCTGCCGCTGCCGACCGTTCCCTGCATCGCCACTGCGCCGGTACCGATCAGCTTCATGGAAGAGATGACAACGGCCGCTTCCCCTTGGGCCTTGGCGCGGAAGGTTAGGGTATACAGGGTCTGGTCGCCGGACAGTCCTGCAGATTTGCCCACGAAGAAGTTGGCCATCGTCACGAGGCCCACCGCCTGTAGGGTGATGGGGTTGCCGCCGGGAATCTCATGCTTCACGCTCACAACTTGCAGCAGGTTCGCATCGTATGCGACCTGAACTTCATTGCCATACAATCCCGTCAGGTTCCGGGCCGCTACCGTCACGGTTACGGTATCGTCCACCTTGACCGATCCTCCCTCCGACCGGAGGGAAAGAACGGGGGCGGAGGCGGCATAGACTTGGACGGGCAGAAGGGAGATGCATAGAATCCATAGCAGACCTAGGATTCGAAGTTTTCGGTTCATCCGGTATTCTCCTTTTTAGTTCATTTCCCAGGCGAAGGCGGTGATATCGGCGATATCCAGCACGCCGTCCCCGTTCAGATCATAGACGTACACCGCGTCCCATCCCGGGGATGCGGCCGTTGCCCGGTAGCTGCGGCCCATGACGGCCAAGTCACCGAGGGTCCGGGTCGTATTCACGGAAGCCCGGAAGACGGCCAAGCTCTGGTTCAAGGTATCCACCGCCTGATTCAGCTCCGCCTGGCTGCCGATCCCGCTCAGGCTGGCTTGGGCTGCAGAGACGGCGCTGCGCAGGGCGGTCACCGGGTCCTGCCGGTAGTGGCCCCACAAGGTGTCGATGATCTGTGCGCTATCCAGAGCAGATTGAGCCTCGGCAATCTTCTGGATCAGCGTGGTCTTATCGAAGCTGCGAATCGTTATGGAATAGTCGGCTCCCGCCCCGATCGGGGTAACGACGCCATTCCCGTCCGCCACCTGGGCATCCGACAAGTAAACGGAGGACGCAACGGTCTGATTTACCGGTAACGCTCTGAAACGCAGCCGCACCAGATCATCCGAACCGGTCATGGCCGCTCCAAGACCGACCTCCGTGAGCTTCATTTGACCGTAGCCGTAGGTAGAGCCTACGACCGTCGCATGGTTTACCAGAGATTCAGCGCCGATATACTCCAGGTGGCCGGGATTATAGTTCACGATGGCGGATTGGGCATACACGCTGCCCGTCACATTTTGGAAGCCATAGGTCAGGACAAGCTCCTCGCCTCCGTTGATGCTGGCGGGACCGGTCAGCTTCATGCTCTTCTGCGGCACCGGCTCCGACAAGGTCACACTGCCCGTTCTGGCGATGACTCCCAGATAGCCGGGACCGCGAAGCTTCCCGTCCGTCGTGTCCAGGAAGTTCATGATCTCTTGTCCTTCCACCTTCACGATGATCCGGACGCCTGCCGCTTCCTCGAAGGTGCCCAGCTGTACCCGCTTCTTCTGGTTGAAGGGCAGCATGGTATTCGGAATTGCCCCCCCTGCCAGGCTTGTGTACCCTTGGAGGTTGCCGTAGATGACCGTCCGGGGACCGTAATTGAAGCGGTGCAGCTCGATGCCGCCGGAGCTTACGACCAGCACATAGTTGTTATCGGCGGTGTAGCCGGCGGTGGGACTTTGCTTGCCGAACATGACGGCATACCAGCTGGTGGTTCCGTTGATGGTCATGTCGAACTCAACCATTTCATTCTGGAACTGCCGTCCCTGATAGATGGCATGCCCGCTGTTGGGAGTCGGGATCGTGATGGAGGAGGCATCTCCCTGCAGAGTCTGCGAGGAGGGGTATACATACCAGTTCGACATATCGCGGATTTCGTCCCGGAGCGTATAGTCCTCGACCTCTCCGTACGCCCAGACCCGGATCTTGTAACGGGATTCTACGGGGACTCCGAGCTTCTCGCTCATCAGGGTCAGAACCGCATCCCCGCTATGATGGGCGGTCAGGACACCATCCGGCGTCACGCTTGCCACATCGGGATCGGAGGAGAGGAACGTCACGTGATCGACCGGCACGCTGCTGCCGAATACCGTCTTGCCGGTAATCTGCAGCGTGGCGGAGGTCCCCTCCCGGTAAGCGGCATTCTTGCCGACGGTTCCGACGATGCTGAGCTCCGCAAGCGTATCGCCGATGGTCACGGGAGCCTCCACCGTGCGCAGGATTCCGTTGTTGATGATGCTCGCCTTAATCTTCGTGCTGCCCGTCGCAAGACCCGTTACGGTACCGTCCGCCGCTACGGTTGCAATGGAGGGGTCGGCCGATTCGTAATAGATCCTGCCGGCGGCCAGGCTCTGAGTGCCGTCCTTGCCGTCTGCTGCGTGAAGCGGAACCCGTCCGGCGCCTCCGACGGCCAGATCGAGGGCATCCGCCTTCCACCGCCGCACATCCGTGCTGCCGATATCCGCATAGCCGCTCTCGATGCCCGATTGCGCGATGATGGCTTGAGCTTCCGCAGGCCAACTCGCGTCCGGGAACGTTACGTTATTGGCCCAGGTGTTGTTGTAGCCGTTGTCGACATAGCGTTCCGTCGTCGTATAGTTGTTGACGAATTCGTTGTTGTGGATCGTGGCCGCCCACGCCTGAGCCCACTTCATGGTACCGTGCCAAGGAGGCGTTCCCTTCAGGTCGATGACATTCTTCTCGAATCTCCAATCCGTGGAGCCCTCGTCCGTGTAGAGCACGGCGCTGTCATCCATCTGGTTGCGGATGTAGTTGCCCCGCACCAGGTTTTTGTTGCCCGCGGATCCTCCGGTCATACCGAGGCTGTAGATGGCTCCACCGTCCCGGATACCCATGCCCATCAGATCGTAGATCAGGTTATTCTCGATCTTCACGTTGCGCAGCACGTTGTCGAACACCTTGGTCCACCCGTACCCCAGGTGAGTTCCGCTGTAAGGAATGCTGTAGATCTCGTTGTGGCTGATGTCCATATATTCGGGGAAGCCGCCGGAGATGGCTGCTGCCGACTTGTAGTCGACCCCGATGTCGTGGATCAGGTTGTTCACTACGTCGTTATTCTTCATGATTCTCCGGTGATCCGACGGGTTGTAGTTCTCCGGATCGTTCGTCATGGGCTGGCCCACATTCACGGCCCCGCCGGAGATGTCATAGAACCGGTTCCCCCGGATCAGGCTGTTCTGCGTGCCCGCGTCCATCCGGATTCCCGTGATGCCCAGCTTCGAAAAATCGTTCCGCTCAAAATTCACCGTATTCGCGTAGCTGATCATAACCGCCGCATCCGGCAGATGGTCCGGCGAGCCCGGATAGCGCAGATGGTTGTTCTGGGCGTCGGACAAGCCCCATTCGGTGCTGGGGAACATCCACGTGGTATGCGTAAAATGGAGGCCTTCGAATTGTAGGTTGCGCACCGGCTGGTCGGCGGAAGCGCCGTTGATATTCATCAGCCGCTCCAGGACGGGGGCGATGACCTCGGCCGTGCTCATATTCTCCCAAGCGCGGGGCTTGTAATAGAGCACGCCCGCACTGCGGTCCAGGTACCACTCGCCCTGCTGGTCCAAGAGCTCGTAAGCGTTCTCATACGTCACCGGTACGGTGGCGCTGGTCAGGCCGCGCGATTTGACGGCATCCCAAGCGGGCTGGTCTAGAGTCAGCTGCAGCCGGCCGCCGGCCACGGACGCGGATTGCACCCCGACCCTGGAGTTGGTCCACAGGTCGTTATACACCAGCTCCAGCTCCTCCGGATGGGCATAGCCGGCAAGGGCCGTGTCATCCGAGACATAGCCGGAAGCCGTCTTATCCGGATTGGTCAATCCTCCGGTGCTGGACGCGCGAACGGCACGGATGCCGTCCACGAAGAGCTGCCGGGTTGCCAGGGACGTGCCGACGTCCGCTTTGTAGATGCCTTTGGCCGCATCATACAACGTCCACCCGGTGATCTTCTTCCCGCCGCTCAACACGGCCTCCTCGCCCGGGTAGCTTTTGTAGGTGACGAAATATCCGTTCATGCCGGAGTCCGCCTGTGTGAATTCCAACGGCCCCTGCAGAGTGTAGGTTCCTCCCCGCAGAAACACCTCGATATCTCCGGTCATGCCGGCATTCAAGGCTCGGACAGCCTCCTGCGCCTTGGCCATGGTGCGGAAGGGTGCCTGCTCGGTGCCCGGATTGGTATCCGAGCCGCTCAGCGACACATAGAGGCGGTGCTGCACGGAGCGTGTGGTTACGGTAACCGTCGTTTCTCCCTTGATGGTGCCGTCCTTGTTGGCAGCGGTGACCTTCACCGGTCCGGGAGCGACTGCCGTCACCTCTCCATACCGGTCCACGGTAGCCACCGCCGGATTGTCCGTGCTCCAGGTAACGGCGGGGTCGGTGGTATGATCCGGACTCACGTGCGCCTGGAGCAGCAAGCGGGAGCCCTCCGGCAAGGGAGAGGCCACCGGATCCAGGGCGATTCCCGTGATGGGGACCTCGAACACGCGTACCGTGGTGCTTGCCGTCTTCGCTCCTTCGGCGGAGGTGGCGGTTAAGGTGGCCGTACCCGGCGACACCGCCGTAACCACGCCTTTGTCGTTCACCGTCATGACCGCCGGATTACTGGAGCTCCAAGAGGCGTTCTGATTGGTGGCATTGGTCGGAGTGAAGACAAGCGGAATGTTCTGGGTGGTTCCGGCCGCCATCTCATACTCCGGGTTGGCAAACGCAATCCCCTCCACCGCCTTGTAGGAGGACACGTGGAACTCATCGAAGTACGCGGCCCCGACGTTGTCCTTAAAGAACCCGAAGCTAAAAGCAGTCACGGGACCGGCCTGGGCCAAGTAAGGCTCTTGGCTCAGCTTCTGAACGTTATTGATGTACAGATCGTAGACTTGGGCGTCGGAGTCCAACGCCACTCTCACGTCATACCAAGCTCCCGCCGAATAAGCATCCAGCTCGGTCCAGCTGCTGGAGCCCTTCTTCTTGTAAGCGAACTTGCCGTTGTACAATGCCAGCTGTACCATCGAGACGGTACCGGACTGAAGATTAGGCAGATAGATAACCTGGTTGTTCTGCTCCGCACGGACCTGATACGTCAGGACCGCTTTGGCGGAGGTATTCGTGAAGGTTCGCTTGATGGAATAGCTCGAAGCGGTCTTGGCGCTCTGCACATAGGACAGAACCCGGCCCGGATGACCGTCCGCCTCCGCTACGGCCACCGAGACTCCGGCCGGAGGAGCGATACTCCAGCCGGCGGGCTTGGCTCCCAAGGCCGTATTGTCGAAGGTGTCCGCCAGCACGTCGCCGGCTGCCGACGCGGAAGGAGCCTTCCAGACGGACAGAGGGGCGAATCCCCCCAGCACGATGGCCATGCATAAGAAAGCGCATACAATTTTCTTGATCCATAACGCGTTTCTCAACTTCAATTCACCTCATCTTATGGATTCGAATGTGGAATCGCCTTGCGACAACCCCCGCTTAGGCGAGGGTGTCGTAAGGATCCGCAACCAGCACCGCTTCCTCCACACCGTGGACGAGTATGGAGCAGCGCCTCGGCATGGCGTCCGGTGTCCGGGGGACCTCCCGGTCCACGACGGTCCGGTCATCGATGGTCAAGGTATCCAGATAAGCCTGCAGCTCTTCCAGGGACATTCCCCGGTCTACGCCGGCCACCGCCCAAGCGGCCTCCACCCTCCGGCACTGCAGATGTCCATCGCTGCCCCGGTAGAGCACCTGCCGGATCCGGATGCGGTCGGCCTCCTTCACCACCTCCAGCGGTACGGCCGTCCGTTCCTCCCCGCCGGCCGCAATCCCGGACAAGGCCGTGATGGCCACCGCCGCATGAGGGTACCGGAGCACCGTCCACGTCCTGGTCCCCGCTTCCGTCGTCAGGGTCAGCACTTCGCCCCCGAATCGGGGAACCACCCACTCATCCGCCAGCTCCGCCACCCGGTTGTTCAGCCGGTCCATGCTGCGGACCACCAGCAGAAGCGCTCCGGACTGGCTGCTTCTCGTCCGCACGTCCGGGTAGATAGGCTCCAGGAATAGAGCGGGCTTCAGATACCCGACATGGTAATTCTCCATCGGGTGGGTCCGAACCCCTTCCCCGTTGTCCACGAACCAGCGCAGGTGGGAGACCTGATGCTCCCTGACGCTGAAGCTGACGGGGAAGGATTGCCAGCCCAAGCCCCAGGTCGGCCACTGGTAGCAGCCGGGAAGGATCGGGAAGCGGTTGATGCTGCCCACCCGCAGACTTTCTCCGATCCAGCTGGTAGACCAGGATTGGTCGAAGACCTTCTCCACCAAGGTTCGGGGGACCTGCGGCGCCTCCATTGGCGTCATGGCCCTCTCCAGCTCCTCCTCGAAAAGCAGAAGGCCCACCAGATCGTTCAGGTTGAACACATGCTCCCGGTATTCCTCGAAGCTGCTGACTCCCGCTATAGCCCAGAGCGTGCTCTTGCGTACGGTCTCGCCCTGGAAGTTATAGCTCCGGATAGTGGGGACGAACTCCTCCCCGTTGTGGAACCGGAGCAGGCGCTTCAGCTCCTCCATCCGGGCGCACAGCTTGCCGGCCAGCTCCGGGAACCGTCCCTCGAGAGCCCGGACGGCGATCCGCAGGGCGTTCATCATGACGCTCTGGTACACCAGGCTGATGTTCTCGCCCCAGCCCCAGCCCCGCCGTTCCGTATAATCTTCCCAGCGCTCGAAGAAGCTGACGGCCTCCCGGATGTACTTCTCATCCTTCGAGAAGACGGCCACAGCCAGCAGCATGGCGCCGTCGCTCAGGATTTTGTTCGGATAATAGATCTGCGGCTCCCTGCACTCATGGCTGAACCATACGACGGCGCGGGAGAGCATCCGGTCGATCCGCTCCAGATGCTCTGAGGGGAAGGCGTCCGGCCGGCAGAGCCGGACCGTCACCAGCGGCATCAGGATGAAGAAGGCCGCGTTGGAGTCCTGGATCTCCCGCTCCTCCCGGTACCAGAGGAAGCCTCCGTACTGGGGGTGGTCCGGGTCGGCGATCTGAAGCGCCTCCAGCGCCTCCAGGATCTTCAAACCTTCCGCATGGTCCAGCTTCCCCAGCAGCGTGCCGAAGGCATAATACCCGGCGGAGTAGCGCCCTTCATGGCAGTATGCCATATGGGCCATCTGCCGGGTATGGCCCGGCCTGTCGTACCGGACCAAGCCCATCTCCAGCACCGCCTCCGCGGCGGCCGCGTTGAAGCTGCGTTCCATGGCCTCTATCACTGCGTGATTCGCATTCAATTCAAGTCCCTCCGTCTGTCCGGATAGAAGGGAAGGCGTCCCTTGTCAGGTCCGCCTCCCGCTGCTCCTTCATGCTGTTATTTCTGCTGGGCTGCCGCCATTTTGTAGATGTCCGCCATCAGGATCGCGGTGCCTTTGTTCTTGTCGTACCATTGGGCGTAGAAATCGTCCACCTTGGTGCCGCCCGCCTTCTCCCACACCGACTTGGAGTCGGTGATGAATTGGTCGACTGTGTAGGACTTGCCGCTGACGATTGCTTTGTTGGCCGCGTCGAGAATGGTCTTGTTGGCATTGGTATTGATGGTGGCCAGATCCTGCGGCAGGTTCGGCAGATATGCCTTCTGGGTGATGCCGACCATTGGCGTGCTCGGGTTCATGTAGATGGATTTGGCCATCTTCACGATGTCGCCCATCGACTTCTCCGTCGGAGTCGGGCTGACCTTGTTGTCCAAGCCGTAGCACTTGCCCACGATCGGCTGGAGCATGTTCATGTCGCGGTTGTAGTCCCGCTCCTTCTTGTTCTTGGCCGGATCGATGGCTTCGGCGCAGCCGTTGGCCGTCGGCTTGTAGTGCTGGCCCTCGATGCCGAACTCGATGGTCTTGGTGAATTTCTCACTGGACATGAAGTCGATCTGTCGCATGACCGCTTCCGGATCCTTCGCGCCGCGGTTGACCATGCCGGTCATCTGAATCGGGTTGGACAGCAGCGGGCTGAACTGCCCGAATGGGGTCTTGGGCAGCGCAATCGGCACCGCCTCCGCATCCGGCACATTTTTCTTCAGCGCTTCATAGGTGGCCAGGTCGGCACCGTTGCCGCCGTAGATGCCCAGCTTGCCGGTGATCCAAGCCTGCTTCTGCTTCTCGCCGTTCTTATCGGTGACGAAGTCCTTGTCGGCGACGCCGGCATCATACAGATCCTTCTGGAACTGGATGGCCGCCTTGATGCGGTCCCAGTTATGGGTGACCTTGTCGTTCTCCAGAATCCACGGGACCTGGTCGGTGCCGAACAGAGTGAACCCGGTGCCGTACATATGGTTCAGGACAATGCCGGCCACGAAGCTCAAGCCCACGCCTTGGGTGTCCGCCTTGCCGTTGCCGTCCGGATCCTGCTCGGTGAAGGCCTTGGCGACGGCCATCAGCTCTTCCGGCGTGGTCGGAGCCTTCAGATTCAGCTTCTTCAGCCAGTCGTTGCGGATGAACAGGTAGTGCTGGGGGTTCACGTCGAGGGCGCGGCCGACCAGATACATTTTGCCGTCATCCATGGTTCCGGCCTTCTTGAGCGTCGGGTACTTCTCCAGCATGGCCTTGTATTCCTTGCTGTTCTTGGCGATCAGATCGTCCAGGGGCATCAGCTGCTTCTGGTTGTAGAGCTGGCCCTGGTAAGCGGTGTCATATTCGAAGATCAAATCCGGCGCAGAGCCGGAGGCGAACAGCACATTGAATTTCTGAAGGGACTCAAAACGCGGGACCGTGATGTATTTGACCTCGTTCGGTCCGTTCTCGTTGACCCACTTGGTCCAACGGTTGTTGTCCATCGTGCCTTCCTCCGCCGGAACGGTGCCGCGGTCATACAGGGACACGGTGATGCTGCCCCGCTTGGCGGGGGCTGCGGATGCCACGCTGCCGCCGGCCGAGGCCGAGGGGGACGACTTGGAGGCATCCTCTTTGTCGCTGCCGCAGGCTGCGGCAGTAAGGGCTAATGCGGTGACGGATGCTGCGAGAACCGATCTTTTGACCCACTTCTGATTTGCCATGGTTCACTGACCTCCCTGATTTATCCCAGCTTTGATTGTACTGCACAGGAATTGCAATCGCACGTTTTCAGCCGTTTCATCCTGCTTCGGGTCCGGTCAACCCTTGATGGCGCCGATCATCACCCCTTTGACGAAATATTTTTGGAGCAGCGGGTACACGATCAGCATCGGCAGGACCATGATCATGATCCCCGCCGCCTTGATACCCTCGGGCGTAATGTTGTTGACCTCATCCGGGCTCATGGTGTTGATGTCCTGCAGAACCGACTGGCTCTTGATCATCTGCTGGATCAAGACCGTCAGGTTGTACTTCTCGGGACTGTTCATATAGATCAGCACGTTGAAGAAGGCATTCCAGAAGTAGACGCCGTAGAACAGGGCGATGGTGGCCACCATGGGCAGGGACAGCGGCAGCATGACCTGGAACAGGACGCGCCATTCGCCGGCTCCGTCGATCCGGGACGCCTCCACCAGCTCCTCGGGAATGCTCTCGAAGAAGGAGCGCATGATGAGCATGTTGAAGGTGCTGACCAGCGCGGGCAGCCACAGGGCGCCGTAGGAATTCACCAGGCCCAGCTGCTTGATGACCAGGTAGGTGGGAATCAGGCCCCCTTGGAACAGCATGGTGAAGACGATGCCTAAGGTCAGGTAGCGCCGGCCGTAGAACCAGCTGCGGGACAGCGGGTACGCCGCGAACACGGTGAACACCATGCTCAGCACCACCCCGATTAAGGTGATGGTCACGTTGTTGCCGAAGGCCCGCATGATCGGAGTGCCCTCGAACAGGATGTTGTAGGATTCCGTCGTGAAGTCCTTGGGCCAAAAGGTGACGAAGCCCGACATGACGGCTTCCTTGCCGCTCAGCGAGATGGATGCCAGATTCAACAACGGGAGAAGACAGATAAGGCCTGCTAATGACAGGATGATGTAATTGATGGTGTAGAACGCTTTTTCGCCGGTTGACATGCGCATGGATGGGATCCTCCTTCTACCACAACGCCTTGTTGAAGCGCTTGGCGATGGCGTTAGTGATGATGACGAGGGTGAAGGCGACCAGCGATTCGAACAAGCCGAGGGCTGCCGTCAGGCTGAATTGTCCGCCCTGCAGGCCGATTTCATAAATGTAGGTGCTGATGACCTGAGAGATGTTGCTGACGATGGAGTTCTGCAGAGTGTACACCTGGTCGAAGCCGACCTCCATCACCCGGCCCATGGCCAGGATCAGCATGATGACGATGGTAGGGCTTAAGCCCGGCAGCGTCACGTGCCACATCTGCTTCCACTTGCCGCCTCCGTCGATGCTGGCCGCCTCGTACAAGCTCGGGTCGATGGTGGTCAGTGCGGCGAGATAGATGATGGCGTTGAAGCCGGCGTCCTTCCAGACTCCGGAGCCCAGGAAGATGGACACCCAGGACCATTCGTGGAACAGGAAGGCGAAGGGCTCGCCGCCCGTCAGCTTGGTCAGTAGACCGTTGATGACGCCGCTCTGGGAGAACAGGGTGATGACGATGCCGCCGACAATGACCCAGGAGAAAAAGTGCGGCAGGTAGACCAGAGTCTGCACCGCCTTTTTGAACCACATCTTACGGACCTCGTTCAACATGATGGCAAGCATGATCGGGAACGGGAAGCTGACGAATACGGACAGGACGCTCAGGAACAGCGTGTTGCGGATGATCTGAGCCGATTGGGACTGGGTGAACAGATGGTTGAAGTTATCCACCCCGACCCAGGGGCTGCCCCAGATGCCGTCGTAGAAGTTGTAGTTTTTGAACGCGATGATAAGCCCCAGCATCGGCGTATATTTGAACACGATATAAAAGGCGACGATGGGAAGAAACATGATCCAGAGGGGGACGTTGTTGCGGAATCTCTGGGTTTTCCACACGGGGCGCTTGGTTGGCCGGCTCTCTTGCGCCGCTGCCTCCGGTACGCTGTGCGTGCTGTTGTACGTTTGGGCCTTCATGCTGACACCTCCTCTTCTTCATATGACTATCGATTTTTCCATACCTTCAGGCCGGGGGATCCGTCCTGCACAGGTCCAACATACCCGACGGTACGGGCAGCAACAATATCCGAAATTCTTGTATACGGCATAGGAACCCGCTCCCTCCGGAGCGGAATTCTCGTATATTCGCGGCGGCTTGGGCGGTGACTTCAGCGACGGGATATGGGGGGGCGGATGTGGCGGGCTCGGGAACTGAGGCTCGATGGGAGAGGGAGACGTTACAGAGGCGGAAGGGCGGGGAACGATGCAGGCAGGGTGCAGGCGTGGTAAGAGGACGGTGATGCCGGTGTCTCCGATAATCGAGAAAGATGGTTATGTCCGCATAAGCCTCGGACTCATCCGCTGCTGTACCAGAAAGGGCTATTTTGAACCACTCGAGGCTTCCGCTAACAGAAATAGCCCCTTTCGGGGCTATTTCATGTTTAGATAGCCTCCAGCAGACGCATGGCTAGCGGCGATCCTTCTTATGGGCTCCTCCGGCTGTCCCGCTCCTTGCGGTAGTCGCCGGGGGTGATGCCCTCGCTCTTCTTGAATACGCGGATGAACGACATGGGGTACAGGTACCCGACCTGCTCCGCGATGCTCTGAACGGAGTCTCCGGTCTCCTCCAACAGCCGCTTGGCCCGCTCGATTCGGAGCTTCGTCAGGTAATCCACGAACTTCTCGCCGAACTCCTCCTTGAAGATCCGGCTCAACGTCTTCAGGTTCATGCCGAAGGCTTCGCTGATCTGGGCCAGGGACAGATTCGGGTCTGTATAATGCTCTCCGATGTAGGCGCGGATCTGCGCGGCCTGTGTATACTGCTCCCGGCCTGCGCGCAGCGCCTGAAGCCCGGCCCCCGCAGCCGCAAGCGGCGCCAAGAGGGCCTGCCGCGCTTCCTCGATCCACTCGTAGTGCTCCGGCACCGACTGGAATGCCTCCAGATGGCCCTTCCGCCAAGCCTCCAACAGGTCGTGAGGCGCTTCCTCCATATCCCGGATCACTTGGGCCTTGAAGGTCTGCACGATCCGGGTAATCTCCTCCTTGCCGTACTCTCCGGAGGTCAAGGAGGCGAAGGACCGGTTAAAGCGTTCTTCCCAATCCGGATTGCCCAGCCGGAACAGCTGTGCGGCCTCCTTCAGCTCCTGCAGCAGGGCATCCATCCGGATCCCACCCTCTGCACTGCGCCCGTCGTAGACGTAGACCCGGTTGGGACCGGAGACCAGCTTCCGTTCCGCCGCCGCTACCGCATGCTGGTAAGCAGCCGGCAGCTCGGAGGCGTCCTGGACAGGCGGTCCGAAGCCAAAGGTGACGGTGAACGCCAGGTACTGCTCCACCCACTGGCGGGCCCGGTCAGCCATGGTCCGGGTCAGCTCCCGCAGCGCCGGTTCCCCGGCAGGGCTCCCTTTCGCCTCCCCTTGGGGCTCGGGATAAAGGAGCCCCAGCCGATTGGGAGCGATCCACTCCGTCCAGAGCATGACGCCCTCCTCCTCGGCGATCTCCTGAATGGCGCTGCGGACCGTAAATTTGAACAGCGACTGGTCCCTTAAGGAATATTGCGACGTGAACGCCTCGTAATAATCGATCTCGACCATGCCGAAGACGGCGGTTCCCAGCGGGAACGCCAGCCCCAGCTTCTGCGTCTCCAAGCTTAGGTTCTCCCGAGTCAACACCCGCGTCCCGTCCAATAGCTCCTTGAACAGATGCACGCGCCGGTACAGGATGCCCTCGGCCTGCTGCTTCTCATAGTCGTTGGTCTGCTCGATCAAGCTCACGAGAGCATGGTCGATGAACGCGAAATCATCATCCTCCGCCGTCCGGGTCAGGAGGCTGCTGTGCCGCTGTCCGAAGGTCTGGACCCGCTCCAGCAGCTGCTCCAGGGGACGGTAATGCCGGTGGCTGATATAGGTCATGGCCGCGATGCCCCCCAGGACGACGATCAGTCCCAGGACATACCATACCGTCATGAAATCCGAGATCAGTGAATACCAGCTTCCCTGCCGGAAGCCCAGCAGCACTTGATAGCCGGTGTAGGGGGACACCTGGCGGATGGTGTCCTTCTCTCCATCCCGGGCGCATCCTGCACCGTTGCCGGCGAAGCTAAGACCCCTGCCGTCCGACAGACAGACTTGGGCGCCGCCGTCGATTTCCATCTCCCGGACCAGCGCCTGAAGGGAGGACAAGCGGATATTGACCACAATGAGCCCCTGCTCCCCGGAATAATAAGGCACCCGCTTCACCAGGGACACCACCTGACGGGGTTCCCCGCCGGTGAATAGAACCTGGTTCCGTGCGCCGCTCCATAGATAGGGCTTCTGCTCCTTCATGGCCTCCTTGATGAATTCCCGGTCCCCGAATTCGTCCAGCTCCGAAGAGAAGGACTGCATCAGGACCTTGCCGTCCGCCTGGCGGAACAGATAGACCGACTCGATCATCGGCAGCGGCGTCATGAAGTCCAGTATGGTGTTGGTGACCTCGTAATAGTCGTAGGACACCATGCCGGAGGAGGTTTGAAAGTAGGCGCGGACCTTATCGTTCAGCAGCAGGCTTTTGCTGGCCATGGTATCGATGTTCTGCAGGGTGGCGTCCATGATCTGCATGACCTGGCCCGCATACACCCGGTTGGCCTTGACCGTCTGCTTCTTGGTCGTTTCGTTCATGGCCAGGAAGAACACCAGGATCAGACAGAAGACTACGGCGATGAAGATCGGAAGATAGGACAGAATCAGACGGTACAACCACTTCTTGTGCATGCTGCTCTCTCCCCGCTGTTCATGGACATACGCTGTCGTTTTCGTCCATCTTATCGTAAAAGCGGGGGGAAGGCCATATACACCTTTCTTGTTAATGCCGCCGGATCAGCCGTGCTTCAGCGCCTCCACCAGCAGGAGCAGCGTCATCGACTGCCCATACGGCATGGGGCATATCGGGATATCCCGGTAATCCTGCAGGGTCCGGCCCATGCCCGTTCCATAGGACACGCCCTGAACCACGCCGTCTGCGTCGATCTGGCTTACGACATAACCGAAGGCTCTCCAGGCGCACTCCGCATAGCTTGCATCCAGGATCCCCTTGCGGACCGCCTTCAGCATGCCGTAGGCGAAGGCCGCCGTGGCCGAGGTCTCCAAGTAAGACGACGGGTCATCCAGCAGCGTGTGCCATCCGCCGGAGGCATCCTGCAGCTCCCGGAGCTTGGCCGCCTGCCGCTCCAGCGACGTAACGAGAAATTCCTGCACGCCCCAGGGCAGCTCCAACATCTCGAGATAATCCACCAGCCCGGCGGTATACCAAGAGTTGCCCCGGGCCCACAGCGCCTTGGCGAAATGATGGTGTCCCTCGAAGGTCCACCCGTGGAAGAACAGGCCCGTCACCGGGTCGGTCAAATATTTCAGATGCACGAGAAACTGGCGGATGCTCTCCTGGATCAGACGGTCATCCTTCAGCAGAATGCCCATCCGAGCCACGAACAGGACCGTCATATAGAGCGTATCGTCCCACAGCTGGCCCGGGTTCAGCTGCCCCGTCACTTCATGCTGGATGCCACCCTCCGGCGTGCGGGGCATGTCGTGCATCACATAGTGCAGCCATTCCTTGCAGGCGTCCAGATAGGCGGTCTTGCCGGTTTCCTCTGCCAGATAAGACAGCGTCAGCATGGGACACATGGTGTTGACGTTCTTCAGCGGCGGTCCTTCGGCCAGCTTGCGGTCGAACCAGTCCGTCAAGTACTGGAGCATGGCGGGGTCCCGCTTCTCCTGGAAGTAGAGATAGATGGCGAACAAGCCTACCCCCTGAGGCCATTCCCAGTTCTCCATAGAGATGATGCCGATGGGGGCGGATTCCTTCAAGGAGCCCTTCATATCCATCATCTGTTCGACCACCCGTTCGATCTGCCGCTCCAATCCGGCGCGCAGCTCCGGAGTCCCTGTGGTATTCAACATATTCAATCTCCTTCTCTCGTCTATTTCGGCTCCACTTCATCCACCGTCAGGCGGAATTGCAGGTGGGTCATCGGCGTGCCGTCCGGATTCCGGAAGATCAGCCGCAGCCGAAGATCTTCTTCATCGCCGCGGGCGATAACCAAGAGGCGGTTGATCCCGCCCCGGAGCCGGAGGGCCAGGCCGTCGGCCTCCGTAAGTGCCGCGCCGTTCAGATAATACTCGCAGGACCCGTTGGTCTCGGCGGACAAATATCCTCTGGACACGCCCGGCGCCACGCCGCTCCCGGGATGCCCCAGCACATGGACGAAGCACGTCAGGAAAAAGACTCCGCCCCGGCTGTCCGCCAGGCGGATGTAACCGTCGCGCGGATGCTTCTCCTTCTTCTTCATCCAGCCGTAGAGCCCCTCGCCGAGATTGTTCAGCGAGAACTCCGGATCGGCGTAATAAGCCTTCATCCCTTCGTAGTCGATGTAGGGCGGACAGGGCAGCGCCATCATGGCCTCCACCGCGTAGTGGCCCGCCGCCTTCTCCGAGCGGAGAAGCACGTCCCGGAAGGCCGCGCCCAGATTCGCCAGGAGCCGAGTGTACAATCGGACGCTCTTCTCGTCCGATTCCACAGCCGCCAGCTGGCTCAGCACCACACGGCCTCGTCCCAGCGGCACCTCCGCCAGCATGGCTGCGGACGGCTGGGCCATCTCCCGCGCCAGCTCCACCAGAGCCCGCCGGCTGTATTCCGCCGTCTGCCGGTCCACGAAGTAATCTTTCCACGGCGTGCCCTCCACGGTTCGGCACAGCACCTCCGCCCCGGCCAAGTCCAGTCCGTGGTGAGCCAACGGCCGGTTGGTGACGTCCCTCGGGGACAAGTGAACCTTATCGAAGCCGAACAGGTCCACCGGACTGAAGCCTGCAACCGTTGGATGCGCTCCATCCGCTTCCAGATGGAACGATTCGTGTGCGCAGACCTCCACCGGCTGGTCCAACAGCCGGGACAGAGCCTCCGCATCGGATGGAGCCGCCGGCAGCAGAACGAGCCGTCCTCCCCGCTCCACGAATGCCTTCACCGCTGCGCAAGCCTCGGCCTGCCGGAGCACCGCTGGGGATGCCGCCAGCAGCGGGAAGCCCTCCAGCTCTTCGGCTGAGCCCACCGCGGTATGCTCCAGTCCGAGCTGGTCCAGGAACCTGCGTTCCGCGTCCTCCGCCCAGACGGCGGTCCGTACCGCAGGTGCGGGTGCAGCCCCGCCAACGTACTCCAGCAGGTTCCGCAGCAGCACGGCTGCCTGCGGCACCCGCCCGAAGTTGGCCGTCAGCTCCAGCTGGCAGGCCACCAGGAGCCCGGTGCCGTGGCGGTATTCGAGAAGCGGCGACCACAGATCCCCGCCATCGCCGAAGTCCCCCCTGCTGCATTCCAGCAGCAGGCGGAAATCCCCCTCCACCGGCTTGACGAAGCTCTGCCGGATGATGGGCTCCGGCCCCTCCTCCAGAACCCGGCCGCTCCAATACATGAAGTCCCTGTCGTTCAGCCCCTTCAGGACGGGATGGCTGTAGTGGCCCGCATGGGCCCGGATAAATTCCTGCTTCGTCAGCTCCAGCGTGCCGACGGACCAATCGAACTGCTCCAAGAGCAGCACCCGGCCGCCATGGAGAACGAACGCCCGGAGGGCCGCTTCCAGGCTGCCGTCCGCATCCTCCGCATAGCTGCCGACGACCAGCGCCTCCACCTTTGCCGTGCGGATCTCTTCCAAGGTTACGGGGATACAGCCCTCCAGCAGGCCGGCCCAATCGGCGCGCCCGCTGTCCACGCCATAGGATCCCATTCTGCAGCGAAGCGGAACCGGGCTTCTCTTGAGTCCAGCCGAACGAATCCGGTATTCCTGCTCCAGGGTATGCACCACCCGATCTTCATGGCGAAGCACGACGGTCAGCACGGCTGTCTCCGTGTCTCCGAAGGGGACCCCGGCCGGCTGCCATTCCACCTCCAGCCGCTTCCGCTCCGCAGGCTCCTGCCGCCACGTAAAGCGGCGCTCCAGCAGCTTCTGTGCCCCTTGGCGGACGTACACCTCGGCCTGGACCTCATGGCTGTCCAGCGTGTCGTTATAAACATCGAAGCTTCGGGTCACCGGCGCGTCATCGTAGAAGCTGTCGTTATATTCCGCCTGGATGACGGTCACGGGCTTAAAGGCCGGCGCCATGATCTCATAGGACGGATTCGGCGAATAAGCGGGATAGCACTCGGGCAGCAGGCCGTTGTGGAGCGTCAGCGAATACTTCGGGATCACCTTGGGCTTGGTCCCCGGCCCGCCCAGCTCCGTCCAGACCAGCGGGATATCCCGCTCCGGCATGCTGCGCATGAAGTAGTGGGCGAAGTTGAAGGTGGCGATCCCGGGCACATCGCAACGGCGGGCATACTCCACGAAGAGCCGCTCTTTCCAGGCGATGCCCTTCACGCATTCCTCCGGATTGGCGTACGCCTTCAAGCCCATGTACATGCTGCTGTTCTGCGGACAGACGTACCACCAGCCGCCATGCTCGCCGAACAGCAGCGGCACGCTCCGGTCCCATTGGTCGATGGTGCCGTCGATGTTGTAATGCCGGCTCTCCACCTCGGTCCCTTCCTTGCCCAGAAGCCGGTTGTCCCCCTCGACGATAATGGGCCGGGTCGGGTCCAGCTGCCGCATGGCCTCCATCATAGCGGGAATATGCTGCTTGTAGCCGTCCCGGCCGTCCACCCACCGCATCTCGTTCTGCAGGCTCCAGAGAATGACCGACGGATGGTTCCGGTCCCGACGGACCAGCCGCTTGGCATGCTCCATACACGCCTCCACAAAATGCGGATGGTCCGCCTGCATGGACTTGGTGGAGCCGTAGATGGCCGTCTCGTCCACCAGCAGCATCCCTTCCTCGTCGGCGATATCCAGATAGTACGAGGGGTGGGGCTCCGCATGGAGACGGATGCAGTTCACGCCGGATTCCCGGCACAGGCGGTACCAGCTGCGGACGTACTCCTCCGTCTGTTGGATCGCCCCTTGAAAATGCCAGGAATCCCCGCGAAGATGAACGGGAATGCCGTTCAGGACAAAGCGGGGCCCCTCGGTCCAGATCTCGCGGAACCCGAAGCGGGTCCGAAGAATATCTGTAGTGGCGTCCCCCTGCTGCAGCTCCAGGACCAAGCTGTACAGGTGCGGATGATCCGGGGACCACAGCACCGGATCGGCCCAATCCAGCTCGAACCGGACCGGGTGCAGTCCGCTTTCGGAGACGGGACCGGCCTGCTCCAGCTCCCGGAGACGGTCCTTCCGGGCCGTCAGCACCACTCCTCCAGACGGATCGCACACGCGAAGGATCAGACTCATCTGACGGGAGGACTCCGGAACGCCAGGCTGCAGAAGCAGCTCCGCTTCCACCTCCAACCGCCGTCGGCGGACCGAGGTGCGGACGGTCACATCGGCGATAGCGTCCATAGGCTCACACTCCAGCGCCACATCCTGCCATATTCCCCGGGCAATGGCCCCGAACCACGAGCCCACAAGCCCGGTGACCTTTTGCTGCCCCGAAGGGAGGGTGACCGTATCGAAGCTGCCGCAGACCACATGAAGCTCATGGTCCCCCGGCGCCGCCAGCCCCGTAATGTCCACCCGGAGCGGCAGATAGCCGTCCTCCCAGAGGGCGACCCGGGTTCGGTCTACGTATACCGCGGCTTTTTGCATCACGCCGTCCATTCGAAGATAGATGCGCCGGCCGGCCATCTCCTCCGGAACCCGGAACCGGGTGTGCAGCACCCCTGCCTCCGCCCGGTCCCATTCCTTCGGATAGCCGTACAGATCGAACGGGCGGAAGCCATGGGCCGGCACCTCACCGAAGGGAATGCCGCTGGCCGGCGTATAGCTGCTTCTCCAGCTGGAAGGCACCCGGACCTTTACATCCTCATATCGCAGCTCCGCCGGAAGCTCCCGGCGCTGCGGCTCCCCGTACAAGGGCATAAAATCCCATTCGCCGTTCAAGTCCAATCTTTGTCTCATCTCGTTCTCTCCCTCTCCGCCATCCCCGCCCCCTCCGCTTGAATCGCCAGCAGGCAGGGAATATCCAGCCAGATCTTCCGTTCCCCGGGAGCCTCCTCCCACAGGATAAAATGCGGCTCCATGAGCGACGGCCAGTCTCCCGGTGTATTCGCCGTCCGAAGTATGCCTTCGTAAGCGGGCTTCTCGACTACTTCAGGACGCTCCGAGTAGAAGAACAGCAGGTTCTCATGCATGCCGATCATCCCGTACTTGTTGCCGATGCCCGGCCTCTCCTCCTGGAGCTGATAATGGTAGAAAATATAGCTGGCCGCCTGCTCCGGCTTAAGCCTCGCCACTCTGGCGTAAGGCTCCTTGGGCCCCATACGGGACCAATCCGCAGCCTCTACCGGACGCTGGTAGTGGAAGATATCGATCAGAGGCACCCAACGTCGCTCCTCCTGGGTTCCAGGCCAGACCAATAGACTCGTCTCCAGCCCCTCCAGCAGCTCCGCCGGAGCCACCGGCTTCCCGGCCGCTTCATAATAGAGGAACAGCTGCTCCTCCCACTGGTGCAAGGATAAGATGGGCACCCCGGCTTCCGTCATCCGGGTTCGGATCGAGGGCTCGCGGTCCTTCAGGAACCGGAGCGCTTCAGCCGGGTTCCCGCAATGGGCCCTGTACAGATTCCGGACCATCTGCGCCACTCCTTCTGTTGTGACTTTCCCCTCTACCCTAGTCAATAAACCTCCCCCCGTCTATGAACAAAATTCTCGCATACGCCCGATTCTCCGGATGCGGCGCTCCGGGGATATAACCGAGAAAAATCCCCATCCCCCGGTTCAACAATCCAAGCTTGTTTCATAAGCTGGAACTATAGGGGTTGCCGCTGCCGGGACAGTCACCGTAAGCGGCGAAGGAGAGGACGTGGACCGATGCAAAGATGGTGGTGGAAAATCGAACGCTGGTGGTGGCGGACCAGGATCACGATACGCGGGGTGCTGTTCCCGCTGATCTGCATCCAGTTCGTCCGAACCTTGCTGTTCCCCAATCCGGTGGACGTATTCATCCTGTTCGTGCTGTTCTTGTTCTACCTGGGTTTCCTGTTGGATATGTACTAAAAAAAAAGAACGTTCCGTCCCCCAGCGGGAATCGGAACGTTCTTTTCCGTTCAGTGCGGCTTTCTTTATCTCGGAATAAACAGCGCTTTACCCTCTGCCAGCTCCTGCTCCGTCACCCGATTGTACAGGAGAATCTCCCTCGGGTTCAGGTTGTAGCGTCCGGCAATGGACTCCGCCGTGTCTTCCTTCTGCACGATGTAGACCCGGACGCGGCTGAACTTCTGATCCTCCGCCTCCGCTCTGACGAAGAGCCGCTTCCACTCCAGCGCATCCGTCCGGGGCGTCGGGGCCAAGTCCTGCTCCGCGGCAGCGGGAGCGGCCGTCGAACGGGATTCGCCGTTATGTATCAGCGACTTGAGATGATAGGACGGATCGTTGGACGGCTTGCTGCTGAAGGCGATCTTCAGCTCCTTCTTCTCTTCCTCCGCCGCGTGAGGCTCCGGCAGCACCTCGTGGACCTCGTCGGCTTGGGCCTCCGGAAGCTTCGCTTCGGGCTCTTCATTGATCTCATCCATATCATCGGGCTGGAAGTAGACCTCCGTCTCGCCTACCGGCTCCTCGGCGGCTTCCGATCGGACCGGCTGCTCTGCCACGGCCGCAGCAATCGGCTCCTCTTGGGCTGCCGGTTCCGGCTCCGCTTCCTCTTCGGCGGAACGCAGCTCGAGAAGAGCCTCGGGCTGAGCGGGCTCGGCAGCGGAAGGAGCGGATTCGGGCTCCTGCTCCACACTTCCCCGTCCGAACGTGGAGATGTCGCCGAATTGGGAGGCTTTGGCCACGATGACCGTTTCCTCTTCCTCCCTCCAGCTCTCGTCGGGTACCGGCAGCATCTCGATGCCGTGCAGGGTCAGCACGCCCGTCACGTTCAAGCTCCGGGGAGACAGCAGATCCACATCGAAATTGTCGATGTCCACCGATACCTGGTTCACGTCCTGAATCCGGTTCAGAGGCAGGGTGATCTCCACCGGGATCAGATGCTCCAGCGTTCTCTGCTCCCCGCCGGAGTCTCCGACGTAGGAGCCTGTCAGATACAGATTCCCCTTCAAATAAGCCTGCTCGCCTTCCGTATACACCGCAATGTGCGGAACGAGCTCGATCTCGTCCAATTCTTGGACCCCCACCGTATTGTCCGCCAAGTGTACGCGCTCATAGATATCGAACCGAAGTCCGGTTTGCCGTTCTGCCACACTTGTTCCTCCCTTCTTGAATAAGAGCATGCTTGTTCCATACAGGCCGTCTCTCTACTCAATATATGGGAGGTTGGGGGCTCACATGCCATTTTTTTGCTTAGGGGCGCGAACCCGACAGAAGCCGTTTCCAGCAATCGCGAAAATCCGCGGGCGGCTCAGCCTCCACCCGAATCCTCTCCCCGGTCCAGGGATGGGGGAATTCCAGGCTGGCCCCGTGCAGGGCTTGGCGGCCCAGCAGCCGGGTCGAGCCGCCATACAAGGCGTCTCCCACCAGGGGACAGCCCATATCGCTCATATGAACCCGGATCTGGTGGGTTCGTCCCGTTTCCAGCTGCAGCTCTACCAGTGTGGCCTCCGGGGCCGGCTCCAGCGTCCGGTACCGCGTCCGTGCCGGATCCCCGCCCGGCGACACCCGCCGCCGGTTCGGATGGGAACGGTCCTTGCCGATGGGCCGGTCCACCGTCCCCTCCGGCGGCCGCGGCTTTCCTTGGACCAGAGCCAGATAGGTCCGGGCGATAGCCTTCTCCCTCATGGCGGCGTCCAGGACGATGTGGGCGAACTCATTTTTGGCATAGAGCACCGGTCCGGTCGTATCCTCGTCCAGACGGTGGATGTGACGGATGCGGCATACCTGTCCCGTCGTCTCATAATAGGAAGCTACGGCTTGGGCCAGCGTACCGGTATGTCCTGGGTAGGCGGGATGCACTGGCATACCCGCGGGCTTCAGGACGGCCAGACAGAAGTCATCCTCGTAGAGCACCGCAAGCTCCGTCCACTCTCCCTGCACTTCAGCAACCTCTTCGGGGAACAGCTTCAGGCGCAGGCGCTTTCCTTCATACCGGACACCGCCGGTGCTTATAAGCCGGCCCAGCAGCTTCAAGGGAAACTGGAGCTCCTCCGTTAACAGCCGCTTCCACTCCGCCTCGTCCAAGGGCTCTCCCCGGGAAACCAGCTCCAGCCATTCGCCCCTTCGGACCACCGGGCGCAGCCGTTCCGTCCATATGTTCATCGGGATCTCACCGCCGACCAGACGATTCCGGCCAGCAGCACGGTGAACACCATTACCCAGGCGATCAGATCCGCCGGAAGCCCGAAAAACGTATATTTTCCCAACATGGCGCATACTCCTTTGCCGTACGTTCTCACGCTTATTTCCATATTGTACGCGAGGGTGGATGTATTATCAATGCGGGGTCTTTTATGATAGAATAGAGTTTAGTGTTTGAGATTAGAAGTGTTATTGAATCCGTATGGAGAGCAAGTATAGAGATAGGGAGAGTGCCGCAAGTGAATACGGCAATGGAGTTATGGGCTTCTACCGTGGACCAGGTTCGCGGGTGGAGCTGGCTGAAGAAATCATACGCGCTGTTGTTCGGTCTCGGCTTCCTGTTGTCGAGCTATTTGTTCTTGACGCCGATGGGAGAATCGACACGCGTCTGGATGGCGCAGACGGTTATCACCACCCAGCACCGGGAATGGGCCTGGATGTTCGTAGGCAAGGAGAAACGTGACCGGATGATCGCCCAGCTGCATCTGGACCGGGAACGGATGGGGACGGAGAAGCAGGATTTCAACCTCGTCAACTTGAGCAAGAAGAAGCGCTCCGCTGAAGAGCTGATCAAGGTAGAGGATATCTCGGATACCTATTGGAAAGGCAAGAAAATGTACGTCTACGACCCCCGCGCCATCCGTGTCGTCGTGCCGTCCAAGCCGGGTGAAGGCGAACGCATCACCTCCATGGTGGAACGGACCAGCGCCCTGGCGGGCATTAACGGCGGCGGCTTCGTGGATCCGGACGGGCTCGGCAACGGATTCGCCCCGATCGGCTTCATTATGTCCGGCGGCGAATTGCTGTATACGGACCAGGACGGCAGCATTCCCCAGCATGTGGTCGGCTTTACGAAGGAAGGCCTGCTCGTCGTGGGCAAGTATACCATCGACCAGCTGCAGGAGCTGGGCGTCTCGGAAGCCGTTATGTTCTACCCGCGGGTCATCGCCAACGGCAAGGGCTTGATCACCACCGGTGACGGCGGCTGGGGCCGCGGGCCCCGTACAGCCATCGGCCAGAAGGAGGACGGCACCGTCGTTATCATGGTTATCGACGGCCGCCAGACCCACAGCGTCGGTGCAACTCTCAAAGAAATTCAGGACCTGATGCTGGAGGAAGGCGTGGTGAACGCGGGCTTCCTGGACGGCGGGGCCTCCTCGGAGCTTGTCACTCAAGCCGACGGGCTGATCACGAAGCCCTCCAGCCGGTACGGCGAACGGCGCCTGCCCTCGGCGCTTCTGGTCTTCAGCGATCCTAACGATTACAAGGCCAACAATCCGTGGGACGGTGTGACGAAGATCGACCCGGGCGGCGCTTACGACCATCCGGACTTCCTGAAGGAGCAGGCGGACTTGAAGGCCAAGGGCCTGCTGAAGCCTTCGGTTTCGCCAACGTCCACTCCGTCTCCGTCCAAGACACCGGTACCGACGGAGCACAGCACGCCGGCGGACAGCGGGAAATCGTCCCCGGCTGCGGGATCCGCCTCTCCTACGCATTCGACGGTGCCCACACAGTCCCCTTCCGGCGGGGGAACCTCGTCGGCGCAGCCGAACGAATCGCCCAAGAACACCGTTACACCTACCGTCCAGCCTACCTCCCAGCCCGGCGCTTCTGCCGCCGGGCCGTCCGAGGCGGCGAAGCCCACTCCAACGCCGGCTTCCTCCGTTACCCCTCAAGGGCAAGCGGTACCGACTACGGCGGCGACACCCAAGCAGGGCGGATAATCACTACATAGGACCTTGACCAAATACAAAAGGCACCTCCATTGGGGGTGCCTTTTGTATTTGAGGCCGGGTGAACCCCGAGGGGCCCGGAAGGGGAGCAACCGATGCAGGACCGTGACCGGCGGTTCCATCTCCGTACCCGCATCAGCCCTGCGCGGCTTCCGCGTAATACCGGGCCAGCTCCTGAACCATGAAGCCCATCCGCTCCTCCTCCGGCACCACAACTCTGCCGACGCCTTCCTCCCGGAGCACCTCCGCCGTGTACTTCCCTACCGCCACTGCAACGGTGCGGCCGGCGAAGGCATCCAGCAGCTCCCGCTCCCGGCCGGTCTGCCTCGCATACGCGAAGGGGAACCGGACCTGGGCGCCGCTGGTAAACATGACGGCATCGATCTCCCCTTGGACGATCTCCCGGATGAGACGGTCCAGGTCCTCCGCCGCCGGGGGAATGTGCCGGTAAGGAAGAATCTCCCGGTACTCTGCGCCGTGGCGCTTCAGCATGCCGACCAGGGTCGGCGCCGGGTCACCGTGGAGCTGAAGGGCAACGCGTTGCCCCCCCAGACTGATACCCGCCTCTTCGAAGGCACGGACCAGACCGGCGGAGGTGCCGTCCGGATCCCGGACCTCCGGCTCCACCCCCAGCTTCTTCAAGGCGCCGATGGCCTTGTAGCCCCGGGCCGCCACGCGAGCGCTGCGAAGCTTGGAGAGGAAGTGCTCCTCCGCGCCGGATTGGCGGGCCATCTCCAGCATGGTCTCCAATCCCACTCCGGTGGTGAAGATGAACCAGTCCCAGTCAGCCCCAAGCAGCCAGACCAATTCCGACCGGGCCTCCGCATCATCCAGGAATACGGTTCCCTGGGCCGGCCGGGCCAAGGGAATGCCGCCCTGCTTCTCCAGCATCCGTCCCAGCTCCTCGGTCTTCCGGGGTCCCGTCACCGCAATTCGCTTGCCTTCCAGCCTCCCGCGCTCCATAAGCCGTTCCTCCTTACCGCTTGATCTCCATTAAGACGCCAAGCTTCCGCTTTTCTCTAATAATACGATAACATTGCCCGCTTCATCCACTTCCACCCGGTAGGCATCCACCGCTCCTTCATCCGGCGCCTGGACCTTGCCGTCATCGAGATTGATCTTCCAGTCATGCAGCGGACAGAACACATGATGATCGCACACGATGCCCTCGGACAGCTTGCCGTTCTTATGCGGACAGCGGTTCTCCACCGCGCGGAAGGCACCTCCGGTCAATTGGAACACCGCGATCTCCACCCCGTCTATCACCGCTGTCCGGGAACGCCGTTCGGTAAATTCGGACCTATGCCCGATAACCACCTTTTTCATCGTTGTTACCTCCTCGATATGGGTTCTTCCGTGGGATGCTCCTTAATGTCCCTCTTTCGCCGCAGCCGTCAGCTTAGCCGCATCGTCGAGCTCGCTTGTGCTCAGGGTCTCGAAGGTGGCGCGAAGCTCGTCGGTCTCGATGATTTCCTTCCACGGGTCCTTCGTCAGGCTCAAGGTCTTGTCGATCCGGTCCACCAGCGCCCTCCGGTCCTCTTCCTTCGCCAACGCCTCCTTGATGGACTCCAGACCGACCCGCTCCACCCAGGTGCTGGTCCGCTCGTTCCACTTGGCCTGCTCCCGGTAATATTGGAGGAAGGCTGCCGACCATTCCATGACCTCTTCCTCGGACTTCACCTTGGTCAGCAGATCACAGGCCCGGACATGGACCCCTCCATTGCCTCCCACATACAGCTCCCAACCACCGTCGATGGCCACAACGCCGAAGTCCTTAATGGTGGCCTCCGCGCAGTTTCTCGGACAGCCCGACACCGCCAGCTTCACCTTGGCGGGCGTATTCAGGCGCTCGAAGCGTCTCTCCAGCTCAATGCCCATCTGGATGGAGTCCTGGGTCCCGAACCGGCAAAAGGTGGAGCCGACACAGGTCTTCACCGTCCGCAGCGCTTTGCCGTAGGCGTAGCCGGAGGGCATATCGAGGTCGGCCCACATCTTGGGCAGATCCTCCTTCTTGACGCCGAGCAGATCGAGGCGCTGGCCGCCGGTGAACTTCACCATGGGCACCGCGTATTTTTCCGCGACCTCGGCAATGCGCTTCAGCTCCGCAGGGGACGTGACGCCGCCGTAGATTCGGGGAACGACGGAATAAGTGCCGTCCTTCTGAATATTGGCGTGATTGCGCTCGTTCACGAAGCGGGACTCCCGCTCCTCCTCATGCTCCTCGGGGAACATCATCCCCAAGTAATAGTTGAGCGCCGGACGGCACTTGGAGCAGCCCTCCTCGTTCTTCCAATGAAGGACGTTCATAACCTCCTTCGTGGTGGTCAGGTGCATCTCGCCGATCGCCCCCACGATCTCGTCGCGGGACAGCTCCGTGCAGCCGCAGATGCCCTCCTTCACTTGGGTGACGCCTTCGCTGCCCAAGGTCAGTGACAAGAGGTCCGCCACCAGGGGCTTACAGCCGCCGCAGGAGCCCGAAGCCTTGGTACAGGCTTTGATCTCGTTGACGCTGGTACAGCCTTTTTCCTGAATAGCCTTGACGATGGCCCCCTTTGAAACGCCGTTGCAGCCGCAGACGATCTCATCATCCGCCATAGCCGCCACCAGCTCGACACCGGACTTCGGCTGGCTTCCGCCGTCGCCCAGGAGCAGCGTCCGCTCCTTGCCCGTCACATCCTCCCCGCTCTTGATGAGCGAGAAGATCTTGGAGCTGTCGGAGGTGTCCCCGAACATGACCGAGCCCGCCACCTTGCCGTTCTTGATCACAACCTTCTTATATACCCCGGCAAAATCATCCTGCACCCTCACGGACCGGGTGTCCGGCTCATCGGTGAACTGTCCGGCGGAGAATACCTGTACCCCGGAAACCTTCAGCTTGGTCGAGAGAACGGAGCCTTGGTAGCCCCCAGTCTCCACACCGGCCAGCCGCTTCGCCAGTACATTGCCCTGCTCGTACAGCGGAGCCACCAGCCCATAGGCGATGCCGCGATGCTCGGCGCACTCTCCGACCGCATACACGTGGGGGATGCTGGTCTCCAGATAATCGTTCACCACGATGCCGCGGTTGACCTCGATGCCGCTGTTCTTCGCCAGGGCCACGTTGGGCCGGATGCCCACCGCCATCACCACCAGGTCCGTGTCAATCTCGCTGCCGTCGGTGAAGCGGACGCCTGTAACGCGCTTCTTGCCTTTGATCTGCTCCGTGTTCTTCTCCAGCAGGAACTTCATGCCCTGACGCTCCAGCTCGGCCTTCAGCATGGCGGAAGCGGTGGCGTCCAGCTGACGCTCCATCAGATACTTGAAGATGTGAACCACCGTCACATCCATATTCAAATTCAGAAGCCCTCTGGCCGCTTCGATCCCCAGCAGGCCCCCGCCGATCACCAGCGCCTTCTTATAGGTTTTGGAGGTCTCCATCATGGTTTCGCAGTCCTGGATATCCCGGAAGGCAATGACGCCTTCCTTATCGGCTCCCGGCAGTGGAAGCATAAAGGGCAGCGAGCCGGTGGCCAGGATCAATTCATCATAAGCGACCGTGGTTCCCTTGTCGGAGGTGACGGTCTTCGCCGCCGTATCGATCTTCGTGACCGTCTGCCCGGTATGAAGCGTGATGCCGTTGTCCTTGTACCAATCCCAATCGTTAATGACAATGTCCTTCATGTTCGCGTCTCCGGCCAACACCGAGGAGAGCAGAATCCGGTTGTAGTTAGGATGGGGCTCGCTTCCGAAGACAGTGATCTCAAACTGCTCCGCCGGTGCAAGCTTCAGGAGCTGCTCCAAGGCATAAACGCCTGCCATTCCATTGCCTACCAGCACTAATCTCTTCTTCATCTTCTCCACTCCTCAATCGGGTAATAAAACATAACATCTTCAATAGTGAAAAACGAGTGTCCCCCGGGATACTTGTGACCAAACGGTGATTTATTGTCATGTTATCTAACATGTAATGATTATAAGTAAAGATACCTTATTCCTGCGCAAATTTCAATAAGTTTTCAACTATTATTCGGCTATTTTTTTCTCATTACACCAATAAACGAATATTAAATATGCTTTTAGTTGTCATTGTTCGCTTTTGATAAATTTCAATTAATGCGATTCGTCGCCTCTTATAATGAACTCCTTCATTCTTCATCAGATTATGTTATATTACCTCCCAAATAAATTATCGCCGGCTGCCTCGACAAAAAAAACCGGGGGACGTCTCCTTCGAGACATCCCCCGGTCCAATCCATATATACGGGCAAGTACCGCCCCTAACCGATGGCAGCTGCCAATGCCTTGCCGTGCGCTTCGATCGTATAATCGATATCCTCGTCGCTGTGGGCCAAGGAAACGAACATCCCTTCGAACTGGGACGGCGCCAGGTTCACGCCCTGGTCCAGCATTGCCGCGAAATAGCGGTTGAACCGCTGCAGATCCGAGGTCTTCGCCGTCTCGTAATTGACGACGGCTTCGGCGGTGAAGAAGGGGCATACCATGGAGCCCACCCGGTTGATGACGGACGGAACGCCCAGCTTGGCCGCATTGGCCGCCAACCCGGCCTCCAGGCGGGCCCCTTTACGCTCCAGCTCGGCATAAGCCTCCGGCGTCATCCGCTTCAGCGTCTCATAGCCTGCCGTCATCGCCAGCGGGTTACCGGACAAGGTGCCCGCTTGATAGATGGGGCCCGCCGGAGCCATGCGCTCCATGATCTCCCGCTTGCCGCCATACGCGCCGACGGGAAGACCGCCGCCGATAACCTTGCCCATGCAGGTCAGATCCGGGGTGACGCCGTACAAGCCTTGGGCGCTGTGGTAGCCGACGCGGAAGCCGGTCATGACCTCGTCGAAGATGAGCACGGTGCCGTAACGGGCCGTGACATCCCGCAGTCCCTGGAGGAAGCCCTCCACCGGAGGCACCACGCCCATGTTGCCGGCGATGGGCTCCACGATGACGGCGGCGATCTCTTCCCCGTAATGCTCGAAGGCCAGCTTCACCGACTCCAGATCATTATAAGGAACCGCGATCGTGTTGGCGGCCACGCCCTTCGGGACCCCCGGGCTGTCCGGCAAGCCCAATGTGGCCACGCCGGAGCCCGCCTTGATCAGGAGGGAATCCGCATGCCCGTGGTAGCTGCCTTCGAACTTCAGGATCTTATCGCGCCCCGTGTAGCCGCGTGCCAGACGCAGCGCGCTCATGGTGGCCTCCGTTCCGCTGTTGACCATGCGGACAATCTCTACCGAGGGCATCCGCTCGCAGACGAGCTCCGCCATCCGGATCTCCAGCTCTGTCGGCGCACCGAAGCTGGTTCCCTTCTCCGCTGTCCGCTTCAAGGCCTCCACCACATCCGGATGAGCATGGCCCAGAATGAGCGGCCCCCACGAACAGATATAATCAATAAAGCTGTTTCCGTCGATATCATAGATGCGGGAGCCTGAAGCGCGCTCCACGAAGACCGGGGTCAGCCCTACGGATTTGTAGGCCCGCACCGGACTGTTAACTCCGCCCGGGATCACTTTTTTTGCCTGCTCGAATGCTTGTTTGGACCGAGTGTCCTTCCGTCCGTTGTCCATCCCATCTTCACCATCCGCTTCTGAAAATTTGGTTCCTGCCTGCCGATGTATATGGTAGAATAACTAACTATTAAGAAGAATTCTAAGAGAGGAACCGGTTTGCATGATTGAATTCCTGAAGAAAGTATCCCTGTTCAGCCGGCTGGGCCCGGATCAGCTTCAACTGATCTCCTCCATCAGCATGCGCAAATCATACTCCGCCTCCACCGTGCTGTTCCGGGAGAACGATCCCGGCTCCACCTTCTATATCGTGTACAGCGGCTCGGTCAAGGTGTTCACCAGCCATGGCGGCGACGAGAAGATTCTCACCGTGTTCCAGTCCGGCGACAGCTTCGGCGAGCTGTCTCTTATCGACGGCAAGCCCCGCTCCGCCTCGGCCCAGACGCTGGAGGACAGCCAGCTGATCTCCATCAGCGCACCGGCCTTCCACAATCTGCTTCGCACCAACTTCGAGCTGTGTCTGGACATCATGCGCGAGCTCTGCGAGCGTCTCCGCGAGACCAACCAGCATGTCCACGACCTGACGTTCCTCGACGCCAAGTCCCGGGTGATTAAGAATCTGATCCGGCTGGCCAACCGCCACGGCACCCGGCAGGGCACCTCCATCACCATCAAGGTGTCGCTGAACTACGACGAGCTGGCTCAGATGTCCGGCTGTCAGAAGCCGATCCTGATGGAGGTCATGCGGGACCTCCAAGGGCGCGGGATCGTCGTCGTGCTCCACAACGGCTTTCGCCTGGAGCTGTCCCGACTCCGCAGCTGAACTGCTCCCGGCCCTCCCCGTCCGCCACAGCCAAAAAGCCATTTCTCCGCAGCCCTTTCACAGGCTTGCGCAAGAGAGAAATGGCTTTTGCGTCGTTCTAGGCGTCCAGGCCCAGATCGCCGATTACCTGCTCCTCCCATACTTCCATCTCGGGAGTGAAGTAGGAGACGCGGGTTTTTTTGTACTCCTTGGTCGAATACAAGGTAATCCGGTCATGGATCCCCGTCTCATCCTCGATGGCCTGAAGGATGGATTCGCACTCGTCCATGGTCCGTCCGTGCACCATGGTGAAGATATTATACGGCCAGTCCTCATAGCTCGGCCGCAGATAACAGTGACTGACCGCCTTGAACTCCGCCATCTGGTAGCCCACCTCGTCGGTGCGTCCCTCCGGCACGATCCATACGCCCATGCCGTTGGCGGTATAGCCCGCTTTGCGGTGGTTCAGGACGGCGGAATAACGGCGCATCTGCTTCTTCTCCACGAAGCTTTTGGCGCCCTCCAAGAGCGCCTGCACGGTGACGCCGGCATTCACCGCCCATTGGTCGAAGGGTCGGGCCGTTACCGGCAGATCCTTCTGCAGCTCGCGGATCATGCGGATGTCCTGCTCGGTCACGACACGGGAGGCATTCTTGCGATCCTCCTCGCGGTATTGGGGAGCGGCCTTGGTCTTGGTCAGGTCCTGCTTGCCGGACATGTCCAGATTGACGCCGATCTTGAAGAGCTTCAGAGTCGGCAGAAGCCGGATGGCCTCCACGCCGGCCAGCTTGCCCAAGAGGTCGGTGGTCCGCTCCAGTCCCAGACGGGAATTCGGCGGAACGGCCAGGGTGAACCAGAGGTTGAAGTCATGGTTCCGCTTGTAGTTGTGGGTGACGCCGGGATGGCGGTTGATGATCTCGGCCGCTTCATCCAGCCGTTCCGGGGCGACGCGTGCCGCCACCAGACTGGAGGAATACCCCAGGGTCCGCGTATCAAAGATGGCGGAGATCTGACGGATCTTATCGTTCTTCATGGCCTCCACGCGGGCCATCACTTCATCTTCGCTTAAGCTCACCTTCTCGGCGATGGCCAGATAAGGACGCTCCACCAGGTCGATGCCTTCCTGGAGAATCGTCAGAATGGCGGCGTCTTTTTCGTCAATCGTCTTGACAGACATGCATGTCCCCTCCTTCTCGTTCTACTCGGTGTCTCTCAGCCAACGGGCAACGTCCTTGGCAAAATACGTCAGGATGATGTCGGCTCCCGCCCGCTTCATCCCGGTCAGCATCTCCAGGACAATGGACTTCTCATTGATCCAGCCGTTGGCAGCCGCCGCCTTCACCATGGAATACTCGGCGCTGACGTTATATGCGACGACCGGCAGGTCAAAGTGCTCCTTCAAGGTCCGGATGATGTCCATGTAAGCCAATGCCGGCTTCACCATCAGGAAATCTGCGCCTTCGATCACATCGGCCTCGGCTTCCCTCAGCGCTTCGCGGGCGTTGGCCGGGTCCATCTGGTAGGTCCGGCGGTCGCCGAACTGAGGCGCGGAGTGGGCCGCATCGCGGAATGGGCCGTAGAAGGCGGAGGCATACTTGACCGAGTAGGACATGATCGGCACATGGGTATAACCCGCCTCATCCAGGGCGGTGCGGATGGCGTGGACGAAGCCGTCCATCATGTTGGACGGAGCGATGATGTCTGCGCCGGCTCTTGCCTGGGACACGGCGGTCTCGGCCAGAAGCTCCAGGCTCTCGTCGTTGGCGACCTCCGCCTGCTGCAGCGCGTCGTTGAACTTCACCACGCCGCAGTGGCCGTGGCTCGTGAATTGGCACAGGCAGGTATCGGCGATGACCAGCAGCTGCGGGTACCGCTTCTTGATATGGCGGGTGGCCTCCTGCACGATGCCATGGTCATGGCAGGCGCTGGTGCCGGTTTCGTCCTTATGCTCGGGCACGCCGAACAAGAGAACGCCCTGGATGCCCAGCTTGACGATCTCATCCAGCTCGGCGTCCAGAAGGTCCAGCGACAGATGGAAAACGCCGGGCATGGACGGAATTTCGTGCTTGATGCCGGTTCCGGGTACTGCGAATAAGGGATAGATCAGGTCGTGTACGGTCAGCTGTGTTTCGCGGACCAGATTGCGGACGGCGGCGCTGCCGCGCAGCCTCCGGTTGCGGATTACGGGAAAACCCATGGGAAGTAACCCCTCTCGTCAGTTCAATATCGGATCAGCGCCGCCGGGCCGCATGCTATCCCGGCTTTCGCCGACTTAAGCTTATCGGGGCAGCCCGTTCAGAGCCTGCACCAGGGAATCGATGGTCGCTTCCGCCGACATCCGGTCTACGGTGAGCCCGTTCTTCTCGGCGGTCTCCGCTGTCAGCGGTCCGATGCAGACCACCGTGGTCTGGTTCAGCAGTACGGCAGGGTCTTCCACACCGTGCTGCTTCAGCACCTCGATCAGATTCGTCACGGTGGAGGAGCTGGTGAACGTGGTGATGTGCACCTCGCCGTTCTTCAGCATCTCCACCACCTCGTCCGCCAGATCGTCGCCGACGACGCTCTCGTAGACGTCCACTTCCGTAACGTCCAGCCCCAGCTCCTTCAGCTTGACGGGGAGGTAGTCCCGGGCGATGTCCGCACGGGGAAGCAGCGCCTTCTGGCCGGGGACCAGCTCAGGCAGAATGGCTTCCAAGAGCCCTTCGCCTTGGAACTTCACCGGCAGACGCTCGGAGACGATGCCCCGCTCGGCCAAGAGCTCCGCCGTCTTCGGACCGACGGAGGCCACCTTGGCCTTCCACATCCGGCGGACGTCCACCTGGAGCTGCTTCAGCCGTTCGAAGAAGAAGTGGACGCCGTTGGGGCTGGTGAACAGCACCCAGTCAAAGTCCTCCAGCCGGTTCAGCGCTGCATCCAGCTCCGCCAATACGGCCGGCTGCTCCGGCTGCCGCAGGCGGATGACCGGGAACTCGACGGCTTCGCCGCCCAGGTCGTCGATCCGGTCCGCCAGCTCGCTGGCTTGGCTGCGGGCCCGGGTGACGAGCACCCGCTTGCCGAACAGCGGCTTCTTCTCGTACCAGGCCAGGGTCTCGCGCAGCTTGACCACTTCGCCCACGATGATGATGGCCGGCGACTGGAAGTTGGCCTCGCGCACCTGCTCGACGATGGTGGACAAGGTCCCGACCAGCGTCTCCTGCTCCACCCGTGTGCCCCAGCGGATCAATGCCACCGGAGTGTCCGGGGACCGCCCGTGGGCCACCAGCTGATCCCGGATATAGGCCAGGTTGCTGACCCCCATCAGGAAGATGCTGGTGCCGGTGGCAGTGGCCAGCTTGCTCCAGTCATGGCTGGACTCCGTCTTGGCGGGATCCTCGTGGCCGGTGATGATGGCCAATGAGGAGGTGTAGTCCCGGTGGGTCACCGGGATGCCTGCGTAAGCAGGTACCGAGATGGCGGAGGTGATGCCCGGCACGATCTCGAAGGGCACTCCGTTCTCCGCCAGCAGCTCGGCCTCCTCCCCCACGCGCCCGAAGATGCTGGGGTCGCCGCCCTTCAGACGGGCGACGGTCTTGCCCGCCAGCGCCAGATCCACCAGCAGCTGGTTGATCTCCTCCTGCTGAAGCGTGTGGCGGTCGGGCAGCTTGCCGACGTAGATTTTCTCGGCTCCCGGCTTCATGTGCTTCAGGAGACGGGGGCTGGCCAGCCGGTCATAGACCACGGCGTCGGCCCGTGCGATGCATTCCATGCCCTTGACCGTAATCAGCTTCGGATCTCCCGGTCCTGCGCCGATCAGATAAACCGTCCCCTTCTTCCCGGACGGCTGCATTGCTTCACTCATGTGCGACACTCCTATCCTGAAATAACGCCGCCCCTTATGGAGAAGCGTTATGGAAGCCCCCTATTGGCGCCAGCCAACAAGAGGCTCATCCTCGTATGTATTCCTCGGCTGCGCCGGATCAGTGGTTTGCCTGCCGGACCTGCGCCAAGATCCGGTCGGCCCCCCGATCGATCAACCGTTGGGCCAACTCCCGTCCCACAGCGGCCGGGTCTGTCCCGGCCAAGGTCTCTTTCAACAGAACGTCGCCTTCGGGCGAGCCGACCATACCGGTAAGCGTCACGACGCGGGGGCCGTCCCCTGCCGGTCCCACGGTGGCATAAGCCCCGATGGGCACCTGGCACCCCCCCTGCAGCGTATCCAGGTAACTCCGCTCCGCCGTCGTGGCGAGAGCGGTTTCCTCATGCTGCAGATGGGAGAGCAGCCCCAGGATGAAGCCGTCGTTCTCCCGGCATTCGATAGCCAGAGCCCCTTGACCGACGGCAGGCAGGCACACATCCGGCGGCAGGTACGCGCTGATGCGGTCCTGCCAGCCCATCCGGTGCAGCCCGGCGGCGGCCAGCATGATAGCGTCGAAGCCCTCCGTCGTCAGCTTCTTGATGCGGGAGTCGATGTTGCCCCGGATCGTCTCTACCGTCAGGTCCGGCCGGGCCGCCTTCAGCTGCGACGAGCGCCGCAGGCTGGAGGTGCCGAGCCGCCCCCCTTGGGGAATGGCGTCAAGTCCTTGTCCGTTCCTCGTAATGAGCACATCCCGGGGATCCTCCCGCTCCGGCACGGCGCCGATGACGAGGCCCTCCGGCAGCTCCGCCGGCATATCCTTCATGCTGTGGACGGCCAAGTCAATCTCCCCGTCCAGAAGAGCCTGCTCGATCTCCTTCACGAACAAGCCTTTGCCGCCGACCTTGGACAAGGTCACGTCCAGAATGCGGTCGCCCTTCGTCACGATTCTGCGGATTTCAAATTCGCACTCCAGCCCCAAGCGGACGCTGATCTCCTTCAACCGGTCGATCATATGCCCTGTTTGGGTCAGAGCCAATGCGCTTTGCCTTGAGCCTACGACGATTCTCTGCATGCGTCTCCTCCGAATGGTCCGACCATGTGGGTTCCGGGCTGAGCCAAGCATTCCATCACTTGGCTTCTCCAGCCTTCGAACTGGCCCCTTCGGATTTTGTCCAGCAAATCCTCCTGCAGCACCGCCCGAAACCACTCTTGCCTCATCTTTGTATCCTTAACCAAATCTTGGACTTTCAAACGAAACTCGCTTAGGAAGTCCAAGTATATCTCGTATTCCTGCCCGAAGGAGGTCTCGATCTGCCTCCGGATGGCCGCCGCCACCGAGGGGCTGGCTCCTTGGGTCGATACGGCGATGACGAGCTTCCCGCGGCGCACCACCGACGGCACGATGAAATCTCCGCGCTCGGGATGCTCCGCCATGTTAATCAGCCGGTTGGCCCGGGCCGCCGCCCGGCAGACCTCGTCGTTGACCGGGGTGGAATCCGTCGCGGCCACCACAAGGTACATGCCGTCCTGGTCCGACGGCTCATACGGGCGTTCCTCCGCCTCGATCCGCCCTTCGCGCACCCAAGCCCAGATCGGCTCCGTCAGCCGGGGGCTGACCACCTTGACCTTGGCCTTCGCATCCAGAAGCGATGCGATGCGCCTCTCCGCCACGGGGCCGCCGCCGACCACGAGACAGCTTTTGTCCTGAACCTTCAAGAGTATCGGGAAATATCCTTCCAACGGGACTCACATCCAGATCCATTGATGAAATGCCGAAAGCGAATTGGACAGAATAAAATTCACCAGCACCACGGCAAAAGCGGCCAGGTTCCATATAGCCAGTTTGTGCCCCGGAGCGCGGGAAGTCAAGTGAAGCACGATATAACCGGTGTAAACCGCCAGAATAATGAGCGAATTCAGCACCTTCAGATCCGTCAAGTAGACGGTTTCACCCGACAGCACGAGCCAGACGATGCCCAGCGCCAACGCCAATAGCAGCATGGGAGCCGCAACGATCACCGTCCGGTAGGCATATCCGTCCAGCTTCTCCAGACTGGGCAGACGCTTCATGGATTCGGTCCAATGCTTCTCCTTCAACTGCCGGTGCAGGAACAGGTAGAGGCCGGATAAGACGGCGGCCACCACGAAGAGGGCGTAGCTTGCGATAGACAGCGAGATATGGATGAACAGGAGCTCGTCGGACATGTTCCATACCGGATTCACCGGGATCATATCCGCCCGGCTGAAGACCTGAAGCGACAGGGCAGCGAAGCCGAATACGTTCACGAAGAACACCAGCATCTGAATCCGGATGAACCGGTTGATGGCCAGGGTCAGGGTGACGAGTACCCAGGAAAATAAAAAAAACGTCTCCGCCATCGTGAAACTTTGCACGAATTTATGTACGTAGATATGGGCAGAAGCGTAGGCCGACTGGAGCACCCAGACGAAGAGCAGCAGCCATTCGCCGATCCGGGACGCCCCCCGCTTCTTGCCGAACAGATCGGAGAAATAAAAGAGCAGGCTTAGCGCATATAAATAGACAATCGCATCGAATAAAAGACTGTATGTCATCCTCTCCCACCTCCCGGGCGCATGGGAGCCCTGTATGCGACTTTCCCGTGGATTTAGAAAAAGGCGGGATTCGCTATCACGAACCCGCCAGCCATTCCGCCGCGTTGAAGCTTATGGCGCCTTGCCGTTCCGGTGCGGCAGCCGTCGAAGCCGCAGCCTGCTGGACCCGCTCCAGCCATTTGGATTCCTGCTCCTGCTCCAGCAGAATCTCCTCCAAGGCGAACAGCTCCGTGAACATGGAGAGTGCCTGGTCTCCATGCTTGCCTCCCGCCAGATCCTTGACGCGAAGGATCGGATCCCGCATCATCTGGTTGACGATGCTCTTGGCCAGCTTGCGGATCACCTTCTGCTGCCTCTCGTCCAAGTCCGGAAGCTTCTTCATCATGCTGTCCATCGTTTCCTCATAGATCCGGTTGGACTTCTCCTGCAGGGCCCGGATGACCGGAGTGACCCCCAAGGTCTTCAGCCACTGCTCGAACACCTGGATCTCCTCTTGAATGAGCCCTTCGATCTCCTCCGCCACATGGCGGCGCTCGGCCAGATTGGCTTCCACAATGGACTCCAGATCATCGATATCGTACAAAAAGACGTTGGACAGCTCGCCGATCCCGGGATCCAGATCCCGCGGCACGGCAATGTCCACCATGAAGAGCGGACGTCCGCCCTTGCGCCCCTGCAGGGCTAAGCGGACCTGATCCCGCGTCAATACCAGCTCCTGAGAGCCGGTGGAGCTGATCACGATATCCGCCTCGGCCAGCGCCTCAGACAGGCGCTCGAAGGGATACGCCGTTCCGCGGAACTTCTCCGCCATCTCGATGGCCCGGCCGTGGGTCCGGTTCACTACCATAATCCGGCTTGCGCCTCCCGCATGGAGATGCTTGGCAGTCAGCTCGCTCATTTTGCCTGCGCCGATCAGGAGCACGCTCTTATCGCGGAAGCTGCCGAAGATCCGCTTACCCAGCTCTACGGCGGCATAACTGACCGATACCGGATTCTCGCCGATGCCGGTCTCCGAATGGGCGCGCTTCGCCAAGGTCACAGCCATCTTGAACAGATTGTTGAACAGCGTTCCCGTCGCTCCGCGGCTCTGAGCCAGCAGGAAGGCATCCCGGATCTGCCCCAGAATCTGAGTCTCGCCCAGCACCATGGAGTCCAAACCGCTGGTGACGCGGAATAGATGCTCCACGGCCTTTCTCTCTTCATGCACATATAGATATGGCTCGAACTGGTCCCGGCCGATGCCAAACCAGTGCTCCAGGAATCCCTTGACGAAATGTCCGTTCTTATATTTGCGGTCGAGAACCGCGTAAACCTCCGTACGGTTGCAGGTACCCACGATGACACATTCCAGCACGCTCTTGGTATCCTTCAGGAAAGCCAATGCCTCCGGCAGCCGGTCGGACGAGAAGGTGAATTTCTCCCGGATTTCGACAGGAGCTGTACGATGGTTAAGTCCTACCGCCAAAATATGCATGTGATTGTCACCCGCTTCCCGTTTTAAAGTGATTAATGTCATTTCACATTATAGCATACTTTTTTAGAATGATTCTCGTGAAAAGTTTGAACAAATTTTGAACGAGCATAGTATTCCCCAGCTTTTCCTTTTCTAGCCTGTACAACCTGTGCCGGAACTCGCCCGCTCCGCTTATTTCAGCTTCTTCAGGATCAGAGCTGCCAGCTCCCCGTCTTCTTGTACTAGACGCGATCTTGCTCCTTCCCGGATGCTTCCCCCGTCCATGAGCTTCGCGTACGTCTCCGCCATGCTCCGGAAGCGCTGCGCCGTCTCCTTCAACAGCTCCGACTCCTCCTGCCGCAGCGTGCGGTCTCCGCCTACTTGAACCCTCATGATCCACTGAAGAAGGGCATTTACCGATTCCAGCCGGGGCAGGTCACGGTTCCCGACGGCCTGGGACAGACGGTCATGCACGAAGCCGACGGCATAAGCCGACTGCTTCCACTCGTTCAGCTGCCCCACGGACTTGAGCTGCGCTGCGTCCCCCAGCGTGCTACCCAGAAGCTCCATCTGGAAGTCCGCCACCTGATACAGCAGCTCCAGCGTATCCTCCTGCTCCGCCCGGGTCCGGTGCCAATCCGCCAGCTGCCACAAGGGCAGGATCAGCATCATACAAGCCACGACGATGACCGCCGCGGCCGCCCCCCATCTTCCCGATCTCCGCATACCCGCTATCCCCTTCCATCCGCAATGCCGATGTCGTCTTGTACCATTGTATGGACGGGGGGCGAAACAAATAACCATGGATCGCTCCATGGCTGTCTGGTCAAGCTTCTATTCTTCTCCGGAAGGCTCCTCGCCGGACTGCCCGCCGGCAGGCCCGCTCTCCTCGGCAGCCACCGTCTCTCCCGGTGCACTGGTGCCTGATTCCGCTACCGGCTCGGCGTCCAATCCGGCGTAGCTGCGGATGACCTCCCACAGCTCTTCGCGGCCGATCCCCGTCTCAGACGAGAATACCACCAGCTTGTCCGAAGGATCGAATTCCAGGTCGTCCTTGATGATCTTCACATGCTTCTGCCACTTGCCCCTCGGCACCTTGTCCGCCTTGGTCGTGACCACACAGACGGTCAAGCCGATGTGCTTGGCCCAAGTGTACATGTTGATGTCGTCTGCCGTCGGGGGATGGCGCAGATCGATCAGATGGATCAACAGCTTGAGCGGCTCCCGGTGTGTCAGGTACCCCTCGATGAACTTGCCCCACTCGGCCCGCTTGGTCTTTGCCACCTTGGCATACCCGTACCCCGGAAGATCGACGAAATAAAGCCGGTCATTAATGCGGTAATAGTTCAGGGTTTGAGTCTTGCCGGGCTGGGAGCTGGTCCGGGCCAGGTTTCTGCGTTGGATCATCTTATTGATGAGTGAGCTCTTGCCCACGTTGGAACGCCCTGCCAGAGCGATCTCCGGCAGAGCGTCCTCGGGATATTGCGCCGGACTGACGGCGCTGATGATGAATTCGGCGCTAAGAATCTTCAAATGCTTCCTACCTCCACGGGTTTCACAAGAGCATGCTCCAGCACTTCATCCATATGGCTGACCGGTATGAAGGTCATGTCCTTCCGGACACTCTCCGGAATTTCCTCCAGGTCCTTCTCGTTGTCCTTCGGCAGAAGCACAGTCCGAATGCCGGCACGGTGGGCAGCCAAGGACTTCTCCTTCAAGCCACCGATGGGCAGGACGCGGCCTCGGAGCGTAATCTCTCCGGTCATGGCCACATGCCGGGAAACCGGAATGTTGGTCAAGGCGGAGATTAACGCCGTAGCCATCGTAATGCCTGCGGACGGTCCGTCCTTCGGAATGGCGCCTTCGGGAATATGGATGTGTATGTCGTTCTTTTCATGGAAATCTTCAGGAATCTTCAACTCATGGACTCTGGATCGGGTATAGCTGAAGGCGGCCTGCGCCGATTCCTTCATCACGTCGCCCAGCTTGCCGGTTAAGGTCAGCTTGCCGTTGCCCGGCATAACGGTCACCTCGATGACCAGCGTATCCCCTCCGACCTCCGTCCAGGCCAGACCGGTTACGGCGCCAACCTGATCCTTCTGCTCGGCCATACCGTAGCGGAACTTGGCGGGCCCCAGGTAGTCCTTCAGGGTTTCCTTCGTAATGACAACCTTCTTCTCCGGCTCGGAGACGATCTCCTTCGCCGCCTTCCGGCACAGGCTCGCCATCTGCTGCTCCAGGTTCCGGACCCCGGATTCCCGGGTATATTCGCGGACTACCGCCAGCAAGGTTTCCTCGCCGATCTGCAGCTGTTCCTCCTCCAGGCCGTGGTCCTTCTTCTGCTTCGGAAGCAGGTACCGCTCGGCGATCTTCAGCTTCTCGATCTCCGTGTATCCGGGGATATAGAGCATCTCCATCCGGTCCAGCAGGGGCCGCGGAATGTTGTGGGCTGCGTTGGCGGTGGTGATGAACATGACCTTCGAGAGGTCGAAGGGCATCTCGATGAAGTGGTCGCTGAACGTATTGTTCTGCTCCGGATCCAGAACCTCCAAGAGTGCTGCGGCCGGGTCGCCGCGGAAGTCCATGGCCATCTTGTCGATCTCGTCCAAGAGGAACACGGGGTTCATGGTGCCCGCCGTCTTCATCCCCTGGATCACCCGTCCGGGCATGGCGCCGACGTAGGTCCGCCGGTGACCGCGGATCTCGGCCTCATCCCGCACGCCGCCCAGCGAGATCCGGACGAACTGGCGTCCCATGGACCGGGCGATGGACCGGGCGATGGACGTCTTGCCGACCCCCGGAGGCCCGACGAGACAGAGAATGGGACCCTTCAGCTTCTTCACCAGCTTCTGGACGGCCAAGTACTCCAGGACCCGCTCCTTCGGCTTCTCCAAGCCGTAGTGCTCATCGTTCAGGATCTCCTCGGCCTTGTTGATGTCGAGATCATCCTCGGTCAGCTTGCCCCACGGCAGGCTGAGCAGCCAATCGATGTAATTGCGGATGACGCTGCCCTCGGCGGAGGCCGCGGGCATCTTCTCGAGGCGGTCGATCTCCTTCTCGATCTTCTCCTTGACCTTCTCCGGCACCTCGGTCTTGGCCAGCTGGTTGCGAAGCTCTTCCACTTCTCCGGCACGGCCTTCCTTCTCTCCGAGCTCCTTCTGGATGGCCTTCATCTGCTCGCGCAGATAGTATTCCTTCTGGGTCTTCTCCATCTGCTTCTTGACGCGCTGGCTGATCTTGCGTTCCAGCTCCAGAACCTCGCGCTCGTTGTTCAGGATGTCGAGCAGCTTCTCCAGACGCTCGCGAACGTCGATGGTTTCGAGAATCTCCTGCTTATCCTTTATCTTAAGGGATAGATGACTGCAGATTACATCCGCCAGCCGGCCCGGCTCGTCGATATCCGACACGGCGGCCAGCGTCTCCGGCGTCACTTTCTTAGACAAATTAATGTAATGCTCGAACTGGCTCAAGACGGTACGCATCAGCGCGTCGATCTCCGGGTCCTCGGGCTCCTGCTCCGGGAGCTCGCGGATCATGACCTCGTAATACTCCTCGTTGGTCAGGAATTCGGTAATCTCCGCCCGGATGACGCCCTCCACCAGGACGCGGATCGTTCCGTTCGGCAGCTTCAGCATCTGTCTGACTCGGGAAACGGTACCCACCCGGTAAATATCTTCCGTCGTCGGCTCTTCAATATTGATCTCGGATTGGGAGCACAAGAGGATCAGGCTGTCGTCCACCATGGACTTCTCCAGCGCTTTCACCGACTTCTCCCGACCCACATCCAAATGCAGCACCATGCTGGGATATACGAGCAGCCCCCTTAAGGGTAACAGCGGAATCTTCCGGACCTTGCCTTTGTTCGGGCCCATCCTGACAGCACCTCCAATGATCTGCTAACGAACTGTGAACCCATTGTATCAAACATTGTTGGGAAACACCAATGATGGGGGCCTCGCCCCCCTGTGCCCCTCGTCTTCCGCAAGCCCCTCCAGACAGAGGAAAGCCGGACCTCGGCTTACGGTGACCCCGCGGCTTATTGTCCGGCTTTCGCTTGCTTATTATCCGTTCTGCCCCTCCGGTCCTGCGTGGAACAGCGGCGCGGGGGAAGCGGTCAGCATCTCAGCGCCCGCGATGGAGGGCACCGGTGCCGACTCCTGCACCCGGACTCCAAGCGCCTCCTGAAGCACCTCTTGGATCGTATCCATAGGCACCACACGCAAACCCTGCAGACCTGCGAACAGATCCTGATAGTTCTCCCGCGGCACCAGCACCTTCACCGCTCCCGCCTGGAAGGCGGCCTCCACCTTGGCCACCACGCCTCCAACCGGCTTCACCCTGCCGTGGATGCTGACCTCGCCCGTCATGGCCAGCCGGTTGTCCACCGGAATCTGGAGGATGGCCGATACGATGGCCGTAGCCATGGAGATTCCGGCAGAGGGTCCGTCGATGGGCACCCCGCCCGGGAAATTGATGTGGAGATCGAAGTCCTGCGGCCGGAAGCCCAGACTCTTCAGAACCGTCAGCACATTCTCCACGGAGCCCCGGGCCATGCTCTTGCGGCGGAGCGTCCGGGAGCCTCCGCCCATCTCCTCTTCATCCACCACACCCGTGATGGTGAAGCTGCCCTTGCCTTCGACGGCTGGAATGGCGGATACCTCAATTTCCAGCAGCGTTCCGAGATTGGGACCGTATACGGCAAGTCCGTTGACGAAGCCCACCTTGGGCTCCGGCGGCACCTTCTTCTCCGGCCGCGGCGGAATCTGGCTGCTGTTCACCACCCATTCCACATCAGCCGCACTGATATCATTGCGGTTGTCCGTCATGGCAAGACCCACGGCCAATTGGATCACGTTGACCGCTTCACGGCCGTTGGTGGCGTATTTCTTCACGACCTCGATGGCCCGCGGATTCTCCGGGTAGCCGATCTTCTTCAGCGCTCCTGAGGCGATCTGACCGATCTCATCCGGCAGAAGCGGCCGGAAGAAGATCTCCATACACCTAGAGCGGATCGCCGGCGGAATCTCCTGCGGCGTCCGGGTGGTGGCGCCGACCAGCCGGAAATCGGCAGGAAGGCCGTTCTGGAAGATATCATGGATATAGCTCGGGATCCCCATGTCCTCTGAATTGTAGTAGGCCGACTCAAGGAACACCTTGCGGTCCTCCAGCACCTTCAGCAGCTTGTTCAGCTGGGTAGGGTGAAGCTCCCCGATCTCGTCGATGAACAGAATGCCGCCGTGGGCCTTGGTCACCGCACCGGGCTTGGGCTGGGGGATCCCCGCCACACCCATGGCACCTGCCCCCTGGTAGATGGGATCGTGAACCGAGCCGATCAAGGGATCCGCGATGCCGCGCTCGTCGAACCGGGCGGTGGTCGCATCGATCTCCGTAAACTTGGCATCTTGGCGGAAGGGAGAGGCCGGGTTCTTCTTGGCTTCCTCCAGCACGACCCGTGCGGCTGCCGTCTTGCCAACGCCGGGAGGACCATAGATGATGACATGCTGCGGATTCGGTCCGCATAAGGCCGCCTTCAACGCCTTCAGCCCTTCCTTCTGCCCGACGATGTCCTGCATGGATGTCGGCCGCGTTTTTTCGGACAGCGGCTTGGTCAGAGAGATGGAACGAAGCTTCCGCAGCTTATCCAGCTCCTTGCGGGACTCCTTGTCAACGGCGGTCCGGTTGCTCTGCTGGTTGCGGAGCAGATTCCAGAAGTAGAGGCCGATTACCACGGCGAAAAACAGCTGAACAAACATCAATATTACGGTTAATGTCATACCCATCCCTCCGGTATTCATGGCTCATACAGGTAGTATTGCCTCCGGGGTGGAACACTAACCGCGACGCTCCCGTTTTTTACCGGAAAATGTATGAATCGCCGGCTGCAGACGCAGAATATATCGGTGATCACCCTAACCATCAAGGAGGAACCACATGCTGACGAGACGGATGGGAGCCCTGCTGCTGGCCTTCGGGTTATTGGCCGGTTCTCAAGCCTCTGCCGCCATACCCTCGACGCCCCGGACGGACATCGTCATTGATGTCGGACACGGAGGCATCGACGGAGGGACGTCCTATGGCAAGATTCTGGAGAAGGACATCAATCTGGCCGTAGGCAAGGAGCTCTTCCCCCTGTTAGGCAAAAAAAGAATCCTGACCGGCATCACCCGGATGTCCGACTATGCGCTGAGCGATGACCGGGTGTCCAAGGGCAGCCGGCACCGGAGAGACCTGGCCCAGCGGGTGGAGATCGCCAACCGGCTCGCCCCCTCCATCTTCATAAGCCTGCATGTCAACTGGACGAGCAGCAAGGCCAAGTCCGGTCCCTTGGTCATCTACCGCAAGGGTCATGAGCCCAGCAAGCAGGTGGCCACCCGGCTCCAAGCTTCCTTAAATAAGCTGTACGGCGTCGAAACCAAGCCGGAGCCCGGGAAGAAGTATTATCTGCTCAAGCACACGAAGATGCCTGCGGTGATCATCGAGATGGGCTACATGTCCAACAGCACGGACCGGGCGCTGCTGACAGACCCCGGCTTTCAGAAGCGCCTGGCTGCTGCCATCGCCCAAGCGCTGGAGACCTCCCTGAAGGAGGACCACGTGGCCCACCACCCCACCTCCCGCAGGAAATAGAGCGGTCTACTGCACCAGCGACGACACCGGCACAAATTCCACACGGTCCTTCAGATCTGGAAGAGATTTCTTCAGGACGAAGGCCGTTTTTTTGCCCGGAGGACCCACATGTCCGATGGCAATACAGACGTCGCGCTTGTCGACAAGTGTCTTGAACCGCTTCATCTGCTTGTTGATGTGCTCGAAGGTGTACACTTCATCGAAGAACAGCTGGTTGGACACGGTCTTGACGCCCAGCTCGGCGCACAGCTTGCCGATCACGCTTTTGCCGCTGGTCCGGCTGTCGAGGAAGTACAGATTCCTCTCCTTGCATACTTCGAGCACAATGCGCATGACGCGGGGATCGGCGGTCGCCTTGGACCCCATATGATTGTTCATGCCTACCGCATAAGGAACATCCTCCACGGCGGCGATGACCCGCCTGCGGATCTCGTCGTCCGGCAGGTCGGTGGTAATGGCTCCCGGACCCAGCCAGCTCCTCTTGCCCTTCACCGGCTCCATCGGCATATGGATGATCACGTCCACTCCATGGCTGTGGGCCAGCTCCGCATCCTGCTTGGTGGTGGGGAGGAACGGCATCACCGCCGCCGTAAAGGGCACCGGCAGCTCCATCATATCCTCCGTCCCCTGCATCTTGTTCCCGAAATCGTCGATGACGATGGCGGCCTTCTTGCGCGGGGTCTCCTGGCGGAACGGAGGATCCTCCGTGACTGCAGGAGCCTCCGCCAACACCGGACCGGCACCACCTGTTATGCCGGCCAGCAGCATCCACGCGGCGATCCCGAGGCCCAACCCTATCTTGCGTACGGACATGGCTGCGTCATCCTTTCTTCTAACATATAGGCTTTCTTGGTGAGCGAGTACCTATGGTATGCGCCTTCCCTACAGCCTCTATGCGAAGAGGGGCAGGGAACCCTTGGAACACCAAAAAACCTGCCGTCTCTTCTCTCGAAGAGTCGGCAGGTTTTTTATGATGAGGCTACTTCGTTTCGGCGTGCTGCTTGCGGCCGGGAATCTCCCCGGTCTGTTCGTATGCCTCGACGATGGCGTCGATTTCCTTCTTCAGCTCCTGAACCAGATCGGCTTCCGGAACCTTCCGGATCATCTCGCCATACCGGAACAGCATCCCTTCGCCCCGGGCGCCGGCAATGCCGATGTCCGCTTCCTTCGCTTCGCCCGGACCGTTCACCGCACAGCCCAATACCGAGACCTTGATCGGAATCTTCAGCTTGGACAGATACTCCTCCACCTCGTTGGCAATGGAGAACAGATCGATGTCCAGCCGGCCGCAGGTCGGACAGGAGATTAGGGTGGGGGCGTTGGAGATCAGGCCGAATACTTTCAGCAGCTCCCGGGCTACCTTCACTTCCTCTACGGGATCCGCGCTCAGCGAGATCCGCACCGTGTTGCCGATTCCCATGGAGAGCAGTGCTCCGATTCCCGCCGAGCTCTTGATGGTGCCGGAATAAAGGGTGCCTGATTCGGTTATGCCCAGGTGCAGCGGATATGAGAACGCTTCGGACGCCTTGCGGTAAGCTTCGATGGCCATCGGAACGTCGGAGGCTTTAAGAGAGACGATAATATTGCGGAAATCCAGCTCCTCCAGAATGCCGATATGGTACAGCGCGCTCTCCACCATGGCGTCCGCCGTCGGGTACCCGTACTTGTCGAGAAGATGCTTCTCCAGGGACCCGGCATTGACCCCGATGCGAATCGGGATATTCCGCTCCTTGCAGGCCTTGACGACCGCTTCCACTCTCTCCCGCTTCCCGATGTTCCCCGGATTGATGCGAACCTTATCGATGCCGTTCTCAATGGCCACCAGAGCCAGCTTGTAGTCAAAATGAATATCGGCTACCAAGGGAATATGAATCCGCTTCTTGATCTCCTTGATGGCCTCCGCCGCTTCCCTGTTGTTGACGGTGACACGAACAATCTGGCAGCCCGCCTCCTCGAGACGGAGAATTTCCGCTACGGTGGCTTCCACATCGGCCGTCTTCGTCGTACACATGCTCTGAATGACCACTTCGTCGCTACCGCCGATAGTGACGTTGCCGACGCGGACCGGAATAGTCTGTGTGCGATGGAACATAGGTCTACGTTCTCCTCCCATATAACCCAAAAATCCTCCGCACCCCCAGACCACGCCTTATCGGCCCGGGGGGTTGGAGGTTACTTTGCGTGGCTTATGCCGACTCTTCCTTCTTCTTGGAAGGCTTCTTGTCGTTGTTGTCCTTCGTTACAAGCTCCGGCACGATCTTCTGCTGGACCACTTCCTTCGTGATCATGCAGCTGGCTACATCGTTGCGGGACGGTACTTCGAACATAACGTCCAGCATGATGCTCTCGATAATGGAGCGAAGGCCGCGGGCGCCGGTATTGCGCTTGATCGCTTCCTTGGCAATGGCGTCCAGAGCGTCGGCCTCGAAGCTCAAGGATACGTTATCCATATCCAGAAGCTTCTGGTACTGCTTCACCAGCGCGTTCTTCGGCTCGGTCAGAATCCGGACCAGTGCCGCTTCATCCAGCGGCTCCAGCGTGGAGATGACCGGCAGACGGCCTACGAACTCGGGGATGAGACCGAACTTGAGCAGATCCTCCGGGAGTACCATCGAGAGATACTCGCCCGGCTTCAGATCGACCTTGTGGCCGTCGCTGCCGAAGCCGATGACCTTCTTGCCGATCCGGCGCTTGATGATGGATTCGAGACCGTCGAAAGCGCCGCCCACGATGAACAGAATGTTGGTGGTGTCGATCTGGATGAATTCCTGATGGGGATGCTTCCGGCCGCCTTGCGGAGGAACGGAGGCAACGGTGCCCTCCAGAATCTTCAACAGTGCCTGCTGCACGCCTTCACCGGACACGTCACGGGTGATGGACGGGTTCTCGGACTTGCGGGCTACCTTATCGATCTCATCGATGTAGATGATGCCGCGTTCCGCCTTCTCCACGTCATAATCCGCCGCTTGGATCAGCTTCAGCAGGATATTCTCCACGTCCTCGCCGACGTAGCCGGCTTCCGTCAAGGAAGTGGCGTCCGCGATGGCAAACGGAACGTTCAGGATCTTCGCCAGGGTCTGAGCCAGGAGGGTCTTGCCGCTTCCTGTCGGTCCAAGCATCAGAATGTTGGACTTCTGAAGCTCCACGTCCTCCAGCTTGTTCTGGGAGTTGATCCGCTTGTAATGGTTGTATACGGCTACGGACATGGACTTCTTGGCTTGGTCCTGTCCGATGACGTATTGGTCCAGAATGGTGCGGATGTCCTTCGGCTTCGGAACGTCCTTCAGATCGAGCTCTTCCTCATGACCGAGCTCCTCTTCCACAATCTCGGTGCACAGCTCGATGCATTCGTCGCATATATACACGCCCGGACCTGCTACCAGCTTGCGGACCTGGTCCTGGGATTTGCCGCAGAAGGAGCACTTTAATTGACCCTTCTCATCATTGAACTTGAACATTGAATCCCTCCTCTATGCGCTCTCTATCGTCTTCGAAGGTCTTATCCGCAACGGACGGCCGCCTTACAGCTTCAGATCGGAGCGGTTGATGACTTCGTCGATGAGCCCGTAAGCTTTAGCTTCCTCGGCGCTCATAAAATTATCCCGGTCCGTGTCTCTTTCGATCTTGTCGTAAGGCTGGCCGGTGTGTTTGACATAAATTTCATTCAGGTTCTTCTTGGTGCGAAGGATCCAATCGGCATGGATCTTAATGTCCGCCGCTTGCCCGCGGACACCGCCGAGCGGCTGGTGAATCATGACTTCGCTGTGGGGAAGCGCATAACGCTTGCCTTTGGCTCCGCCAGTAAGCAGCAGGGATCCCATGCTTGCCGCCATGCCGACACAGATGGTGGACACGTCGTTCTTGATGAACTGCATGGTATCGTAAATCCCCAGGCCGGCAGTAACCGAGCCTCCGGGAGAGTTGATGTAGATCGAGATGTCCTTATCGGGGTCCTGAGCATTCAGGAACAGCAGCTGAGCGATGACCAGATTGGCCACGTCGTCGTCGATTTCGCTTCCGATAAAGATAATCCGGTCTTTCAGGAGACGGGAGTAAATATCGTAGGACCGTTCTCCACGGGCTTCTTGTTCCACGACCATTGGTATCAGACTCATCACAGCCAACCCCTTTACTAGAAAATCTGCCCTGACTTTGGAACCATTGTATCATGTTTGTGTTTCCATGTCATTTTTCTGGAGATCCCTCGCTGGACGAGAGTTCCGGGCAAATCCACGGTAACAAAAAGGCACGTGTGGAAACGTGCCTTCGGTTCCGTTTTTAAAGTTTACGCAACGGTTGCTTCGGTCTTGCTATGTTGAAGCAAAAATTCGATTGTTTTGCGGGTAACCAGGTCGTTCATCAGGTTGCCGAGGTTGCCGTTGGCAATGAGAACCGCGCGAAGCTCCTCCGGAGTGCGCTGGTATTGCTTGGACAGCTTCTCCAGCTCTTCGTTCAGATCTTCTTCGGTTGCCTCGATGCCTTCCGCTTTGGCGATGGCTTCCAGAACCAGGTTCTGGCGCACGCGCTTCTCAGCGTCGCCGCGCATCTGCTCCTTGAGAGCCTCTTCGTTCTGGCCGGAGAACTGGAAGTACATCTCCAGGCTCATGCCTTGCATCTTCAGACGGTTGCCGAAGTCCTCCAGCATGTTCTCCACTTCAGAGCCGATCATGGCTTCCGGGATCTCCAGATCAGCCAGCTCAGCGGCTTTGGCTACGACGGCGTTCTCCTTCTCGCGCTGGGCGTTCTGCTCCTTGCGCTCGGCGAGACGCTTCGAGATGTCCTGCTTGTACTCTTCCAGCGTATCGAACTCACTGACGTCCTTGGCGAACTCGTCGTCCAGCTCCGGCAGGTTCTTGCGCTTGATGTCATGCAGCTTCACCTTGAAGGTGACCGGCTTGCCCTTCAGCTCTTCGGAGTGGTAGTTCTCCGGGAAGGTCACTTCGATCTCCTTCTCTTCACCCTTGGCCATGCCGACTACTTGCTCTTCGAAGCCCGGGATGAAGGTGCCGGTGCCCAGCTCCAAGGAATACTTCTCCGCTTGTCCGCCTTCGAACACTTCGCCGTTCAGGAAGCCCTCGAAGTCGATGACGGCGATGTCACCGTTCTCGGCGGTGCCTTCTTCGATTACGGTCAGCTCCGCATGACGCTGCTGCAGCTGCTTCAATTCCGCTGCGATGTCTTCTTCGGTTACTTCGAGGGAAGGAGCCGGAAGCTCGATACCCTTGTAGTCGCCCAGTTGAATTTCAGGCTTCACCGTTACTTTGGCGGTGAACTTCAGCTCTTGGCCCTTGCCGATCTGCTGCACGTCCACTTCGGGACGGTCAACCGGCTCGATGCCGGCTTCTTGAACAGCTTCCATATAAGCTTCAGGGAGCAGGATGTCCAGTGCTTCCTGGTACAAGCTTTCCACGCCGAAGCGCTTCTCAAACATAGCCCGCGGCACTTTGCCTTTGCGGAAGCCCGGTACGTTCACCTTGGCTGCTACTTTCTTGAATGCCTTGTCCAATGCTGCATCGACGCGGTCTGCCGCGACTTCAACCGTAAGAACCCCTTGGTTCTTCTCTATTTTTTCCCAGTTCGCTGTCATGTTATGCTTTTCCCCTCCAACAAAATTCCCGATAACGGTATGTCCCTACCAATATAACCATTTTATTATATCACAAAACGTAATCATTTCAAGAAAATGCTTGACAAATCGTCTGCATTCCGGCGTGCCGCCCGCTCAAAAGGATGGAAATACGGTTCTAGCAAAGTCTTTGAAAACCTTCAGAGCCTTGTTATACTCCTTGTCGAGAGAGCTCGTAATCCCGTATAGATCCTTGATCACGGCGGGATCGGCCTCGCCCTGGGCGGTCAGGAGCAGCATGTGGTGGAAGGCGGCGGCCCATGCGTCCCAAGCCTCCAGGCTGGCGGACAGCACCTCGGTATAGAGTGGAGTTCCGAAGGAGTAGGCGATGAATTCCCCCCAAGTTTGCCCGGCCAGCTCCACGAGTGGTATGCCCTCCCGAGCTCCGAAATGGTTCACTCTCTCAATGATCTCTTGAAAAGGAAGCGGGTACTCGTCGACATGCGTCGGAACGTCCCCGATCTCTACGAGCTGGGTCTGGCCTTGGCGGCGGAGCTTAACGGCTCCCAAGCTTCCGCGGAGCTTCAGGATCTGCAGCGCCCGGAACTGCAGCGAAGGCGGAAGCGAATGAGTGCGGAGCCACCGCAGCAGGACCGGCTCGATCTCCGGATGATCCAGGTAACGCAGCTGCTCTAAGGCCAGCACCTGCTTCTCCCAATGCTCGGGGCTCCGGAACACCTCGAGGAGCTTCTCCGCATAGCCCGGGTCCTGAGCGGTCCGTTCCTTCAGATGCAGACGGAACAGATCCTCCTCGGTCAAATCCGGCTCCTCCTCGGCGTTCCCTTCCCGGATCTCCGGGAACATGGTAACGATCCAGTCGAGCAGCACCTGCCACTCGCGGGCCGCCCAGGCATCCCCCGTCTCGCAGCCGAGCAGAAACCGCAGGGTATCCGCAGCCTCCCCATAGCGCTCGAACTCCAGCATCCGGGTCAGTTCCTTCTGATAATGCTCGATGGTTCTAGGAAGCAGATATACCTTCTCCAGCTTGCTGTCCGTCAACAGGGGTCCCTCCAATCCGGCGGCTTATTCATGGGAACGTCTTCTGTTGGGTATGGTACCCGTTTTCGCAGGAAAAAGCAAAAAATCTCACGCTTTTTACCGGAAAGGACATCGCTAAAGAAGGCGAATTTCACATATTGATTTTGCGATGCGACTGTGCTATCATAACAAATGCTCACTCCTGCCGTGCAGGAATAGCTTCTATGATATGCGGGTGTAGTTCAATGGTAGAACGCCAGCTTCCCAAGCTTGAGGCGAGGGTTCGATTCCCTTCACCCGCTCTTATGTCCCAGTAGCTCAGTTGGATAGAGCACTCGCCTTCTAAGCGAGTTGTCGGGGGTTCGAATCCCTCCTGGGACGCGTTATATATCCACGAATATGAACGGCACACAGCCATCCGGCTGTGTGCCTTTTTGATTTTTCATTTGCTCTTGATGATGCCGTCGATCAGGCCGTACGCCTGAGCCTCCTCGGCACTCATGTACCGGTCTCGGTCGGAGTCCTGCTCGATGCGCTCCGGCGGCTGTCCGGTATGCTTCGAGAGGATCGCGTTCATCCGCTCCTTCGTCCGGAGCATCCAGGACGCCTGGATGTGGATGTCCGAGGCCTGGCCCCGGGCGCCGCCGTGTGGCTGGTGGATCATCACCTCGCTGTTGGGCAGCGCGAAGCGCTTGCCCGGAGCGCCGCCCGCCAACAGGACCGCCCCGAAGCTGGCAGCCATCCCCATGCAGATGGTGGACACGTCCGGCTGGATGTATTGCATCGTATCATAGATGGCCAGGCCGGCCGTAATGACCCCGCCCGGACTGTTGATATACATGTGGATGTCCTTGTGCGGATCCGACGCCGCCAGAAAAAGGAGCTGGGCCACCACCGCGTTGGCCAGCTCGTCGTCCACCGCCCGGCCCACCATGATGATCCGGTCCTGCAGAAGCCTGGAGTAGATGTCGAAGCTCCGCTCTCCCCGCCCGGTCTGCTCCACCACATAAGGAATAACATTCATCGGCCGTTCCTCCTTGTTTCTTCTTCAAATATAGAAGCGCTTTAAGCGGCCATACTGAAGCAGGATGCATACGCCCCGGGGACGGATTTCCCGGCCCGCTTGCGGGCGGCGCTGCTCGCTGCGGCTGATGCCGCGGCATTCAGAACAATGGCGGCCGCGGCCGGGGTTCCCGCCAGCTCGCCTCGGATCAGCTGCAGCATCCCGGGGACGTCACCCAGCCGGAATGCCTGCACATACGCGCGAAGCAGCTCCCGCCAATCCGCCCGCTCCTGCAAGGCCCCACCAGGCTCTTCATTCCTTTGTCCATACCGGAAGGCCTCCAGCTGCTGGCGCGCCCGGAACAGAGCCGCCTTGACCGCCCCTTCCGTCATCTCCAGCTGCTCCGCCACCTCCGCCGCCGAGAAGCCGAATCCTTCCTTCAAGAGGTACACCCCACGCTGCAGGGGGGTCAGGCACTCCATCAGCTGCAGGAAAGCGTGCTCCAGCTCCGCGACGTCGGGGAAGGCCTCGGAGCCGTTGTTGTCCAGCTGAAGAATTTTGGCCGATGCCATCCTGCTTCTGCGTCTCTGATCGGTCCACATGTTCCGGGCCACCCGAAGCAGATAGGCCTGCGGGTTGGCGTGATGACGCTCCCCTTGCAGGAGAGGAAGCGAACGCAGCAGGGTTTCCTGGGCCAGATCCTCCGCATCCCAGATCGATCCCGTCATGGATAAGCAATATCTTAAGAGCTCCGGACGGACCTGCTCCATATCGATGGTTCCGGGCATCACATGCACCTCCTCATCGGATTCGTAATGAAGTCTTACACGATATAAACGAACGGCCTTACGATAAAGATACGCGATGCCCCAAAAAGGTTCAAACGCCCGGAAAGATCGGTTGTACCCGTTCTTTCCGCCATCCCGCTGCGCCGATAATTCCCGCCGAGGCAACGCATACTACCGGATAGGCCACGGGAGGTGATCTTTCATGAGCAGCAGCCGCGTCAAAGAAGAGGCGAAGAAGATTCAGGAGAGCTGCAGCAAGCTTCAGAATATGACGACCGAGTCCGATATCCGCAATGAAATCGAGAAGATTAAGCAGTATTGCACCGCTATCGAGAACCAAATCTGACGAAATCCGGGCAATTGGACTCCTGTGGGACCACCACGGGAGTTTTTTTCGTGTTTTTATCTACCTAAGTTTAATTACCTGCCCTTTCCATCGTTTGCAATCCTCTACCAGATCGGTTAAATTCATAAAAGTGTCAATAACGGGAAAGAATGTTCCCCTCCCGTTCCTCTTGACAAACCTATACAGATAAAAAAGGAGTCTCAAACAACCATGCTGAAAAAGATTGCCGCCACCGCCTTATTGCTGTCCGTTGTCGCCACTGGTGCCGCCTGCTCGTCCAAAGACAAGGACACTGCCGCTTCTCCGGCCGCTTCCCAGGCCGCTTCGCCTGCTGCAGCCGCCACCACCGAGAATCCGGATGCTTACAAGCTGAGCTCCTATACCGCCGTACGCCTGGCCGAGGAGAAGCTGACTATTCTCTTCCACACCGCCATGAAGGACGACAAGCCGATTCTGAACGCCGTCATCGCCAATGACAAGGAAAAGGCCGCCAAATTCCTGAACGCTTACTTCGATCCGGCTCTGACCGAGAAGATTCTGTCCCACTACCTGACCGCGGACAAAACCGCAGACGGCGCCATCATCGTTAATTCTAAGCTCTTCTTCCCGGTATCGGTTCTTACATCCGCACCGACCAAGGATGACGTCACTTTCGAAGGCACCGCCGCCGAAGTGAAGATCACCACCAAGAAGGACAACGTTCTGTTCACCGTGAAGAAGAACGCCGAAGGCAAGTACATCGTTGCCGACGTCGCCAAGAAATAATCCATTCCTCTTGATCGAAGCCGCTTGCGATCCGTCGCAGGCGGCTTTTCTTTTTGGGAGCTGGGAAAGGGCCTGCCGGTGGGACAGACATTTACAGGCAAGAATCGGCATAGGTTAGTATCATCATGGCCGATTTGTCGTTTGGACGCGGCAGGAAGGTTGATCTGGAGAGAAAGGATGAGGCTACCATGTGCGGAATAACAGGCTGGATCGATTGGCAAAAGGACTTGACCCAGTACCCTGCCGTTCTCGAAGGGATGACGGAGACGCTGGCGCCCAGAGGCCCCGATGCATCGGGAACTTGGATCAATCGGCACTGCGCGCTCGGTCACCGCAGGCTGTCGGTAATGGATCCGGAGAACGGCGCCCAGCCCATGATCCGGGTGTACGGGGACTATACCTATACCATTGTCTATAACGGGGAGCTGTACAACGCCTTCGAGCTGAAGCGCGAGCTGGAGCAGCGCGGGCATGTGTTCAAAACCACTTGCGACACAGAGGTGCTCCTGGTGTCGTTCATCGAATGGGGCCGGGGCTGCGTGGACCGGCTGAATGGCATCTTCGCCTTCGCGGTGTGGAGCGATAAGGACGAGGCCCTGTACCTGGTCCGCGACCGGCTGGGGGTGAAGCCGCTGTTCTATGTGTTCCGGGACGGAGTCTTCCTGTTCGGCTCGGAGCCGAAGGCGATACTCGCCCATCCGGATTACGAGCCCGTGGTGGATCAGGAAGGCATCTCCGAAATATTCGGCATCGGCCCGGCCAGGACGCCGGGCCATGGCATCTATAAGGATATGTCGGAGCTGAAGCCGGGGCACTGCATGGTGGTGGACCGCAGCGGCATCTCCATCAAGACGTACTGGGCCCTGGAGAGCAAGCCGCATCCCCACGACGTGTTCGAGACGGCCTCCCACGTCCGGGAGCTCCTGCTCGATACCGTGCAGCGCCAGCTTATCTCCGACGTGCCGGTCTGCACCCTCTTGTCCGGCGGCCTGGACTCCAGCGCGCTTACAGCCATTGCGGCCTCCTATTACGCCGCCAACGGCCAAGGCGCAGTCCCCACCTATTCGGTGGATTACGTGGACAACGACAAGCATTTTAAGGCGAACGCGTTCCAGCCCAATGCCGACGCTCCCTGGATCAAGCGGATGAGCGAGCATCTGGGGACCGTACACCATCCGGTGGAGTTCGACACGCCGGAGCTGGTGGAGTCGCTGAAGAGCGCCGTATTGGCCCGGGATACGCCGGGCATGGCGGACGTGGACGGCTCCTTGTACCTCTTCTGCCGGGAAATCAAGAAGGGCGCCACCGTGGCCGTGTCCGGCGAGGCGGCGGATGAGATCTTCGGCGGCTACCCCTGGTTCCACCGGGAGGACTCCCTGCAGGCGGATACCTTCCCCTGGGCGCTGAAGGTCAAGGACCGGGCCACCATTCTGTCCCTCGAGGCGGCCGATTACATCCGTCCCGAGGAGTATGCCCGGAACCGCTATCGGCAGGCTCTCGACGAGGTTCCCCACCTGGACGGGGAGAACGCCCAGCAGCGCCGGATGAGGGAGATATCGTACCTGAATGTGACCCGCTTCATGCCAACACTCCTGGACCGGAAGGACCGGATGAGCATGGCGGTAGGCCTCGAGGTCCGGGTGCCTTATTGCGATCACCGCCTGGTGGAGTACGTATGGAACATCCCCTGGGAGATCAAGACCGCCGGCGACCGGGAGAAGGGCATTCTTCGCCAGGCCTTGAAGGGCATTCTGCCCGACGATGTCCTCTTCCGCAAGAAGAGCCCCTATCCGAAGACCCACAACCCGAATTACATGTCCGCCGTCCGCGAGCAGCTCCGGGAGATCCTGCACGATCCGTCATCTCCGCTGCTGCCTCTCATAAATGTAGCTCAATTGAAGGAAATGACGAAGCCGGACAGCACCACGTCGGACTTCCCGTGGTTCGGGCAGCTCATGACCGGCCCCCAGCTGTTCGCCTTCCTGATCCAGACGGACTTCTGGCTCCGGACGTATAAGATTTCGGTTCGGTAATGGTTTAGCCGGCTTGAGCGGTTCACGCCAGGCCGGCTTCACGGTATACGGGCTGCAGACGAAGAACGTCCTCACGGCGATTGCCAGGGGGCGTTCTTACACCTCGCGTCGCGGCCAAATGCACAAATAAGCCGCCGGCCCGAGGGCCGACGGCTTATTTGTGCGCTGCGTTTGGAGCATCAAAACAACAGCTCCATCATCTGTTTGAAGGCCAACGCACGGTGGCTGATCTTGTTCTTCTCCTCCAGGGGAAGCTCCGCCATCGTCTGGCTGTATTCGGGCAAATAAAAATAGGGATCATAGCCAAAGCCGCCCGAACCTCTTGCCTCCCCCAGAATGTAGCCTTCGCAGGAGCCCTCGAACAGTATGCTCTGCCGCTGGGTGGGATCCGTCAGCACCAGGGAGCAGACATACGCCGCCTTGCTCCAGACCGGCGGATGCCCCACGCCAAGCCGCATGGACGGGAATGTCAACTTGGACGCCAGATCCCGCAGCAGCTTGGCGTTGTTCTCGTGATCCTTGGCGCCCTCGCCTGCATACCGGGCGGACCGGACGCCCGGCTCGCCTCCCAGCGCCTCCACCACGAGGCCCGAATCGTCGGCCAGCACCGGCACGCCGAGACGATAGGCCACCGTCTCCGCCTTGATCCGGGCATTCTCCGTGAAGGTCCGTCCGTTCTCCTCGATATCCGGGATCTCCGGATAATCCGCCAGACTCTTCACCCCGATGCCCCGTCTCCGGAACATCTCTGCGATTTCTCGGACCTTGCCTTGATTTTTGGTGGCAACCACCATGATTTTGCTCAAGCGCGGCACGCTCCTTTGCGTCCTCCCGGGATCAGGTCCGCGATGGGACCCAAGGCTTCCATCTGAACCAGGATCAGCTCCTGGATGCCCTTCTCCGCCAAGGCCAAGAGCGAATCCAGCTCCTCCCTCGAGAACGGAGCCTCCTCGCCGGTGCCCTGCACCTCCACGAACTGGCCGGAGCCCGTCATGACCACATTCATGTCCACCTTGGCCGCCGAATCCTCTTCATACTTCAGGTCAAGAGCCGGATTCCCTCCCACCACGCCGACACTGACGGATGCCAGATAGTCCTTGATCGGGAACACGGATAACTGCTTCTCCTGACAGATCTTATGAATCGCGTAGGCCATAGCCACGAAGGCGCCGGTGATGGAGGTCGTCCGGGTTCCTCCGTCCGCCTGGATGACGTCGCAGTCCAGCGTAATCGTCCGCTCCCCCAGCTTCTCCAGATCCACAACGGACCGCAGCGCGCGGCCGATGAGCCGCTGAATCTCCATGGTCCGTCCGCCCAGCTTGCCCTTGGCCGCTTCCCGTTGGTTGCGGACCTGTGTGGCGCGGGGAAGCATGGAATATTCGGCGGTGACCCAGCCTCTACCCTGTCCCTTCATGAACGGCGGCACCCGTTCCTCCACGGAGGCCGTACAGATCACCTTCGTGTCCCCCACTTCGATCAGTACCGAGCCTTCCGCGTGCTTGATATAAGGTGTCGTGATATGAACCGGGCGCAGTTCATCCAGCTGTCTTCCGTCGATGCGCATGTTGATGGATCCTCCCCTGATTAGCCTGCCTAGGTCCCTGCCGTCCTGCATTTCCATAGCAAAGTATACCTCATTTTAACAAAGGTTACGCACGGGGGCAAAATAAACCTTACCGCCGACCCCAAGGGACGGGCTTCGCATGGAAACGCGATGTCTGCTATGATGGGATGCAGAGGGAACGCAAGACTATATGGAATGGAGAGATTGCCCATCATGACTACCGAAACCATCAAGTGGGGCGTACTGGGCTATGCCCGCATCGCCAAGATGTCCCTGATCCCCGCCATTCGTCAGGCCGGCAACTCGGAGCTGTATGCCGTGGCTTCCCGTGATCCGGAGAAGCGCAAGGAATGCGAAGAGCTGTTCGGACCCGCCAAACTGTACGGCACCTACGAGGAGCTCCTGGACGATCCGGACGTGCAGGCGGTCTATATCCCCCTGCCCAATTCGATGCACAAGGAATGGGCCATCAAGGCCATGGCCAAGGGCAAGCACGTGCTCTGTGAAAAACCGATGGCCCTCGACGCCGCCGAGACCCTCGACATGATCGAAGCCTCCAAGCGCTGCGGCGTCTGGCTCATGGAGGCCTTCATGTACCGCTTCACCGACCTGGCCGACAAAGTGAAGGCCGTCGTGGCCGGCGGCGAGATCGGACCGGTCAGAGCGATCAGCTCCACCTACCGCTTCTTCCTCGACCGCCCCAACACCATCAAGGTGAAGCCGGAGCTGGGCGGCGGCTCCCTATACGACGTGGGCTGCTACCCCGTCAGCTTCATCAACATGATCACCGGCAAGCTTCCCGTCTCCTGCGCCGCCGACGCCCAGATGGAGAACGGAGTCGATGTCTCGTTCTCTGGCGTGCTGAAGTACGACGACGGCGTGATCGCCACCGTCAGCTGCGGGTTCAACGCCTTCCGGGAGATCCGCTCGGAGATCGTCGGCACCCTGGGCCGCATTGAGATACCCGAAACCTTCGCCGGTGCTGACGCGGCCTTCCAGGTCGTGACGGCCGCCGGCTCCCGCACCGTGCCGGTTGCCGATACCGGACGCTATGCCCTGGAGGTGGCGGACTTCGCCGACGCCGTCCTGCACAACCGTCCGCCCCGGATGACCCTGGAGGACAGCCTCCTGAACATGCAGGTCATCGACATGCTGCTCGGGGCCATCCGCAAGGAAGCCTGAGCAAGAACTCCGATCCGACGAAACGCCCTGCCTGACGCTGGAGCTCCAGCGGCAAGCAGGGCGTTTTTGCGGGATCGTTACATTTTGACCGGATTGATGTGATCGGGAGCGGCAACCGGCTTGGAGTAGCTGGTGTTGTCCGTTCCGGCCACCTTCACGTCGCCGTTGACCATCAGCTGGACCTTGGCGGCTCCTGTCGTTTCGGTCAGAGACAGGATCAGGGCTTGGGCGGCGGCAGCCGGCACCTTCTTGTCGGAGCCCAGCAGCTTATCGTTGAAGTCGACGGTGATGGTGCTCTTGTCGTCGGACAGCTTCACCTGCAGAAGCCCGATGTCGGAGGCCATGACGGAAGCCAAGCCCTTGGCGGCGTCCGGCCCCTTGATCAGCTGCTCCACGGCGGCCTTGGCCAGATTGTCCGTCCGGGGTACCATCCGGGTGACCGGCACATAGTAGTCATACTTCTCGGGCGTCTGGTTCTTGAAGTACAGGGTCACCGGAACCGCCTGGCCCAGATTCATGCCGCTGGCGAACTCCAGATTGATGCCCATGGCCCGGGTCATTTCCTTATCGACGGGCGTCTTGGCACCGGCCATCTCGGTCAGGGTCTTCCCTTCCACGCGGATGGAGACCTTCTCGACGGAGTCCAGCCCGGTCAGCGTCCAGACCACCGCCTCCAGCACCTTGCGCTCGTCCTCCGTCTTATAATTGTTGAATTCCTTGGAGAAATCCACGGTGGCCAGCTTCTGGTCATCCTTGATATCGATGCCCTTGATCACCGTGCCCTTGGGCAGGAGTGACGTGAAGCCTTGGGGAAGGGCCGGTGTGCCCTTGGCCCCGTCTACCATCGCCTCCAGGGACCTCTTGGCGACCTCGACGGTCTTCTCCACATAGACCGAGACCGGAGCGACCATTCCTCTCGGATCCTTGAAGTACAGCGTCACCTGTCTGCCGTTCGCGGCGTTGACGGGCACGCTGGCGGTCTCCATCATGGATTCGGCGCCCGAAGGCGGCGGATCGATGGCTTGGCCGGATTCCTTCTTGTTGATGAGCGAGCAGCCGGTGGACAGCAGGGCGGCCACACTGACGACTGCAGCCAGACGAAGCGCAGAATTCCTTTTCATGGCGGGGATCCTCCTTGTTTTGACGCGAGCGGGAGCGTATCTCGCAATCGTTGGACTAGTTTCAACTTGTACTATATGTATACGGGCCTGACCGCATTTTATAACTGCAATTTGTCCACACTGAAGGAGAAATACCTGCGAAGTTGGGCACGCATGCCTGCTCGAGCATACAAGGGGAAGGAACGGATGCAGATGGCGTACAGCTTGAACAGCGAAGCAGTGGCGAAGGCCACCCATGAATGGCTGGCGAAACGGGGGGTCAAGCGGGAGGATATGGCGGAGCTCGTCTTCTTCCTGCAGAAGGATTATTACCCCGACCTGAAGATGGAGGAATGTCTGGCCAGCGTGGACAAGGTTCTGGAGAAGCGCGAGGTGCACAACGCCGTACTCACCGGCATCCAGCTGGATCTCTTGGCCGAGGAGGGCAAGCTGCTTCCCCCTCTTCAGGAGATGGTCTACAACGATGAGGGCCTGTACGGCATCGACGAGGTCATGGCCCTCTCCATCGTCAACGTCTACGGAAGCATCGGCTTTACCAACTACGGCTACATCGACAAGCTGAAACCGGGGATTCTGAAGAAGCTGAACGACAAGCACGACGGGGAGATCCATACGTTCCTAGACGATATCGTCGGCGCGATCGCCGCCTCCGCAGCCAGCCGCATCGCCCACCGGAAGCAGGCCAAGGCCGAGGAGCAGCAAAAGGTGTAAGCCGGACAAGGGCCGGCTTGCATGCACTGCCGGAGCAGGGCCGACGTATGCTCCAGTATTTTCAGATAGGGCCGTCCTTCACCGGGCGGCTTTCTTTTTTGGCAATGTAAGAAAATCTCACACAGATCGTTGTCCGGGTTGCCCCCGAAGCGCTTGGGAGCTATACTGTTACAAACAAGCACCTGCTGCGGCTTAAGGAGGCACACCCAGATGGAGCTTCGAACCTTACGGATTATCGGAGACAAGGAAGGCAAATCCAGCGACGACCGGGACGAATACGAACGGGACTACAGCCGGCTCATCGGCTCTCCCGCCTTCCGGCGGCTTCAAGGGAAATCCCAGGTGTTCGGCGCAGGGACCGGAGATTATTACCGCACGCGCCTGACCCATTCCCTTGAGGTCTCCCAGATCGCCCGGGAGCTGGCCGGACGCCTGAACCGCAAGTACCCGGGGCTGGCGAAGGAGACCCACCCGGGATTGGTACTCGACAAGGCGGTGGTCGAGATCGCCGCGCTGGCCCATGATCTGGGCCATCCCCCCTTCGGCCATAAGGGCGAGGAAGTGCTGAACGGGATCCTGCTCCATCGGTACGGCATGAAATATGAAGGAAACGCGCAAAATTACCGGATTCTCATGTTCCTGGAGAAGCGGGCGGGCAGCGACCGGGGCTTGGATCTGACGGCCGCCGTACTCCTGGCCATCAACAAGTACCCGTATTCCCTGGAGGAGCCGGGCCGGATCAAGGGCGTATACGGCTCGGAGTGGGCCGAGATCGTCAAGCTGCGTTCCCTGTGGGGCATGCCCCAGGGCTGCGCCACGCTGGAGGCCCAGCTCATGGACCTGTGCGACGACATCGCCTACTCCACCCACGACATCGAGGACGGGATCCGGGCCGGCAAGATCCAGATGCACGAGGCGTTCTTCCACAGCCCCAGGCTCATTCGCAGCCTGGTGGAGGAGATCCGCAAGGAGGAGGGCAACGGCCGCCACTACTGGAGCGGCGTCGACGTAGAGGAGACGGTAAGGCAGGCGCTTGAGGCCTACTGGGTTCAATGGAGCCGCATCCTCGCCGAATGCGGCGGCGAAGCCTCCCGGGCCCGGCGGGAGCTGAAGGCCCAGTGGGTCGGCCTCTATGCAGGCTCCGTCGGCCTTGTGGACGATTCGGGCCTGGGCTGGCGGAGAATCGCTTTTGTCCGCGACGGCCAGGAGGACTTGGGGCTCCTCCGCACTATGGAAATTCTGAAGAAGCTGGCTTGGGTGACCATGATCACCGACTTCCGGGTCCAGCGGATCCAGAAGCGCAGCGAGAACATTCTGGAGAAGCTGTGGGAGGCCTTCGACGATCCGGACAAGGCGCCGCTGATCCTGCCCCCGGATTGGAACTCCCGCTATGAGCGCAATCAGGATAAGTGGCCCTGGCCCCGCTTCGTCGCCGATTACATCGCCGGCATGACCGACGCTTACGCCGAGAAGGTGTACCAGGAGCTGTACGGGAACCGGTCCGGGTCCATCTACGAGAGAGATTAGGGGACCGCCTCTTCGCACGAACACACGGCAAAAAAGCTGCTCCCACCGGTAAGATCCGGTTTGGAAGCAGCTTTTTTCACTTTCCCGACAGCTAGCTGAAGAGCCGCTTCAGCCACCCCAGCACATCGCTGGTCAAGGGGATGAGGCCGAAGCCGTGCTGTCCGATTGCGACGGCCCCTAGGACGTTCTTGCCGATAGCCACGGCGCCCAGCGCATACCGGCCGATGCCGACGGCCCCGATGCCGAGCCCTCCCGACACGGCCACCGCCCCCAGAGACAGCAGGTCGCTTACGGCGACGGCGCCCAAGGCCAGCAGCCAGCCGATGGCCACGGCGCCGGCTCCGATCACCCCGAAGCTGACGGCTCCGACGGCCACCACCCCCACCGCCACGTCACCGATGGCGATGATGCCTACCGCCACCTCCGGCTTGCGTCCCCGTCCCATTCTGCTCTTGATCCGGACTAGAGGAATGCCCTGCTCCGGCCACCTGTAGTCCACGCTGCCGCCGCTCTGCTGAAACCCGAGATTGGCGAAGCGGTCGGAATATCTGGTTATATAGCGCCACCATGGCTGCATCGAATCACACGCTCCCCGTCACGATTCTTCTCTTATCTATTGTAGCGCTTTCCGATCCGCTGCCAAGCTGCCCGGGAAGGAGAAGCGGCTCGGTCGAGAGACCGAGCCGCTGTTGTCAGACCGCCATGAACACATCCGCGCCGCCCCGTTCTCCCCGGCGAAGCCTGCCAGCCCTCTCCAGATGGACCAGGTGGGCTATCGTTTCCGACATGGCGAACCGCATCTGGTGCACCGACAGCCGGGTGCCGAAGAGACGGATGCAGACCTCGTAGGCGTTACCCGGTCCTTCCGTCAAGAAGCCGTAAATCTGCTCCAGCCGATTCTCATGATGGACGACCAGTTGAGCGCAGCGCTCCGTGAACGTGCCTGTGATGGCGTTCCGGTGTCCCGGGTAGGCCGTCTCCACCCTGTACGTGCCCAAGAGCCGAAGCCCGTCCAGGAACCGCTGCAGCGGATCCTCCTCGACGCCAGGCACTTAGCTGATATTCGGCGAGATGTTGGGAAGCACCGCATCTCCGCAGAACATCTCTCCGGTCTGAGCCCGGTAGAAGCTCAGGTGTCCGGCGGCGTGTCCCCCCGTCTCCACTGCCGTGTATGTCCCGTCCCCCAGCCGGATCGTCTCGCCGTCGCGGATCAGGGCGATCTCGGGGCGAGGCGACACCAGGGACACGAAGCTCTCCAGATGGGGCAGCATGGCGGCCGCCAGCTCCCGCTCCATGCCGTGGCGGATGAAGAGCCGCCACAGCTCATCGGCTTGGGCACGCTCCTCCCCCCACATGCGGTCCGCCTGCCTCTTGCCCCATTCGGAGAGGAAGACCGGCGCCCCGCTCCGCTCCTGGAACAGTCCCGCCAATCCGTAGTGGTCCGGGTGATGGTGGGTCAGCACGATCCGCTCCACGTTCCGGAAGCCGCTGCCCAGACGGGCCCAGACCTCGTCCCACACCTCCAGCGCCTCCGGCGTATGAAGGCCCGGATCCAGCACGGTCCAACCGTTATCTCCGGACACGAGGTAGCTGTTCACGTACTGAAGCGGATACGGCACGGGCACCTTCACCCGGTGGATCAAGGGGTTCCCCGTCGGCTGAAGTCCCATTCCGCCGCCGCTCATACCGTCCGCTCCTTATGCCCGATCATGATGAGGCGCGGAGACGTCTCCGGCTCATAGGACATGGCATCGTAGCTGCCGAACACACGGTCGATGACAAGCCCCGTGCCGGCCATCAGCCGCCGGAAATCGTCCAGCCCGTACAGCTTCACCTGCTCCATGTACTGCCGGTCCGGATGCCCGGGCTCCGACAGCACGATGCGCTTGCGTACGAAGCCGTCCTCCAGGCTGCGGCGCTCGTCGATCACCACGCCCTCATCTTTCCGCTCCGAGTGCGGAACCAGATGCTTCGCGACATACGCAGCGTTCAGGAAATCGATGATAAACCGCCCCTCCGGCTTCAGCAGCCGGGCGATCTCGGACAGCACCTTGGCGTTCTCCGCCTCCTCCTCGAAGTAGCCGAAGGAGGTGAACAGGTTCACCACCGCATCGAAGGGGCCGTCCGCCGGAACACGGCGCATGTCTCCCTCGAGCCACACTACCCGCCCGCTGTCCTCCAGCTTGCATGCCTCCGCCAGCAGCACCTTCGACAGGTCCATCCCCGTCACCTTGTAGCCCTCGTCCGCCAAGGCCACCGAATGCCGCCCCATGCCGCAGCAGAGATCGAAGATCTTCGAGCCCTCCGGCAGCTCCAGCCAATCGACCATCCGCTTGACTTCCGCCTGGGCGCCCTGCATATCCCGGTGTTTATACACAAGCAGGTAATCCTGCCCGAAGCTTTCTTCATACCAAGCCATTCCCATTTCCTCCTATGCAGCAATCCGTAACAGGCACTTTCCCCATTGTACCGTGGAAAAAGCCCCCTTCGCAATCCGAAGGGGGCTTCGCCGCAGCCGTTAAGGCGCACCGGCCGATGCCGGAGCAGCGGCTGCCTGGACCAGGGCCTGCGCGCCGAGCCGGGCTTCGCCGCGCAGGAACAGCACGGCGGCCTCCGCCCGGGTCACGGCCGCCACAGGGCGGAAGCTGCCGTCGGCATAGCCCTGGAGCAGGTCCGCCCCCTTCAGGGCGGCCACTGCGCTCCAGGACCACCGGGACGGCAGCACGTCGTTGAACCCGGCGGGCGCCGTACCGACACCGCCGGGAGTCCATCCGCCGGGAGCGGAGGCGCCGCCCATGGCCCGGTAGAGCATGGCCGCCAGCTCCTCCCGGGACACCGGACGGTCCGGCGCGAAGGTGCCGTCGCCGTTACCGCCCACCAGGCCGTAGCGCTGGGCCAGGCCGATCTCCGTCTTCGCCCAATGGCTGGACGGCACGTCGGCGAAGACCGCAGCGCTCTGGCCCGCAGCGGACGCGGACAGCTTCAGGATCCGGGTCAGAATGGCCGCCGCCTGGGCCCGGGTCAGGGGCTCCTCCGGTCCGAAGGACGCGCCGCCCGTACCGTTCATCCAGCCCTTCTGCGACACGGTCCGAATCCCGCTCTCCGCCCAATGACCGGCTGCATCCGAGAAGTAGATGCCGTTCAGCCAGGAAGCGTAGTAGCTCCAGGTGGCCGGGGTTTCCTGGCTCAAGGCCCAGATGCCCGTGCCCTTCAGCCCGTATTTCCCCACCAGATCCAGCTTCGCCTTGATGGAACGTTCGTTGTCGTACCAGACGGTGTAGGTTCCCGGTTCCAGCTTGCGGGAGTTGACCACCGGCGGATTGGTCTCCTCCGGCGCCACGGTCATGGTGAAGACCGCTGCTTGAACGGCTGCGTCGTAGGACGGCGTCACCCCGAAGCGGGCCGCCAATGCTTCAGCCGTCTTGTTCGGAATGCCCGCACCCGTGATGCCGCCGCCCTCCTTCCAGAACCGGCCGTAGAAGGGAATACCCAGCACCAGCTTCTCCGCCGGAACCGCTCTCAAAGCCGCCTGCACGGACTTCTCCACCCAAGCCAGCGAGGCCACCGGTCCGGGAACCGGATCCCCCTCCCAATGCTCGTCGTAAGCCATCAGCATGAGATAGTCGCTGGCGGCGGCCAGCCCGGGCAGGTCGTAGGAGGCCTGCCAGCCCTTGGTCCATCCGGCCGGGTTGGCGGCGATGGCCACGGACAGCTCCGTGCCGGCCGGCAGCTTCTGCCGGAGCAGCCGGACCAGGTCCGTGTAGGCGTCCCGGTCCTGCTCGGTCAGGTTCTCCAGATCCACGTTCACCCCGTCCAGCCGGTAGCGGAGAACGGCCTCCGCGATGGACGAGGCCAGCGCTTCCCGGTTCGCCAGAGCCCTGCGCCCCGTCTCGCGGTCCCAATGGTTGCTCAGGAAGGGCACGACCTTGACACCCTTGTCCTTCATGGCTTGGACCAGAACGCTGATATCCGAGGTCAGCTTCAAGCCACCCTCCGGCGTGAGATCGAACAGGGTCGGCGACACCCGGTTTAAGGCTTGGCCCGAAGCCTCCACCTGACGGACGAACGCTTCCGGCGTTCCGAAATACAAGTAGCCCAGATTCAGCTTGGACGCATATACCCCATCCGAGATTCCTCCGGCCCATAAGCCTGCGGCCAGAATCGCCAAACATGCGGTTTTCTTGATGTCCATTCCCACTATGCACCCTCCGCCGTTCACGAATCGGCTTGCATCAGCCGTTATACCCAGTTTACCTAGGAGGGATTTAGGCGGTAAACCTGTAACTTATGGGAATCCCGGCAAAGAAGACAAATTCTATAGGAAGAGATATAATGTAAGAAAAATTCTCACGAACGCCACAAAAAAGGAGGGCTCATCATGGCCTGGACTTTCTTCTGGGCATTCCTGTCCGTTGCCATCGTCCTGTGGATCACCTTGTGGGTGACCCGGAAGGCTTATTCCAAGAAGTGGGACGAATCAGGCGACAACGGGGATACGCCGCCCCCTTCCCGCTCCGGCGACCAATGAAGAACAAGGGACTGCAGCCCTGGAACCGGCCCTCGAAGGCCGGCTCTGGGGGCAGTCCCTTTCTTTACTACTACCGTACGCCGTCCAGCAAGGACCGAAGCTTCTCCCGGTTCATGGCCACCCATCTCATGCGGGCCGCCGTATCGGGAATCTGGCCCTGCAGCACGGCCGGGGCATCCACCCCGTCCATGAAACGCCCGAGGAAATGGATGAACACATCCAGACTTCTAAGCTGCATCAGAACCGGCAGAGCGGCCCGCTCCTCCGGCAGCAGCTCCGGACCGCTGCCGAAGCCCCGCCAGAAAGCCCGGAGCGAGTCCCACACATCACGCTGCGCCTCGGATGCTTCCTCCTCCATTGCGCTGCAGGCTCCCGGAACCAGTCCCCATAGGCAAACCGCAGGCTCCATCGCCCGTAGGTCCATCGTCGCGAACTCAAAATCCAGCAGCGCCGCCACGGAGCCGTCCGGATGGGCCAGGGCGTTGGTAGCATTCAGGTCCCCATGGATCAGCTGATGGGGCAGCTTCTTAAGGGCCGCAAGCTCCAGCCGGATCCGTACAATCTCACCCGACAGAAACCGGAGGTCCTCCCGGTAGGGATGAAGTCCCTCCGGCGGATCGGAGCAGAGCCGGGCCACCTCCTCCAGACTGCAGCGGGGATGAGCCGAGCCCAGCTCATAGTACGGCGGATATTGGGGCTCCAAGCCGCCCCCCCATTCCCCGCTGCCGATTTCCTTCATCGCCGTCGTGAGCTCGGCGGCAGCCGCTCCGAAGGCCTCGGCCTCCGCCGGAACCAGCAGGTCCGGGCGCCGTCCCTCAATATAGGCGAACAGGGCTGCCAGCTTGCCGTACTCCGGCAAGCACACCGCCGTCTCCCCCGACGGCGCGGGCAGCGGCTGCGGCACCCGGAAGCCCAATCCCCGCTGAGCCAGTCTCCTCAGCACTTCATGCTCGAAGGCCGCCTTGGCCGGGTCGTTATGGCTGTTGTAGATCCGCAGCACATATCGATGGTCTCCGGCCCGGATCCGCCGGGTCATGTTGTTCATCCCGCTGGGTCCCGCCTCCAGCTCATAAGGGGTGCTCCCCAAAAAGGCGCTTACCGCCGCACCGATCACCTCGTCCTCCGTTCCGTTCCCGGCTGGCGGCACATGTCCCGTACTTTCCGTCATCCTCTCACCCTTCCCGTAACCTCAGGCCGGCGCTGCACCGCTCAGCCGCTATATTCGTTATATTAGGGGACTCCTGACGGAAGGGCAAGTCCCTGTGACGCACACGTTTTCTTGCCTAGACAAGATATGGTACACTACTTGTTGGAGTTGTTTTTGGCCAAAAGTCCATTCATGTGAGGAGACGAACAGATGAGCAATCTCGGAGTATGGGAAAATGCGGAACCCGGCGTCAAACGCTGCATCCTGAACGCCAACGGGGGCCTGATGATGATGGAGGTTCATTTCGAGCAGGACGCGGAGGGCTACCAGCACAGCCACGTTCATGAGCAGATGAGCTACTGCCTGAAGGGCAAGATTGCCTTCACCATCGAAGGCGTGGAAACGGTGATCTCCCAAGGACAGACGATCTACATTCCCAGCGGCGCGCGCCATGGCGTCAAGGCCCTGGAGCCGTCCGCCCTGCTCGACGTCTTCACTCCGATCCGCGAGGATCTGCTGAAACGCTAAGCAGCAGCGTACGGGAACGACAAAACCCGCTGACACCGGCATGCCGGTATACAGCGGGTTTTCTTGCGTCTGGCGGATGCGCCGATGGCCGGTACATGTCCGGCTACAGCTCCACCGGATACAAACGGCTGGCCGCACTCCAGGTGTCTCCCGGCAGGACGCCGATCATTCCCGAATCCTCCCTCGACAGCCCCAGGTTGGGGGCGTTCACGCGGCAGGTCTGGGGCTCCGGGCAGAAGTAGCCGGGGGTGGCGCCGTTATTGAAGAGCATCCAATGCTTGTAGGAACGGTGCGTTTCATACACCAGCTTGATCTTGGCACTGTTATCCGTCAGCTCCATCCGGTTGGGGCCTTCCGTTGACTCTGCCGTATAATGGTGGTCCAGCGGCATGGCGAACGGATCCGCTCCGGCGCTCCTCATTTCTTCCTCCCAGGGGGTCAGCTCCAGCAGGCGGCCAGTTGGCAGCATCCGTTCTCCCATCTCGATCCGGCGTCCCACGTTCAAGGTGAACCGATAATCCTCCGCTCTGCTGCCCGGTGCGAACGGCGCGTTGATGGAGGTATGGAAGCCCAGCAGGACGGGGAGCTCCTCCTGTCCGAGGTTGTGAACCTCCACCAATTGGGTCAAGCCGTTGGCTCCAAGGGTATACGTCATGCGGAAGGTGAAGGTATGGGGGAAGTAAGCATAGGCGGGGTGACCCGGTCCCACCCGGGCCTCTACCGCCGCGTGCGCCGTGTCCATCACCGTCCCGTAATCATGCGTCTCCCATGTCTCCCGAAGCAGGAACCCATGGGAGTGATTGTTGTGGGCGGCATTGTTGATGGGGAAAGCGTACGTGACGCCGTTCCAGGGGAACTTCCCGTCCTCCAGCCGGTTCGGCGGAAACAGCACTGGTACCCCGTAGTGGGTCGGCTTCTCCCTGAACCTCTCCCACTCCTTCTCCGTCGGCTCATGCAGGAACCGGAGATCCCGCTCCACTTCGCGGAAGCGGACCAGATTTCCTCCGGCGCTAGGCAGCAGGACAGCCTCATACCCACCTGCGGCCAGCCACACCGCCTCCTCTCCATTCCATTCCCCGATCCAAGCCCGGGCATCCTGATGCATCATGACGTTCTCCTCCGCTCTTCCTTCAACTTGATTGCCATGCCTCATAGGTCCGGTCCCAGAAAATCGGTCATGATGCCCTCCGCTCCCATGCCGGCATACTCCTCCGCTTCCTCCGTGCTGTTGCAGGTATAAATGTAGAAGCCCAAGCCGTTGTCCTTCAGGCTCTCAATCAAGGGCCAGCTGACCTCGTCAGTCTGGAGATCGATATCCGTCAGACCGTTCCCCAGCATAAAATCCACCACATGCTCCGGCTCCAGATCATCCGTCAGATAAGGAGAATAGATCTTCTTGTCGAAGGAATGGATGCTCTCCACGGCATCCAGCATCTCCTGATCGTAGATCTCCGGTATCAAGCGGTCCAGAAGCCCGGAATCCTTCTCCTCCGCCGTTCGGACGATCTGGCTGAACTTCTGCAGGACCTCCTCCTCCTCCAGACTCTTCGTGTCCAGGATCAGCTCCGTATCCGGATGCTTCTCCATGAATTCCAAGACATCCTCCAGCAGGGTCGGACGGTATTGGTCGTAAATCTTGTAGCTAAGGAACTCCTCTGAAGAAAGCTGGCAGTCGGCAAGCTCCTCCGGCTCCGAGGGCTGCAGGTAGGCGCCCCAATCATGCCGCGCGGCAAGCCGCCCGTCGCTCGTCAGGATGAGATCCGTCTCGAACATCCGGAAGCCCGCCTCATAGCTCGCGGCCATGGCGTCGATGGAGTTGGTGTAGTCATATCCGTCCATGCCCCCCAAGGCATGGGCTATCGCCTTCACGGGATGGCTCTCGGGGTGGACTTCTTCATTGTCAGAGGCCTTCTCATCCCCGGATGGGGTGTCGTCTAATCCATCCATGCCCTTCATGTCAGGCGATGCCGCAGGTACGAAATGGTTCTCGGGAAGGAGTTCTTCATCGCTTGGGACTTTCACGTCTATGGAAGGGGTGTTGTCCAGTCCGTTGACATCGCCAACCACTTGCGCTGCCGCCGTCACGGAATGGTTCTCGGCCTCGGTGGATAAGGACGCGAAGAGGGAAGCCAGCAGGAGCGCCGCGCTTGCGGTCCGCCTCCATTTTGCAGCTCGGTTGTGCATGTGCAGTCACGCTCCATGTTCGAATAGTTGGACAAGCCATTCTCCATCATACCGGACCTTTCTCCATTCTAACAGATGCTTCCGTACTATATTGCCGCATTGCTTACTTCAAGGTGAGTAGGTCACATTGTTTTCAGCCCTTTCGGTTGGGAAGCGGATTGTTTATAATGGCCAAGGAAGCGATTACGATTGCGGGAGGAATCACCCCATGCCTTATCAAGCAGAATCTGCACGTTACAGCAGCATGACATACAACCGGTGCGGCCGCTCCGGCCTGAAGCTCCCCGCCATTTCCTTGGGACTGTGGCACAACTTCGGCGGCGTGGATTCCTTCGAGAACGGACGCGCCATGATCCGCAAGGCCTTCGACCTGGGCATTACCCATTTCGACCTGGCGAACAACTACGGACCGCCTCCGGGCTCCGCCGAGGAGATGTTCGGCCGGATGCTGGCCACCGATCTGGCTCCTTACCGGGATGAGATCATCATCTCCAGCAAGGCCGGTTACCACATGTGGGAAGGTCCATACGGCGACTGGGGCTCCCGCAAATATCTGGTCTCCAGCCTCGACCAGAGCTTGAAGCGCATGGGCCTGGACTATGTGGACATCTTCTACCACCACCGTCCCGACCCGGAAACCCCTCTGGAGGAAACCATGTCGGCCCTGGACCATATCGTCCGCCAAGGCAAGGCCCTGTACGTGGGAATCTCCAACTACAACGCGGAGCAAACCGCCGAAGCGGTTCGCATTCTTCGCAGTCTCGGCACCCCTCTTCTGATTCACCAGCCTTCGTACTCCATGCTGAACCGCTGGATCGAGAACGGCCTGCAGGATGTGCTGGAGGAGAGCGGCGTCGGCAGCATCGCCTTCTGTCCCTTGGCCCAAGGCCTATTGACCGACAAGTATATCGCGGGCATTCCCTCCGGCTCCCGGGCGACCCGCAATGTGTTCCTGAAGGAGAAGGACATTACGGAAGCGACGCTGACCAAGGTGAAGGCGCTTCAGGAGATCGCTCAGGCCAGAGGACAGTCCTTGGCGCAGATGGCTCTGGCATGGGTGCTCCGCGGCGGCCGCGTCACCTCCGCACTGATCGGGGCAAGCCGTCCCAGCCAGATCGAGGAGAATGTGGCGGCCTTGTCCAATACCGGCTTCCATGCGGAGGAGCTGGACCGGATCGAGAGCGTTCTTCGTCCATAATGAACAGCCCTCCCCCCATCTTTCGCATGGGTGTGGAGGGTTATTTCATGCAGGAATACATATTTTTGCTGGATCTATATAAAAAGCAGAACAATCCCTATATAATAATCTGTGGTACGATATGGATCCGCTTCCATCCAGTGGACGCAGCTCCTGCACTTCAGTCGTCACTTCTTATGAATGCGTAGGTGTTACGAATGGCCATGCGCTCCAAAGATTGGTATGGAACCCCCATGTCTTCCTGCGATACCGCGAATCCCCTGTTCGGGGAAGACGAACTTGCCTCGAACATTCTGGCCGACATTCCCGTCGGCATTATCATTGTGAGCGCCAAGGTGGAAGTCGTCTACGTAAATGAAGCGGCCTGCCGGTGCTTAAGGCTGACCCGGGAACAGATCCGGGACAAGAAGCCGCCTCATTACAAGTGGCATATGATCAACCGGGATGGAAGCCGCCTGCCCATCTACTACAACCGGATCCTGATGGAACTGCTGGAGGGCCACGAGGTCCGAGACAAGCTGGTAGGCGTATGGAACGAGGAATCCGGCCTCTACAATTGGCTCATGCTGAGCGCCAAGCCCGATATGCGCCGGTCCGAGACCCGATATCTGGTCATGCTCCATGACGTAACGGAGCTGATCGAAAGCAAGGAACGCTACAAAACCATCACCGAGCACTCCCTGGATGCCATCTGCATCATTGACGGAACGCAGTGGGTCTACCTGAATCAACCGGGCCTTGACCTCTTCGAGGCGGACGGACCGGAGCAGCTGATCGGCATGCCTTACGAGAACCTGCTGCATTCCCGGCATCATGCCGGGTGCAGGGAGCGGTGCAGGAGCGTGCTGGAGGATCACCGGGTTGCCGAGCTGATCGAGGAGGAATGGTTCACCCTGAAGGGCAACCGGCTCCACTGCGAGGTTCTGGGGGTTCCCACCGTACTTGGGAACAAACGGATGATCAAGCTGATCATCCGGAACATCACCGAGCGCAAGCGCGCCCAAGAGATGCTGCTCCAGTCCGAGAAGCTGAACATCGCCGGGCAGATCGCCGCCTCCGTCGCCCATGAGATCCGCAACCCGCTGACTTCCCTGAAGGGCTTCATCAAGCTGATGCGGCAACAGGGTGCCACCGACCGGTATCTGCAGATCATGGAGGTGGAGCTGGAGCGGATCAACAGCATCGCCCAGGAGATGCTGTACCTCGGCAAGCCGCAGACCGTCGATAAGAAGGTGCTGAGTCTGCCGGCCATTCTGGAGCAGGTCACCGGGCTGATGGAGAGCCAGGCGCATATGATGAACGTGTCCATCGAGCTGTTATATGCCGAACGGCTTCGGATCATGGGGGATGAGAACCAGCTGAAGCAGCTGCTCATCAACCTGATCAAGAATGCGGTGGAAGCCATGCCGGATGGAGGGAAGATCTTCGTTCGCTCCATGCGGGAGGAAGGCTATGCCGTTCTGACCGTCGAGGACCAAGGCAGCGGCATCCCCAAGGAGCAGATCGAGAACCTGGGCCGCCCGTTCTTCACCACCAAGTCCGGCGGAACCGGGTTAGGGCTGATGGTGTGCCGGAACATAATCAAAGAGCATGACGGCTTGCTGGAGGTATCCAGCCGGCCCGGCTGCGGAACGGTCTTCACGGTCCGTCTGCCCCTGGTATGTGACAACAACAACAGCCCGTCCCCCTGCGTATAGCGGGGAACGGGCTGTTGTCCGTTAAGCAGGGGCGTTCCGTTGCGCCCGGAGCTTCCTGTTGGCTCCTAGTCTTCCAGTGCTTCCAGCACGGTGTTCACGGTCCGGTCCGGCCGGATCCGGTCCTCGTCCCCAGGCTGGTACTTACCCGACCGGACAAGACAGTTCCGGATTCCCGCTTCGGCAGCTCCGGCGATGTCCGTCAGAACGTCGTCCCCGATGGCGGTGACCTCCTGTGCCCGTAAGCCCAACTCGCCAAGCACGGCTTCGTACATGAGCGGGGACGGCTTCCCCAGCACCATCGCTTCCTGCCCGGAGGCGCTCTCGAACAGCCGGCAGAAGGCCCCGGTATCGAGCTTCGGGCCACGGTCTGACCAATAAAAGGGCGAGCTGCTCAGCGTGAGGAGCTTCGCTCCCTTGTGAAGCATCTCGAAGATCCGGTTCAGCTCTGCATAGCCGAAGGGAATCCCTTCGAAATCGCACAGCACCACATACTCCGGAGTGCCGCTGCACGGCAGCTGGGGCTGGATGCTAAGCCTGCTGCGGATCCGCTCCGGGCCGACGAACAAGTAGGAGGCCGTGCGCCGGATGCTCAGATACCGGTCCAGAATATGCACTGGGGTCAGGACTTCGCCGGGAAGCACCGGCATCCCCCAGCTCTGAAGCATGCCGGCCAGCTCCTCTGCCGAACGGCCTACGGCGTTGGTGACCACACGGAACGGGATGTCGCGGAATCGGAGCCGGTTCATGAACCGGACCGCTTCCGGGCAGGGGGCTCCCCGGTGTACCAGCGTTCCTTCCAAATCGATGATCCAGCCTTGAGTCAGCTTCTTCGCCTCCTTAATAGGATTCGTATCGTCATGAAGCACTTTACTCTTGGGAGCCTGTTAGCCGGTCCGGCAGGGAGTAGGTCCTGTCGTTCTGGTCCCGCTCCAGGAGCACCATTTCACCCGCAGCGGCCAATTCGTCCAGGAAGGAGCAAACCGCCGTATAAAGGTAGGGCTTGCCGGTAGAGTAGCGCCTGTCATCCCCTCCATAGGAGGAGATCAAGAGCTCGGAGATCACCCTGGCGCTCTGCATGCCCTGGCGCAAAGCCTGGCGCACGGCGGATTGCAGCCGGACCTCCAGGCTCAAGAGCGATGTTGACCGCTGCCCGCCCATGGATGATGCGGGAGCAGATGTCTCCGGGAATGCCCCGAACGGAACCGTGCCGTCATCCTGCCCCTGCGCTTCCTCCGGCGGCGGTTCCGGAAGCGGGGGCTCCCCGCCCCCATCTCCGAACAGATCCGCCTCTCCGAACAAGTCGAAGGCTACCTGCCCGAATTCGGGCTCCTTCCTCTTCTTGGGAGCCGGCGTCTCCGGGGCCGGCGGCGAGGAAGCGGACTGCCGCAGCGCCGCCGCCACCCGGGGACGGATAGGGGGCGAGACCGTCAGATGCTGGCGGATCAGCCGCTTCAGCCGGAGCGTCTGACGGTCCAGAAGCGGCAGACCCAGCTCCAGGTGCCGGGAGATGTCTCCCGGCAGCGCCAGCCCGGACGGGATGTCCCCGATGGCCCGCTCCGGAGTCCACCCGTCCCGCATCTTCGACAGAATCTCGTGCAGCTCGAAATCGATGGCCTCGAAGCAGTCCTTGATCTGGGCCACCACCTTGGCATCGATGCCCGTATGGAGCTCCAGGTGCGTAATGCCGAAGGTATGGGTCTGCCCCGTCTTCAGATTCTTGACGGTGTGGGCATACCTTAGCGACCGGCCGCAGTCGCACTTCAGCGCATCGGTCACTTCGCCCGCATCCTCGTAGCGCAGATAGATCCAATCGTCCACCAGCATCTCGATCTCCTCGAAGCTGGCATCCTCCGGAATATGGGCTCCCTTGCGGGAAGCCATGATCCGGGCGAATTGGGTCTTGCGCCCCCGCACCATCATCTCGTCCGCGAACCGGCGCTGCTCCGGATTCAAGAGCGCCAAAAGCCGGTCCCGCTCCTCCACGGTCAAATCATACACAGAAAGCATCCTATCGTACTCCTCTTTCCGTTCTTTCCTTACGGCTATCGTACCATAAGAACGAATGTTCCGGAAGAGCGGATGACGAAGAGCCTTTGTCTCCCGGCCTACGGGAAGCAAAGGCTCTGTCAAAAAAGGGGCGGCCCCCTGGACCCGGGGCCTTACAGCAGCCGCACCTCGTATTCGCAATGCTCGTCCCCGCATACATTGCATTTGATCTCCCGGACTTGAACGGGACGGTTCAGGATCTTCCGCAGCGCGCCCTCCAGGATGGCACCCTCCAGGTCACAGACCAGCTTCTCCTCCAGAACCGGCAGCCCCTTGCAGAAGCAGTCCTCCACGGCGATCCGGAGCAGGCTCTCCTCCCGGTGCACGATGGACGGAATGCCGATCTTCAGCTCCCGGAACAGCGCAAGCAGCTCCTCCACGGTCTCGGCCGGCATAGTCTCGCCGATCTTCCGTCCGATGGTGACGGTCGTTCCCTTCCCGCCCATAGGCAGCGCCTGGTACATGCCGATCAGCCGGATGGTCCGGAACAGCTCCAAGGGAACCTGATCACCCAATTCCTTGCGGTCGATGCGCTTCATATCTCCGTATGTAAACCCTTGCTGCTCCATGCTTATGCCCTCCCGATATGTTGTGAATGGTCCTGTACATCCTGTCTTCACCTTACCACACCCGGGAGAGCGTCTAGTGATGTATGTCACACATGCGGCCGCTAGGTAAAAATAAAAGGGCTGCCTGGGCAGCCCTTATCTTCTTACAGCAGCGGATGCTCGTGCTTGGCCTTCAAGATCGACCAGCGGCGCTCCACCTCGCGCTCGAACTCCATCAGGAGGGCATGGTTGTCCTCCCGAAGCAGGTGCTTGGACTTGCCCATGTGCTTCAGCCATTCGGTCAGCGGCACCCGCTTGCTGCGGGCGTCCGGATCATAGGTGATGCGGGTCTGGCCGTGCTCCACCTCGTAGAGGGGGAAGAAGCAGGAGTCCACGGCCGCGTGCACGATCTTCTCGCCGTCCCGGTCGTCGGACTTCCAGTTCAGCGGGCAGGTGATCAGCAGCTTGCCATATACCAGGCCTTCATTCTGGGCGTACCATTGGGCCTTGGCCGCCTTGGTCACCAGATCCTGCGGGAACGCCTCCGTGCCGGTGAACACGTACGGAATGTGGGTAGCCGCCATGATCTGGGGCGTGTCCTTATGGTGGAACGGCTTGCCCTGCTGCTTCTTGCCGACGCCCGAGGTGCTCGTCATATGCCCGATCGGCGTCGAGTAGGAGAGCTGGGCCCCTGTGTTCATATACCCCTCGTTGTCGTACTCGAGGATGATCATGTTATGGTTCCGGAGCGCCGTGCCGATGGCGGAGCCCATGCCGATGTCCATGCCGCCGTCACCGGTAATCATGACGAAGGTGAAGTCCTCCGGCACGTCGATCTCGCCGCGCCGCTTGCGCTCGAAGAACGCCTCCACCGTGCCCGACAGGGTGGCCGGACCATTTTGGAACAGGTTGTGGATGAAGCTCTGCTTGTGCGAATTATACGGGTAACCGGTGGTCGTGATGTAGGCGCAGCCCGTGTGGAACAGCGTCACCACATTGCCCTCGATGCCCTTGAAGAACAGCTCCAGCGCAGGGAATATCCCGCAGCCCGGGCATGCCCCATGGCCTGCCGCGATCCGCTTGGGCTTGCCGGTCAGCGCCCGCAGCGGCGGAACCTTGACGGACAGCTTGCCCGTCTCCTCGTCCTTCTTCACCTGAATCAATCCGGAGTTGAAGGTGTCTCCGTGCATGGGAGCGATGACCGGCGCCAGCTTCTTGTCCGGGTCGCCCGGGGTCTGGCCGTAGTAATCGAAGGGCTTCTCGGCCGCCCCTTTCTCCATCGCATCGATGGCAAGACGGAAGAAGGCTTCCGCGTCATCCGCATAGAAGTCCTTGCCGCCCATGCCGAAAATCCGCGACAGCACGATAGGCTGTCCCCCGCGCAGCTCCTGGACCGCCGATTTCACCTCGTGGGTCAGATTGGCCCCGTTGGCGCCGTAGGAATCGGCCCGCTCGCCAACCAGCACGGCCTTGACGTTCCGCAGCGCTTCGCGGATCTCGGCCGCCGGGAACGGACGGATGATGTTCGGGCTGATCACGCCGGCCTTGATACCCTGCTCCCGCAGCTTGTCCACCGTGTCCTTGGCGGATTCGGCAGCGGAGTTCAGGAGGAACAGCGCCACCTCCGCATCCTCCATCCGGTACAGCTCCAAGGCGCTGTAGCGGCGTCCGGAGATGACGGCGTATTCCGCTGCCACCTCCTGGAACACCTCGCCGGCCCGGAGCATGGCATTGGACTGCTGGTAATGGTTGTTAACCAGATCGTCCCCGTTCATGTAGGCTCCGACGACGATGGGGTGGTTCACGTCCAACACGTGGGGGGCGGCCGGCGGCTGTTCGCCGACGAAGCGCTGCACCGTACCCCGGTCGGTAAACACCTGGACCTTGCGCTTCTGGTGGGAGGTGAAGAAGCCGTCATAAGCCACGATCACGGGCAACCGGACATCCGGATGCTCCGCCACACGCAGCGCCATAATGTTCATATCATAGACGGCTTGCGGCGAACGGGCGGTCAGGATCACCCAGCCGGTATTCAGGCCATAGTACAAGTCCGAATGGTCCCCTCGAATGTCCAAGGGGCCGCTGACGGCACGGGTCACCAGGTTCATGACCATGGGGAACCGGGTTCCCGCCTGAACCGGCAGCTGCTCGATCATATAGAGGAAGCCGTTGGCGCTGGTCGCATTGAACACGCGTGCCCCTGCTGCGGCAGCCCCGTAGCAGATGCCTGCCGAGCCGTGCTCGCCGTCAGCGGGAATCAAGCGGATGTCATGCTCGCCCCGGACGCGCATCATGTCCAGGTACTGAGCGATCTCTGTGGAAGGCGTGATGGGGAAGTAGCCCATCAGGTGGTAATTGATCTGGGCTGCCGCCATGGCCGCCATTTCATTGCCGGATTCGAAGACGGACTTCTGATCCGCAGGCTGAGATCCGTTCTTCAGGTCTTGTTCTTGCAGCGCCATTTAGATCTCCCCCTTGGTGGTCAAGTATGCAAAATGCTGCGGAACCCGGTTGCGTTCCGCGTATTGGTTCGCCTCGAGCAGCTCGGTCAAGGCTTCGGTCGGACAAGCCTCCACACATTTCAGGCAGCCCTTGCAGTATTGATAGTCGATGCCCTGCAGGAACATCTGCGGGTTGCCGCGCTTGTCGGCTCCCTTCTCCCAGACGAAGCACAGGTCCGGGCACACGGTGTCGCAGGCCGCACAGTGAATGCACTTGTCGCTGTGCCATTCCGGCAGATAGCCTTGGCGGGAGCCGCTCAGATCCTTCAGAACGCTGTTGGCCGTGACGGTCAGAATGCCGCCCGGCTCCTGCGTCAGGTACCCCAGCATGGGTTCGGCCCGCCGGAATTCCGTTTCGCCGCTGCCATCCCCCTCCAGGGTCTGGAAGCGGACCTCTTCGTAGCCCCGGTTGAAGGTGCGGAGGTTGGACTCCACCAGCTGGGGGCTCTTCTTCTCGAACGTCTTGCGAATGACAGTCCGCATGGCCTCCGGATCCAGGAACGAGCAGATCCGGAATAGGGCGCCCAGCATGGCCGTGTTGACCTTGGTCTTCTCCTCCACGGCGATCTTCAAGGCGTCGACGATGGCCAGTGTCCCCCGGGTCATCCGGAGATCCCGGGCGACGTCGCCGAACTCCCGGATGGAATTGACGAGGACGATGCCGCCGGGTCGCAGCCCGTTCACCACGTCCACGGATTTGTATAACGCTTCATGGAACACCCCGATGACATGGGGCTGTTCGATGGGGCTGTGATCCCGGATCTCTACGCCCGGCTCGCAGAACCGGATGAAGCTCTTCACGGGGGAGCCCTTCTTCTCGGAGCCGTAGCTCGCGAAGTTGGAGCCGTTCAGGCCCAAGCCGATGACGCCGGTCTCGGCCAGCATCTTGCCGGCCAGGTTGGCCCCCAGGCCGCCGATGGATTCCAGCCGGATCTCGTAGAAGCCGAGCTCGTTTTTGTCTGGCAGGATGGACACGCTGATTCCCTCATTCCCTGTTGGTCTATGGTTGATGGTCGACCTAACCTTACCATAGGGAATGTGTCCAATTTGTGATGCAGATCACCCGGTTGGCCGTGCATCCGACGCGCGAACCGCTTACAAGCGCAAAAAAAGCCTTCGTCTCGTCTTTTCGGTCAGACGGGACGAAGGCCAGTGGGTGGAATGCTCGAGACGATGATCAAATCTTCAATTCCCCAAGCTTGATCAGCTCGACAACCGCTTGTGAACGACCTTTAACGTTCAATTTTTGCATGACGTTCGAAATGTGTATTCAAACACGTAAAAAGACGCCGTTTATTTAACAGCGTCCAATTGACCTAATGGGGTAAACACATCGACTTGGCCTTCGGAATCGATGTTCACTCTCTTGATAAGCCGGCTTAGGATCAACCGTACTTTATCAGTGTCCTCGTAGTTCTCGAGTTGCAGCAACTCTTCTACAGCGGCGGATATTTCTTTCCGAAGAGCCGTTGTATCCTGTTGCTGTTCATGATCATGTTGGGCTTGAGTAAGCCGATTTGTGAGAAGGTTAATCTCAGTTTCGTATTGTTCCTTCTCGAACTCGTATTGTTCGGGGCTTATCTCTTCAAGCATATGCTGCCTGCGGATTGCAAACAATAGCCTACGATTATCCTCTATCGCTTTCTTGTACCTCGATATATCCTTCTCATAATCATGACTAGAAACGGATATTTTCTTCAACAACTCGTCAGTCCCCTTCTTGGGATCAATCAGGCTCCTGAGTTTGGTAACGACCCAAGAAATAACTTCGTCCCTGAAGGGTTGATACGGAATCCAATTACCGTTGGCACAACCGGCCTCACCTTGACGCCGTCGCTTACTACACATCAGGTAACGATATTCCTTGTTCTTCTTTCCAGACTTCATGGTAACCATTGCTGATCCACAGTGTTCGCAGAATACCATTTTGGCAAATACGTTCACATAAGCCTTACGACCGCCCCGTTGCCCGCCGCCGCGGATCAATCGAATCTCTTGTGCCCTTTGGAAGATCTCATCACTGACAATGGCTTCATGGGTTTTTGTTGTCGATCTCTCCCAGGTTTCCTTTTTGCGTTGAACAAGTTTCTTCTTTCGATCCGACATGTTATTCAGGTCATTGTATATTTTTGCCGTTTCGTACTTTCCGAACACATTCTCCCCTGTGTATGCCTCGTTTTGGAGAATTCTCTGCACGCTAGTTATCCCCCATACCCCTCCCTTGTAGGACGGAACAGGTTCCATACCATCAGAACCGTTAAGGGAATTGACGATGGCCTTCTCACCCATCTTCCGATTCACGTACATGTCGAAGATCATCTTTACAATCTCTGCTCGCTCATGATCTATTACAAGGGTTTTCCGGTTATCGATTACCGCCTTCTTATAACCGTAAGGTGCGATACTTCCGGTATAGTTACCCCTAATGGCTGATTGTCGGATTCCACGCTTAGAAGCGGTGCTGGTTTGTTCGCTAAGTTTCTGATTGACCACAGATACAATGCCAAATAGCATCTCGTTGTCCTCTTTCGCCGAATCGAAAAAGTCTTCGATTGAGATTAAGCGGATACTTAAAGCGTTGACGATCATGCGTTTCAAGCTTATTGAATCCAGGACATCACGGGAAAACCGGGACAGGGAAGAAAAAAGGATGACCCCAAAAGCGCCAGTCTGCGCTTCTTTGACCATCCTTTGTACGTCGGGCCGCCCCATGATCGACGTACCACTGTCGCGGTCCTCATACACCCTTACGACTTCCAACCCATGTTCCTGCGCATAAGCGTGACACGCTGCTAACTGATGCTCTGGGCTATCCTTCTGCGATTCTTTCGTCGTTGATACCCGGACATATATTGCGACCTTGTTTTCCTTCATTACACATTACCCCTGTTACATAATGTCTTATTATAGCGTCATTATACCCAGAAACCTGGTGCTTAGACAAGACTCTGGATACTTTTTCCTTAACCAAATCCTGCACTATTTCACTAAGGTTCCCTTCGCAAGGGACATAGCGGATTTTGAATCCTTTTCCCATAAAGACATCACCCGTATATGTTATGAGTGGAGGGCCTGTTTACTTACCTTGGACCTCCACTCTTCCGATTTTCATCTGGCACTTGCACCGATCATTTGTCTGAGAACACGGTTCTTGATCTCATTTGCCCAACGTCTTTTTATACCAGCCCGCAAGGCGATGTCTGTCATCTTCAGCCCCATCAGGAGCCCCTGCAGCACAACCTGCTCCCGCGGATCCGTGATCACTGCCGCGGCACGATCGACCCGATCCACCCGTTCCCGCAGTTCCCGCAGCCGGGTCACCATTTGGATGTACCGCTCATCGTCTTCTTCGTCCGGTGCCGTGCTGGGCGGCAACGTGGCCTCAATGCCGTACTTGGCCACCAAGGAGGACGCCGGCCCTCCGTCGATCTCTCCATCCATCCGGGCCAGCTGCTCCTCCAGGTCTTGAATCTTCTGCCGATTCCACGTGTAGGACTTGATGTCGGCCTCCATCTGCTGGAGAAGGAAGGAGGCGAGATCGATGCTCCGTTTCTGCTCCAACTCTTCATGGTGGTCCCACTCGTAACAGGCCGTAACGTGGCCGATGTGACAGCCGTGGACCCGGCACCGGGCACTTTCCCCCCACACGGTGCCGGGGCAACCCGCACATATGTTCTCCCTAAGGGCCGACAAATCCCCCATAGAGGCTTCACCTCCGGTGTATTCGTGAAACTACTTACGCCCGATTTTTAGCAAAATCGCAATTCCAAGGAACATCCAAAAAATGATGAGTGCAACACCAGATCTATCCATGGTCTACCTCCCATGATCCTCGTTATTCAATTTGATACGTCATCAAGCGCCTTTTGCACTTTCTTTGCTATAGTCTGATTAGCTTTCTCGAATTTTTCGTTACCCTCAAAAGCGTCCTGATTTTGCATTGACCATAAAATCCACCAAAGTTCATCCTCGGAGAAATAGATTGATTTCCCAGCCATGATGGACACCACCTATTCATTGAGTTTAATCAGCGCCGCCGGCGGACCGCGAGCTTCTGGATCCGCATCAGCTCACCTTGCTTGCTGTACCGACGGCTGTGCCGGATCATCGGCGCTATCTGGGCGTATAGCGGGCGGTCCTTCCGCTTCCTCCCGTAATACTCGTCAGTCTCTTTGATCAGCTGCCCCGAATGTTGCAAGCAGACCGGTAACATACTGAATTCCATCAGGCCATGCTCTTGGCATCCCGGTATGCTGCACTTCACGCCGGATCCCTTCTTCCCGCCAGGCGCCCGACCATCTTCTCCAGGTGTATCCGGTTCTGCTTTTCAAAATACCGCCGGACCGCATCGTCCGTATTGTCGACCAATAGCTCCTGCAGCTGCTTGCGGATCAGCCCGACGAAGGCCTGGCCGGCATCGTACAGCTCCGACGCTGCCCGGTTGATGTCGATG